>DHHV01000022.1 GCA_002403455.1 Hyphomonadaceae bacterium UBA4763 | reverse complement strand
CATCCCGCTGATGCACAGATCCCCCCCCTGAACCCCCGCCGCAACGCCGATGGCGCGCAAGCCCTCCAAGATCGCCGCCAGCCGATCGCTTTCCTTGACCCGCAATTCGCCCAACCCTTGCAGACGGCTGTCGCCGTGCGCGCGCGCGCAAGCGATCGCCAGCGCCGGAAACTCATCGATCATCGCGGCCGCATCCTCAGGCGCGGTGGTAATGGCGCGAAGGCTCGAGGCGCGCACGCGCAGATCAGCGACCTGTTCGCCGGCCTCCCGGCGCTCATTCTCAAAGCTGAGATCAGCCCCCATTTGCCGCAAGGCTCGGTAAAGCCCATCGCGCTCCGGCGCCAACATGACCCCGGCAATGACGATGTCCGATTGCGGGACGATCAAGCCGGCAATGGTCGCAAACGCCGCCGAAGACGGATCGCCCGGCACGATGACGGAGGCAGGGCGCAAGGCTTGTCCGCCGCGGATGCTGACGCGCCAGCCACCGGTCTCATCTACCCCCGATTGCGTCTCTACGCCAAAGGCGGCGAGCAGCGTTTCGGTATGCGCGCGCGAGCGATGCGGCTCGATGACCACGGTTTCGCCCTCGGTCCCCAGGGCAGCCAGCAAGATCGCCGATTTGACCTGGGCCGAGGCTTGCCGCGAGCGCCAGGTGATCTGCTGCAATTGATCGCGCCCGCTCAAGGTCAAGGGCAGCAATCCTTTGTCGCGACCCAAGGCTTTCGCGCCAATTGCCGTCAAGGGCTCGATCACCCGCCCCATCGGCCGTTTGGAAAGGCTCGCATCGCCGGTAAAGCTGGCGGTCAGCCGCGCCCCGACGATGGCGCCCATGCTGAGCCGCGCGCCAGTGCCGGCATTGCCGAAATCAAGCACCGAGGCCGGCGAGTTAAGCCCCAAGCGGCCCGGGCTCTCGACCACATAAGCGCCATCCCCAACACGGCGCACCTCTGCGCCGAGCGCGCGCATCGCCGCCGCCGTGCGCAACACATCATCGCCTTCGAGCAAATGTTGGATCTGCGTACGGCCTTGCGCCAAGGCGCCGAAGATCAAGGATCGATGCGACAACGACTTATCGGGCGGCGCCGGGGCGCGTCCGCGCAGCGCAAAAGCGGGGTGGGCGACAAAAAGCATGAAATCCTGAGAGAAAAATCGGCGCAAAAACCGAAAAAACCATTTTGACAGCGCCATGAACGCGTGGCAAGCGACCCGCCTTCCATTCCGCCACGCCGCCACCGGCGCGCCGACGGCCACGCCGTCGCGTCCTCAACACGGAGCCGCCTTTGCCGAAAATCGATTTGGGTGACAAGCAAATCTGCCCGACTTGCGGAACCAAATTTTATGACCTCGGCCGGCGTCCCGCGGTCTGCCCCAAATGCGCGGCGAGCTTTGATCCGAATGATGAAGACGTGCGCGTGAAACGCACGCGCGTGCGCGCCGCCGCAACGCCTGACCTCGACGAGGAAGAAGAGGCCAAGCCCGAAACCGATGAAGAGGTCGAGGAAGAAGAAGAGGTCGAGCTCGAAGAAACCAAAGAAATCGACATCGAGGCCGAACCGGTGATCGTCGGAACCGACGCCGATGACGAAGAAGCCGGCGATGATACGCCCGACGCCGACCCGCTCGAAGACGGCTTTTCGGAAGAAGACCCAGAGGTCGAAGTCGACGCCGATGACGACGCCGTCTTGATTGAGGACGACGAAGATTTGCCGGCCGATGATGATCTGGGCGAACTCAACGCCGATGGGCCGGATGAGGATGAGACGTGAGAATATCTTTTTTGGTCACCGTTACCAAAGCCATTTTTAAAACAATATATCTTTTTAATTGTTGGATCGTGCTTCATTTAAATGCTTATATTTTTTTGTATATTGTATAAAATCATTGCCGGTTCGCGGTTTTTAATAGTGACAAAAAATATTTTTATTTCGTGTTAGACATCGAATTGGTGATTTTTCAGCACATCCCCATCATGAAAAATTTTTCTTCTTGCCGGCACAACTGGTATTGCAGATTTTTGTACGGACACCTCGCCCCAAAATGAGCGACGCGACGAAACTTTCACTTGAAAAACACATCATTTGCGGCATGATGGGAGCGAACTTAGTGGGGAGCAAAGATGGTGAAGTTTTCCTGGGTGGTGGGTTTTTGCTGGGCGGCGCTTTTTGTGCCTGTCGACCCAGCGTTCGCGCAAAAACGGGTCGAATACAATAAAGGTTCAGCCAAGGATTTGGAAATTCCGCAGTGCGGGCAGCCGCTTGGCACTTTGTCCGTTCGGGACGGCGATGGCCGGGCATGGTTGGAATATGAACTCGGTGCTCCTTCTACGCTATTGAAGGTGTTTGTATCACGTTCAAATTGTTTTAAATTGGTGGATCGTGGCGTTGGGCTTAGCGCGTTGCAAGAGGAACAAGCCCTTGCCGCTGGCGGTAGTTTGCAAGGAAGGTCCAATGTTGGCGGCGGCCAAGTTAAGGCGGCCGATTACGTGCTGATCGCAGATATCGCCAGCGGCAACCAGAACGCTAAAGGAAGTACGGCTGGAGCGGTTGCTGGAGCCGTGATCGGCGGCCCAATCGGCGGTCTTATCGGCGGCTTTCGCTCGAAACGCGCTGAGGCTCAGACTGTTTTGACGCTCATGAATGTGCGGACGTCAGAAGTCGAAGCGACAACCGAAGGCTTTGCCTCGAAGAAAGACATTGGTTTTGGCGTAGGTGGCGGAGCCTTCGGCGGCGGCGTGCTCGGCGCTGCAGGCGGCGGCGGCTACACCAACACCGAGATCGGCAAAGTGGTGACCTGGGCCTTTTTAGACGCCTATCGCCAAATGGTCACACAACTAGGATTGTTATCCGGCGACGCGGCTGGCGATGCGCCGAAAGAATCATTCGTTGTGCGCGTCGACACGGCAGATTTGCGGCGTTCCCCGAGCGCGTCCTCCAGCGTTGTCCGTGTCTTGGAGCGCGGCATGGTTGTATACCCGACCGGCGCGAAAGAAGACCTTTGGTGGGAAGTAGAAGACGAAAACGGAAATGCAGGTTGGGTCGATAATACGCTGCTGCAGCAAGCCGGTTGACCTGACCTACCGCGAGAGCACGCAATTCCAGAAATAAATCCAATTTCAAAAAGGAAGAACGCTTTGATTCAGCTTGACCAGCCTTGAAAAGCGTTCTTTCTAATATTTATAACATCAGAGCGATATTGCATATAATCTGATGTAATACATTTTACAACGTAAGTAAGGTCGACTTGAGATTGGTCTCGCTTGGATTGCGACGTAAGCAACTCACCGCCCGATACATGAAGAGGCGGGATCCGTCGGAGGTCTAATCAAAGCGAATTAGGGCCGCAGCGCCTGGACAACCACTTTTAAACGCTCAAGCAATGAAAGCGGATCGTCCGGAAAATCGCTATCGATCCACCAGGCCTCGACCTCGCGCAAAATCGCCGAGACATGCGCGCCCGGCGGCACGCCAAGCGCCAACACATCCGCCCCGGTCAACGGAAAACGCGGCGGCGCAAAAGTCTGCGCCAAGGGAACCAGCGCGCGCCATTGCAAATGCCGCCGCGGCGCGCCATCGCCGGCCCATCCAAGCATAGCGCGATCGACCAACGCCTCCGCCCCGATCGTATAAACCGCCCGGCGGGTTTCCTTGACCGACATGTAAGAGACGACGCGCGGCTCAGCGGCGCAGGCCCGCAACAGCCGGTCGCGCTCGGCATTGGAAAGGCGCAACGCGCCCGCACTCGCCGCCGCGCGGGAAAGATCAGCGTCCAACAATGCGGCAAGACGCCGCAGCGGCTGCGGCGCAAGGCTGGCCTCCGCTTCGCATTCGATCAGCCGCAACGCGCGCTCAAGATTATAGGGCTCGCCGAGCAGCGCCCGCACCCCGCCGATCGCCTCAAAGCTGCGCAAAGTCGGGGCAAGATCGGCCGCTTCCAGCAGACGCCGCAATTCTTTCCACTGCCGCTCCGCCGATAATTGGGAAAGGCCATCAATTTGGTCGCGGCAAGCCTCCAGCCCGTCACGATCCATCTCGCCTTCGCCATACCAGGCGTGGAAACGGAAAAACCGCAAGATCCGCAAGCGATCTTCACGGATGCGCGCTGGCGCTTCGCCAATAAAGCGCACGCGCCGCGCGGCGATGTCCGCCAATCCCTGCCCGGTCGGGTCAAATACTTGACCCCCTCCGTCGGCATAGAGCGCATTGCAGTAAAAATCGCGGCGCGCGGCGTCTTCCGCCCAATCGGTCGAAAACGCCACTTGCGCATGGCGCCCGTCGGTCTCGACATCGCGCCGCAAGGTCGTCACCTCAAAGCCGCGCTGGCCGCAAATGATGGTGACGACGCCATGCGCGGCGCCGGGCGTTGCGACCCGCAGCTCGGCTCGCTCCGCCGCGGCGATAACCTCCGGCGGGGTCAGCATGGTCGCAAGATCGACGTCATCGCTCGGCAGGCCGAGCAAAGCGTCGCGCACGCAGCCGCCGACAAAGCGCGTTGCGCCCGGCGCATGGGTCTCCAACGCGGCCAAAACTTGCCGCGTCGCGCCGTCCGAAAACCACTTGGCGCGCGTTATGAGGTCGTTATTTGCGCGGTTGTTGGTCATTTTTTGCCGTTATAACGTCGATTTTGGCGCTTAATTTTGCGGTTTGATGCCCCAAAAACCGTCGAAAAGCGATCGCTTTTCCCTGTTATCGGACCGATTCGCGCGGTAAAAAGCCGCTTATATGCAGCCAAAACGGCTTTGATGGCGCCTAACACCGCCCAATTTCTAGGCAAAACGCCATGAGTTTGACGATCAAAAACGCCGAAGTGGAGCGCCTGGCGCGCGCTTTGGCCGCCCTGACGGGCGAAAGCCTGACCGATGCGGTCAAGCGCGCGCTGAATGAACGGCTCGATCGGGTGCAAAAACGCAGCCGCGACTCGCGCGAGCGGCAATTGCGCGATTTGGAGGCTTTGTCGCGTTACGCAGCGGCCCTCGCCGGTCAGGACCCGCAAAAGCGCAGCGCCGCCGCCCCCGCCGGCCCGATCGAGGGCGGATTTGACGGATGGTGATCGACGCCAGCGCCCTCGCCGCTTTATTGACCAATCATCCGGATGCGGGCGCCTTGCGCCGAGCGATCGTCGACGCCGAGCGCGTTGTGCTGGCGCCAGAGACTTATGTTCGGTTCTTTTTCGACCTTCAGAAAGAAAAAAACGCCGCTTTCGCCAAAGCTGGCGCCAAATTGCTGGAACTCGCTCAAGGAGAAATCGTCGAAGTAGACGCCGAAATCGCCGAAATCGCCAAGAACGCCATCTGTTCGCAGGCTGGACTTTCGCTGGACGCCGCCTTTGCTTTCGCCTTGGCGCAAGCGCGCGGTCTGCCCTTATTGCACCGCAATGAAGCGCTCGGCGGTTTGGCGATAAGCTGCGCCTGAGATTGCGTCGTCGACGTCTTTGAATCGCCGCGCAATCTGTTAAATGACGCGACCGCCCCAAGGAACAACCATGTCAGCGCTGGCGCGCGTTATTGCGGTGATCTGCGCAATCTGCCTCAGTTTGGGGGCGAGTCTGCCTTACATGTCGCTGTGGCTGGAGAGCAAACGCGGGCTCGACGGGCCGCAAATCGCCTTGATCCTGGCCAGCGCCGGCATCGCCCGCCTCGTGACCGGGCCTCTTCTCATGATGCTGCCGCATCGTTTGGGCGGCGAGGGCCGCGCTTTGAGCCTGTTGGCGGGCGTCGCGGCCGGGTTTTACGCGCTATTATGGGTCGCGCCCGGCTTTAGCCTGTTGTTTTTGTTCGCCTTTATCGCACAAAGCTGTGCGGCCGCCGCCATGCCGCTGGTCGAGGCGCAAGCCTTGAATGCGGGGCGCAGCGGCAAAATCCCCTATGGCCCGATCCGCGGCGCGGGCTCGGCCGCTTTTATCGCCGGCAGCGTCGGCGTCGGCTGGCTGGTCGGCCAATTCGGCGCGGATGCGGCGCTGGCGACCGCGATCTTCGGGTTGGCGGCGACCGCCATCCTTGCCCAAGGTCTGCCGAACGCGCCCGCCGCGCGCCACCGCGGCCCGCTCGGCTCGGCGCGCGCGACCTGGCGGCAAATCCGCCAGACTTTCGCCAATCGCCCGATCCGCTGGTTGTTCTTTACCGCGACGATCGTGCAGTCGAGCCACGCGCTTTATTATTCATTCGGCACGCCGATCTGGATCAAGCAAGGCTTTGCGCCGGATTTCATTGGCCTTTTATGGGCAACCGGCACCGGGATCGAGATCATTTTTTTGCTGCTCGTCGAGCGATATTTGAAGAATATTCGCGCCGAGACCTGGATCGCCCTCGGTGGCATCGGCGCGATTGTGCGCTGGCTGGGCCTCGCTTTTTCGCCGGGACCTATTTTTACCTTGGGGCTGCAAAGCTTGCATGCGGCGACCTTTGCAATGACACATATCGGCACGATGAAAGTCATCGCCCGCGAAGTCCCGCCAGCCGAAGTCGGCGGGGTAGCGACCTTGTTCTTTTCGGTGTCGACCGGCACGGTGATCGGCAGCGCGATGTTGGCCTGCGGCCCGCTTTACGCGCAGTTTGGCGCGCGCGCTTATGTCGTCATGGCGGCTTTGGGCGCCTTGGGCTTAGGCTTGACCTTTGTGCAGCGCGCGCAGCGATCGCAGACCGCGCCAGCGGCGATTGCCGCGCCGCCGATTGGGTAAAAAGAGGGGCTTTACATGGGTTTGTTCCTGGCGGGATTAGGGTTGTTCTTGGCCGCGCATATGATCGCTTGGCCAAAGGGATTGCGCCCGGCGCTGATCACGCGGTTTGGCGCGAACGGGGTCAAACTGGCGGTGAGTCTGGTCTCGCTGATCGGCTTTGCGCTGCTGGTCATTGGCTATGGGCAAGCGCGCGGTGAAGCGCCGCCGCTTTATGACCCGCCGATCTGGGGGCAACATCTGGCTTTGGTCTTGGTTCCGATCGCGTTTGTGTTGACGGCGGCGGCCTATTTGCCGGCCGGGCGGATCAAAGTGTGGACGCGCCACCCGATGGTCGCCGGCGTGAAAGTTTGGGCGTTCGCGCATGTGCTCGCCAATGGCGATGCGGCGTCCGTCGTCTTGTTCGGCGCGCTTTTGGCGTGGGCGGTGGGCGATCGCATTTCTTTGCTGCGGCGCGAACGGGCCGGGCTGCTCGCGCCGGCGCGCTTGAGCAAAGCGGCTTGGGCAGGCGATCTCGGCGCCCTGGCGCTCGGCCTTGGCGCAGCGGCCGCCTTTGCGCTCTACGCCCATCCAGCCTGGATCGGCGTTGCGGTTGTGCCGGGTTAAGCCATGGGTCGGGCCTTGCGCGCATTTATGGGGGCGTGGCGCGATCTCGTCAGCCCGGTCGCGTTCGGCTATGTGCTGGCCGCCATTGCGATCGGCGGATTGGTGCTAGGGTTGAGCGTTGCGGCGGTCGTGCGCTTTGCCGTGCCGGTCGCCATCGATGTGCTGCCGCCTTTGCCGGATTGGGCTTCGAGCGCCTTGCAGATTGGCGCGGGGATTGGTCTTGGCGTTCTCGGCTTCGCCTTGACCCCCATGGCGGCGATGATCGCCGGCGCCGGCTTGTTTGATCTTGTCTGCGCGCGGGTCGAGCGTTTGCGCTTTTCGCAAGACCCGGCCGGGCGTTTTGTGTCGATTGGCGAAGGATTGATCAATGGACTGAAGATCGCCGGCCCGGCGTTGCTGATCAATTTACTGGCCTTGCCGCTGTATCTTATTCCCGGGGTCAATTTGATCGCATTTGTCGGCGTCAACGCCTTGTTGATGAGCCGGGAATATTTCTCGCTCGCCGCTTTGCGGTTTTACAGCTGGGACCAAGCGCGCGCCTTGCGCCGGCGGTTTCCGGTCACCTTGATGACAAGCGGCGTTTTGCTGGCGGTCACGCTGATCGTGCCGGTAATCGGCTTTGTGACGCCGCTGCTCGCCGCCGCCATGATGACGCGGCTGCATAAAGCCCTTCCCAGGCCGTAAAAAACAATGGTATCGCGGAACGAAGCCGATGCGGACGTGGCGAAATCGGTAGACGCAAGGGACTTAAAATCCCTCGCCTGTAAAGGCATGCGGGTTCGACCCCCGCCGTCCGCACCACACCCAACGCGCCCAAACGGCCCGAAAATTCTCCGGCGGTTCGTTCCTGACATTTGCTTTCGGTTTCGCCATTCCTGTGGTGCAAATGTCGACAACAGTGGAACCACTATAAATCTATGATTCTAATGGAACTTTTAGCCCAATCAATCGCTTCGACGCCTGGCCCAG
>DHHV01000080.1:8874-9316 GCA_002403455.1 Hyphomonadaceae bacterium UBA4763 | reverse complement strand
GGCCGCGCTTTGCCAATTCCGGAGCGGGCGCATTTTGCGATCGCCTTGCGCGAGGCGCTCGCCCGCGCCAAAACGCCGGCGATAGGAGAACCCGAATGACCGCCGCCAATCCGCCTTGCAGCGCCTGGGAGGCGCCGAGCCTTGATGATTTCCAGGACCTGGCGCAAGCGGCGTGGGAGACGATCCCGGCGCGGTTTCGCGCCATGGCAGGTCAAGTGCTGTTTCGGATCGAGGATTTTGCCGATGATGCGGTGCTGGACGACCTTGGGATCGAAGACCCGTTCGCGTTGACCGGGCTTTATCAAGGCGTTGACCTCACCCGCGCCTCGATCAGCGATCCGGCCCCGACGACGCCGATGGTGTTTCTCTATCGCCGCGCGATTTTGGACGAATGGGCCGATCGCGGCGATGTCAGTCTGTTCGATCTGATCGCGCATGTCGT
>DHHV01000080.1:8416-8568 GCA_002403455.1 Hyphomonadaceae bacterium UBA4763 | reverse complement strand
CGATCTGATCGCGCATGTCGTTGTCCACGAGATCGCTCATCATTTCGGCTTGAGCGATGAAGACATCGAGCGGATCGAGGAGTCGGCCGAAGCAGAGTGACGGACGCCAGAGCGATCACTGTCCCTGTTTGGCTTTGCGGCGGGGGCGCCCC
>DHHV01000080.1:0-8102 GCA_002403455.1 Hyphomonadaceae bacterium UBA4763 | reverse complement strand
TTGCGGCGGGCGCGCCCCTCCGCCGCCGAGGGACCAAACCGATAAGCCAGACGCGCCCCGAGATTATTCAGCCCTTCATTGCTGCCATTGCCGATGATCTGGCCATGCGACAAATGCTCGAAAAACGCCTCCACCGCCCAGCGCGGGCGGATTTGATAGCCCATCACGATGGCCGAACGAAACAAATCGCGCGATCCGAATTCAATCTCTTCGAGATTTCGCTCAATCAAAGCGATGTTTTGCGCATCGGTGTTGGTGGGGCTTAAGGCCGGCACTTCAATCGTGCCATTATGCACGACATAACCGAAATTGGACTCGCCATAAAATTTGTCTTTGAAGAAATACTTCCGCCAGGCGAGGCCAAAGCCGATGAAAGACGTATCGTCGGAGAGATTAACGCTGCCGCCAACATAAACCGTCGGGCGGCCGATCCATTTCAGCCACTCCCAATCGACCTGCGGTAACACCACGTCGGCAACCAGATTGGGCCCTTGTTCGGAAGCTTGGCCGCCGCCGACAAAATCAAGATCATGGGCCGACCCGCCAAAGCGGATTTCTTGGGCCGCGACCGGCGCAATGACCAAGCTAGCCGCCAGCATCGCGATCGCCGGCGCGCCCGCTCTGGTGGTTTTGAACCTGTCTTGGTCTTGCATGGCCGCCCTTCCCGTCATGTGGGAAGAGCGCTAGCGCGCCGATCACGCGCCATCAACGCGGCGTCATGTCCGCGCGCGGTTTTGTGATCAAAAGAGAAGATCGATTAAGCGAGCGCAACGCGGGCTTTGTCGACCAGAGCGCGGAAGGCTTCTGGCGCATTCATCGCCAATTCGGCCATCACTTTGCGATCGACCTCGATGCCAGCCTTGTTCAGCCCATCAATAAAGCGCGAATAAGTGAGGCTCTCATCGGCAAGGCGCACCGCCGCATTGATCCGTTGGATCCACAATGCGCGGAAATTGCGCTTTTTCTGCTTGCGGCCGACATAGGCGTACTGGCCGGCCTTCTCGACCGCCTGATTGGCGGCGCGGAAGGTGTTTTTCTTGCGGCCATAATAGCCTTTGGCTTGATCGAGGATTTTCTTGTGAGCGGCGCGAGCGGTAACGCCGCGTTTAACGCGAGCCATGTTGGGTGTCCTTTTGGGTTAGGTCAAAGTAAGCGCAAAACTGTCAGTCAAGGCCGTAGGGCAGCCACAACTTGACGCGATCGGCGTCGGGCTTGGCCAGCACCGAAGTGCCGCGGTTCTGACGGATATATTTGCCATTATGGCTGATCAACCGGTGACGTTTACCGGCGACGCCATGCTTTACTTTGCCGGTCGCGGTCAATTTGAACCGCTTTTTGACCCCGGACTTGGTCTTCAGTTTCGGCATTTTGCACTCCTTATTGCCTTGAGCAAGGCTGGGCGGCGCAATCGAGATTGGCGCCGGGCGCGCCCCTTGGCGCGCGCAGATGATCGCCAAGGCATGCCATCGGCCCGGCGATCAAGGGCGCGGATAATGCACAGCACGCGCTGAAAGGCAAGCGATGATAGGTGGTTTTCAATGGCTGGCGGCGCAGAAAACCCGGCTGGATGCTACAGCACCGACAGCAAATTCAGGTCTTGAATATTGCCAAAAATCGCCGCGGTCGCCTGCAATTGCGTTTCCAGCGTGTTCAATTCGACGGCGAGTTCCGCGAGATTGGCGGCCGATTGATCAACGATCAGATTGTTGAGAACATTGGTTTCGGCCTCGGCGCGGATCAGCGCCCGTTCGGTCTGCGCTTGAGCTTGTCCGTTTTGCACTTGGCCCGCCAACACGGCCTGACGCGCCGGCTCGAGATCCGCGAGGATGCCGGTCAGCTCGGTGCGCTGCGCATCGGTCAATTGCGCGCCGAAATTGCCGTTCGGGCCGTCGATGAATTGCTGCAGGCGCTGCAACACCGCAAAAAGCGGCCCGCCGACCTCGTCGGCCAAGGGCCCAGCCGCGATGGTTTCGGAGCCAGAAATCCGCTGCAATTGGTTGGAGAGGTCAGGAATAAACGACTCGGCGGCGGTCGGCAGCGCGGCAAGATCGGCAAGGCTCGCAACCTGCACCGGCGCGGTCTCGCTTTGCGTGCCGGCAAAGACGAATTGCCCGGCAAATTGGGTATTCAAAAAAGATCGCGCTTCGGTGAACAGGGTTTGCAGCGCCGCTTCAACACCGACGCCAGTATTGACCGCAATGGCGTCCTGGATCGTGCCGGTAAACGCCGCGACCCCGTCCGAAAGCCCAGTCAGCACCTCGGCTTGGACGTTGAGCCGCTGCGAGAGCACATTGGCTTGCGATTCAAACGCACTGGCGCGGGCGAACAGACTTTGGGTCGAGACCAGGCGGCCTGCATCGGCGGCAAAGCCTTGCAAATCTTGCGCAACAAAGCCGGAGGAGACTTGCCGCTGCACGTCCAATAATTGCGATTGGTTGGCGAGCAGGCTGCTGATCGTTGCTTGCGGAAAACTGGCGGAGGCGATGCGGGTCATGGGCTCCCTCCCAGGCGCGCGCGGTCAACAAAGGCGAAGGAAGTTTGCCGCATTAGATCGACAACAACACGTCAAATAATTCATCGGCGGTTTGCAGCACGCGCGCCGAGGCGGCAAAGCTTTGTTGGAACTGCGTAAGCAGCACCAATTCTTCATCGAGATTGACGCCTTCGGCATTGGTGCGGCGCTCCAATGCGGTCGAGGCGAAGGTCTCAGCGCGCCCGGCGGCGGATTCTGCCGAATTGGCGACCGACCCCACAGCGCCCGCAAGGCGACTGGCGAAATCGGTCAGGCTGGCGGTCTGTGCGCCCAAAAGACCCGAGCCGTCAAAGCTGCGGGCGGTTTCAGCAGCGGCCTGCAAGGCCAAGGCGCCGCGCGTGTCGCCGCTGGCGATGGATAAACCGCCAATCGCCACGCCCACCACATCGGCTTGCGCGCCCGGCAACCGATTTGAATTGGCGGCAATATCGGGTCGGACATTGGCGTTGAACGCGCGCTGCGCGCTCGCGCCGCCGCCAAGCCCAAACACCGTCGTTAGCGAAAAACCAGTATCGCCGCGCAGGGTCGTGTCGTTTAAAATGTCGAGCCGCGCGCCCTCGCGCCCTGCGACCGGCGCGGCGTTGATCCGCCCCGTGGCGGCGTCGAAGCTAAAGGAAAACAGCCCGCCAAAGCCGGTGGCGGGATCGTTCAGCGCCGCCACGAAATCCCCGACCGAATCTGTCGCCGGCACGGCGATCGAGCGTTCGGCGATGACGGCCCCTGATGCGTCGCGCAGGCGCGCTTCAATCGTTCCCGCAGCGGTCAGACCGAGCGCATCAGTGGCGACAAGACCCGTTTCGAACCGAGTCGGCGCGTTGGTCTCGATGAGATCGTTCAAACCAAAGGTCGCGGCAAATCCCAAACCGGCCCGCTGCGCCGGATTGGCGGGATCGTCCTGCAGCACCAGCCCACCGCCCGCGGCGCTCAAAGATAGGCTGCCTTGCGCAAAGTTTGCATCGCCATCAGCGCCCAGCAAGCTGTCAAGCGCAGCGGTCAGCGAGCCGATCGTGCCGCCAATGGCCAGCGTGGTCGTTCCGTCGCTGACCGTTCCGGCCGCGAAATCAATATCCAATCGGCGCACCAATTGGCCCTGCGCGTTGACCAGGCCGATCGCGCTTGCGCCGTTGAAATTCAGGCTGTCGCTCGCCAACAGGCCAGTATTGGCGCCTTGCAAGATGGCCGGGGCCGGCACGGCGCTCGCGCCATTGGCCGCCTCGTTGAGCGCGCCGATCGCGCCGGCCGCCAGCGCGCCAAGGCCGTCGGCGACATCGACGAGCGCGCCGTCGCGCGCATCGATGAATCCGCGGATTTCGCCGCCTTGGATGTCGGCCGTGATATCGGTGCGACCGCCGGTGAAGGGCGACACCAAAGTGACCGGCCCGAATGTGCTGTCCGGACTGACGGCGCCGGGCGTGTCGACTTCCAGACGGAAGGGCTGGTCGCTCGCCAGCAAGACGCCATTATTGGTGCGGATTTCGACCCCGCCTTGCCCGCGCGGAATGACGCGGATATCGATCAAACCGGCCAATTCGTCGATGGCTTGGCTTTGGGCGTTTAAGAGATCCGCCGCGCCGCCCGAAGCTTGCGCCGACGCGATCGCCCCATTCAGCGTCGCGATCTCTGACAATAGCGCGTTGGCGCGATCGGCGGACGCCACCAAATTGCTATTGGCTTCCGCCCGCAATGCCTGCACGCCCGCCGCCGCCGTCTCGATTTCGGTGAACAGCGCGTTGAGATCGCCGATCGCCTGGGTCCGCGTCGCCGCCGAATTGGGATCAAAGGAAATCGCGCCGAGGCTCGCAAAAGCGCGATCAATCGCGCCGAACAAAGATGCGCCGCTGGTTGGGTCGCCAAACAAGGCTTGCGCGCGGTTGAGCAGATCCGCTTCGACGCGGCCGCCCTGGGCGGTTCCGGCCGCCAGCAGACTAGCGGCTTGCAGGAATTGATTGGCCTGTCGTTCGATCGCCGCGACATCGACGCCGCCGAAATTGCGCGCTTCGAAAGCGGTCTCGTTGCGCACGAAGCCGGGCGTGTTGAGATTGGCGATATTGTTGGAGGCCGTGCGAATGCCCGTCTGGCTCGCGGCCAGACCTGAAAGCGCATTATTGATCGCCGCGCCGATGGTCATCGCGTTCCTGCCCGCCGCGCCAGGAACAAAGGTTTGCGCGGCATAAGTGGTCGACCCGTAAAGGCCACGCCTCAAAATGCCGGCAAGAGACTAACGTTTTGTAAAGACCGCAATTAAGGATTTAGATCGACTCATCAAAGTCGCGCTGGCGCCGGCGCAATTCTTCGACGAGCGCATTGCTGTTATCGCCGCCCCCGAAAGACAACCCGCCTGAGGAAAAGCTGGACCCGAAGGTCAACACCAACGTGACGGTTTGCCCAAGACCATCGACGGCTTGCTCATCCGTTAGCGGCAAAAGCGGGTGGATAAAGGTCGCCCATAAGGCCCCTTGCGCGATCGCATAACGGGCATCGAGCGCTGATTCAAAATTGGCTTGAAGAATCCGCGTCATCAATCCGGCATTGAGTGCTGATTGCGGCGCAACCGGCGCGACGATCCGCATGCGGCCAGCGGCCGGGTCGGTGACGACCGTCACGTCGATGCCTTCGATCTGCATGGTCATGACATTGCCGTCGCGGCGCACCTCGCCGACGACGCTGCGAAACAGCCGCTCTAGCTGGTCAACGCGGGCTTGCCCTGCAGCGAGCGCATTGCCGCGATTGTCGGGTACCACGCGCGGCGATCGATCAACCTCGGGCGCGGCGTCAAGTTCAGGCGCGGTCTGGCTGTCAGGAACTTGCGGCGCGGGCGCGGCGCGCGGCGGCACGACCGGCGTCGGCGCTCGGCCCGGATTTCGGGCTCCGGGCGGCAAGGTCGGCCGGGTGGGGCCAGCCCCATCGCCAGAGCCGCCGCCTTGTTGCTGCGCATAGACATAACCGCCGAGCGCAAGGCTCGAAGCGAGCGCTAGGCCGATCGCAACGACGCGCAACCGCGCCGGCGCTTGAACCGGCGAGGCGGGGGTGGGTTTTTGCGGCGCCTGCGTCATGCGATACCTCCAATTACGATACTCAAAAGAGAACGCTGGTTTAAGGCTCGATGATGGCGCCAAACGCCTGTTTCGCCACATCACCTTTCAGCGATGCATTGCGAGCGCATTTTACCAGAAATGAGTACTTAAAGGAGGCAAGTCTGGCGCGCGGCGCGCAATTCGGCTAAATTCTGCCGCTGCATTAGCGTCAGCTTAGCCTTTGCAGATTAGACTTCGGACCGTAGAGTATTAAACGATTTTGGGACGGGGAACCGAAAAGTCGATGCGCATTGACGTCCTTCGTGCAGACGAATTGACGGCGACGCACCGCGCAACTTGGCGCGATCTTGTTGCGCGCGACCCACAATTATGGGGACCGTTCTTTGGCCTCGGATTTGTTGACATGATCGCGCGATTTCGCGGCGACGTGTTGATCGCAGTTTTTGAGTTCGATGGCGCCGTTTGCGGCTTTTTGCCGGTTCAGCGTCCCCGCGGCGCGCGCGTCGCCATGCCGATCGGCGCCCCGCTTTGCGATTATCAGGGCCTCATTGCGGCCGCCGATTTTCTGCCCGATTGGCCAAAGACGCTGCGCGCCCTTGGCGTCGATCGATTGGATTTTCCCAATGCCCTTGGCGAGCAACAAGCCTTTGCCGCGTCGATCCGCCAGTCGGACGAGGCGTTTGTCGTGCGCTTTGCCGGCATTGAGCCGCCGTTTAGCCGTTGGTTGCGGGCGCAAGGCTCGCGCACCGTACGGCGGCTCGACGGCAGTCGCCGCAAAATGGGGCGCGAAATCGGCGAGATCCGCGTTGAACATCACAGCGCCAGCCGCGCGGCGCTTGACTTCTTGTTTGCTTATAAATCCGCGCAATATCGCCGCACGCGTCAGCCGGATTTGCTGGACCGGCGCGCCTGGACCCGCGCCGTGATCGAAAACTATGCGACGCAAGCCGGCGAGGATTTGTTCGGCGCCATGAGCGTTCTTTATGCCGGCGATCGGATTGCGGCGGTCAATCTGGGCTTGCGCACCAGCCGCGTTTGGCATGGCTCCTTTATTACGCATGACCCGGATTTGGAGATGTATTCGCCCGGGCTGTGCTTGTTTCTCGACGTGTTCGACGAAGCCCAGCGTTTGGGTCTTGCCGAGCTCGACCTGTCGACCCAGAGCTTTGGATATAAGGACAAATTCGCCAACGCCCGCCGCGCCGTCGGGGCCGGGTTCGTCGGGCGGCGGTCTTTGCCTTGCCTTGCCAGGCGCGCGCATTACGCCGCAGCGGCCTTGGCCGAGCGGTTACCGCTCGGCCCCGCGAAACATTGGCCGGCCAAGGCCATGCGGCGTCTCGATTTGTTGCGCGCCATGCGCTCGCCGAACCGCGCCGTTTTTTAATTTGCATGGATGAACCGGAACCCACTTTTTGGGACGCGCCAATCAGTCGAGATGACACGCGAGGGGTATGGCCGTTTTCAAAAACCGCGTCGCCGTGAAACGTTACCCTGTCAAGATTGCATCGCTAAGGTCCGGGCCATGCGCAGTCGCGCATCCACCTCAACGCCGAGATTATGCCACGCCATCCGATTTCGGACCGGGTCAACGATGATGAACCGATCAGTTGGCGGCAATACACGCGACAGCTGCGCCCGCAGACCGGTCAACGGCGCTTCTGACACCAAGTACCAGGTGGACGGCATCAACTTAACGGTCGTTCCTGCGCTTAAGATTTGGTCCTCAAACACACTCGCCGCCCCTGTATGAATATCTGCGATAATCAAATAAGCATGAAGTGCATGCTCGGACTTCGCTTGAAAGGAAAGATTTGCTTCGTCTGTGGATTCAATTGAAGCGACTTTATTATCTTCTTCCAACGTAGTGTTGGGTTGTTCCAATTGCTGCAGTAACTCGATCAATGGTTGAAACCCGTCAATATTCGACCAAGAGGCCATGGTCTTGAACGACAGGCGGCCTTCGCGGAGAAAACCATCTATCTGCTCGCGCGTATATGGGCCATAGACGCGCTCGGCGATTTTCACGAAAATCGATCTGGGCAATGGCGACACGAGTGGCCTCTCGTTATCCTAGAATGGCTGCGGGCGCATGCGTCGGACCGGTATTTGACACGGAGCGCCCGGTGCTTACACTTCAAACAACAAGACTACAATTTCGTAAATGCAAAGGCTTAGGCAACAAGGCTGGCTGGAGCTAACATTGCGTAACAGGTGCGCTCACTATGGCATTTTTTAAATCTGAAACCGCCTTTGCCGTAGGCTGTCAGCAAGAATTTGCTTGAAAGACAAGGGATTAGGAGTGTCGATCTGTGGTAGGGATTCGTTCAGTTTTTGATATGGAAAATCCGTTCCAGGACGATTAACAAGCCGTTGAAGAAGACCCGTCGCCATCGGGAGATAAACAATTGATAAACGGAGGCAATTGCATCCCGCCCTGGGCGGCTCATTTTCGTCCGGCGCGTTTTCAAAACGATCGCCGTGCGCTCGTTCGACTGAAAAAGCGACTATTCAAAGAGTTAGACCGCGCTCCGGGC
>DHHV01000012.1:858-24314 GCA_002403455.1 Hyphomonadaceae bacterium UBA4763 | reverse complement strand
TTTCGGATCGGTGTCACCCAAAACTTTGAGCTTCTCGCAACGCTCCTTTTCGCCCGCAGCGCGCTGGGCGGCCAAGTCGGCTTCCAATTGCCTGACAGCGGTGCTGAGTTTTTCTTCATTGTCCATGAAGTCGATCCAGCCGCGCGCAGCGACCTTGGATGCGTTGTTCCCGACCCGCGCCGCCTCGGCGAAGGCCTTGCGCGCTTCGTCGCGATTGTCGAGCTCGTAATAGGCATTGCCGGTCAGCACCCAGGCATTGCCGAGGTCTTGTAGGCCGCCCCGATTGATTGCGTCGCGGAACGCCGCAATCGCTTCGCGATATTTGGCCTCTTCAAACAAGGACCTGCCGAGCCGCTCGGACAAGGCGCCATTATTGGAGAGCTGCGAAGCCCTCTGCAATACGGGGATCGAGCGGTCAAATTCACGTGCTACCTGGTAGAGGTTCGCCAGCAGCAAAAGATTATCCAAATTGGTTTGGACGCGATTTGCGTTCATCTCCTTTTCGAGCAACCGCGCCGCCTCAAACGGCGCGTTGAAATTGCTGTAGAAGTTGACGATTTGCTTGATCTCCTGCTCGGAGGTCTTTAGACCGGCAAGATAAGCGAGTTTCACAACTTCGAAGGCGCGCCGTTCATCGTTCGCGTCGAAATAAAGCGCCGCGACCGCATCCCACAAATTCTTATCATTGGGAAAGAGATCAAGCATGCGCTCGAGGAGTGCGGCGCGTTCGCGGCGCTTCGACGGGCCGCCCTCGACATAAAGCACGTTCAGGAAGTCGAGCAGTTCACGTGTAGGCTTCGCCCCTTGCGCGCGAAGCACAGCTTCCGCATTCTCCGTCGCCTTCGGAATATTTCCTACGCGATAATAGGCAATCGACAACGGGTAGAGAACTTTGTCGTCGGCTTGGCCGCCGCTGCGAATCCACGCCTCAAGGGAATCGATCCCTTTTTGGAACTGACCTGCCGCAAGATATAACCGGCCAATATTGTTCCGAAGCTCTAGGTTCTCCGCTGCGGTCAACCCACCAGACTCAAGCGCCTTTTGGAAATCGTCGGCGGCGGCCTGTGTCTGCTGAAGCTGGAAATTGCAAATACCACGGAGCTTATAGACTTGCCCGGCCTCATAGGGATTGAGCTGTTTGCCCGTGAGCTTGTTCAACTCGGTCAGTGCGCCCTGATAATTATTGGCTGTATAGGCAACGAGAGCCGCTGAATAGATGGTGCCGTTGGCGGTCGAAAACTCCTGCACCGGAGCCTCGGCGGCCTCTTGCGCAACGGCGCGAGAAACCAGTGTGGCGGCACAGCAACCCAGCGCCCCAATACCAATTGCGGATGCCGCAACCATAGCAAGATGCTTTTTCACAATTCGCACCCTTCTCACCAGAAGTCCAATCGACCAAAACGACCGATCGTCCGATCTTATTCGCCCAACGTCCATTTCAGCGGCTGAACCACATTGCGGCGCTCGACCGAACGCCCTTCAATGATCTTTGGCTGATAGCGATAGCGGCTCACCACACGCTCTGCTTCCGCAACGAAACCTGAATTGGTGCAGGTCGCCCGAATATTATATGGAATTCCCTGGCCATTGACGTCGAGGCGCACTTCACAGCTGCCCTCGATGCCGTCCTGCAACATCCGCTGCGGATATTCCTGCTGCGGCCGCACGATCGGCTGAGCGTCGCGGTCGGAGATGAGCGGCGCGGAAACGCGGGCGGCGATCCGGCCGGTGTCGATCGTCTTCGGCGCTTCGGTCTTAATTTCCGGCCGCGGCAGATTGATGTCGCTACGGCTGGTGCGCAGCAAAGGCGGCGGCGGCGGCTTATCATCGACGTCGAGCTTGCGTGGCTGCACGCGGCGCTGACGCACGACTTCTTGTTGCTCCTTGGATTCAAGAAACTCAAGCGTCGGGCCTTTTTCGACCTCTTCGATTACCACTTCGTCCGAACGGATGAGGCTGTACATGAACAAAAACAGCGCGATCGTGATCAAGATCGCCGCCGGCACGCCTAGGAGCAGCCGAACCTGCGTATTGGCTAACACCGCATTCATCGAGACCTCCACAATCAGCGCAGAGCTGATCTGTATAACCGCAAAAACCCAAAATGTCTAACTCAGCCGCAAATCCGGCCTGTGGCAAGCGCGCAGGCGCATGCGCGCCCGCACGCTAGAAACCTATGGAGAGACCGTCGCAACATGGATTTTTTCAACGCCCGCCGCCTGAATGGCGAACATCACATCGACTAACACACCGTTCTTGGAATCTTTGTCCACCTGCACGATGGCGTCGCCGCGTGGGTTTTCCTCGCGCAATTGCTCGATCTCCGCTTTCAGCGCGGGGATTTTCACCAATTTCTTGGCGACCCAAACCTCATCCGTCGACGTAATCGCCACCAGAATAGCCGGTTGGGTATCTTCCGAATTGCGGGCGATCGGGCGATCGACCTTCTGGCCGGGCTCCTTGACGAACACGGCGGTGACGATGAAAAAAATCAGTAGAATAAAAGTCACGTCCAGCATCGGCGTCAAATTGACGTCGACATCTTCTTCTTCGGCAGCGCTACGACGACGGGCCATGATTGCACCTCAGACAAAAAGAGAACGTTAAGTTGCGCTGCCCGTCAAGGAAACTTTGACGCCGGCCGATTTGGCCTGGTCAACGATCCCAACAACGATGCCGTTGCGCGCCTGCGGATGGGCCTGCACCAGGCAGCCGATATTCGGCGTTTCGGCCGACAAGCGCTCGATCTTGGCGCGAACTGCAACGAGGTCCGTGAGCTCGCCATTGATGCGGATCGTGCTGTCTTGATCAACAAAGATCAAAATGGTTGGCACTGTCTCCGTCTTGGCGTCCGGCGGCGATGGGGGCGGTGGCGTTAAATCCAAGCCCTTCTCGCGCAAGAACGTCGCCGTCACGATGAAAAAGATCAGCAGGATGAAGACGATATCCAGCATCGGCGTCAGATTAACGTCCGCTTGCTGTGTCCCGCCAGTTTTACGTCTGCGCATGGGGCTCGCTCCTAATGCGATTGCATTTGATCGCCGAGCGCCTGGATGCGCCGCGACACGCGTTTGTCGATGCCGGACGTCACCAGAATACCGGAGAGCGCGATCACCATGCCGACCATGGTGGGGATCGTGGCTTTCGACACGCCGGCCGACATGGCGCGGGCATTGCTCGAGCCGGTAATCGCCATGACGTCGAACACTTCCACCATCCCCGTCACCGTGCCGAGCAGACCAAATAACGGACATACCGACACGACCGTCTTAAGTAAGATGACGTTTTGCTCCGCCTTGATCCGCACCTGCGAGATCAGTTGCTCTCGGATTTGGGCGGCATGCCAACTCGACCGATCGCTGCGGGACATCCATTGGCGCAGCGCTTCGTCGACAACGCCGCGATGGGCGAAGTTGAAATAAAGCACCCGCTCAAGAATGAGAACCCAAAGCGTCACCGCGACGCCCATCAGGACCAGCAAGACCGGGCCACCGGCCTGCAGAAAATTCTGCAAATCATTGGAGAAGAAAAACATGGCTCACTCTCCGCCTGGGAGAGCGAAGGCTTACGCCTTCGCTCCACGGGCTTCAGATTCCATGCGCTGCGCGACCAAGCCGGCCGATTGCTCGTCCAACACCTGTTGGATCGCGCGCGATTGGCCCGACACAACAGCGTGCAGCAGCACGAGCGGAATGGCGACAACGAGGCCTTGAACCGTCGTCACCAAGGCGGTTGAAATCCCGCCCGCCATGGTTTTCGGATCGCCGGCACCGAACAAAGTGATTTGGGTAAAGGTAATGATCATCCCGATAACCGTGCCGAGCAGGCCGAGCAGCGGGGCGACGTTCGCCAACACTTTGATGATGTCATTGCCGAATTCGAGCTTCGGCGTTTCGCGCAGGATCGCCTCGTCGAGTTTCAGCTCGATCGTTTCAACGTCCGATGACTTTGTGGTCTCGTACGCGCTGAAGATGCGGGCGAGCGGATTGCCTGCGCCACCTTGCTTGGACCGCGCCGTCGCCGACACCGCCGATTGGGTCAGGAACAGAGTCACGATTTTATAGAGCCCCAGCAGGACGCCAATCGCGCCGAGCGTCAACGTCACATAGCCGACGATGCCGCCTTGATCGACGCGCTCGCCGAAATCGGGGGCTTCGCTCAGCAGGCCGATCAGATCGCCGCGCGACGGATCAATTGCGCCGCGGACGAATTCACCGTCTTTGGCCGACGCGACCTGCGCCGCCGCAGCGACGATGCGCCCTTCCGGTTGGCGACCGATCACTTCGAGCTTTTGCGCCTCGACATTCCATTTCAGATATTTTTGGCCGCCATTCCCCACGAAGGCCATGAACGGCCCGATGCGGGTAACGGTCTGCTCGCCCTCTAGATTAGAAATCGCCGACGTCGTGAACGAGGTCACTTCGCCTTGCGCAATCACTTCTTGCAGCATGACTTTCCACAAGACGTCGAGTTCGGCGCGGGTTGGCAGGCGGCGCGCCTGAGCGATCTGGGACAAACGCTCAGCGCGGCCCGGATATTGCGCGCTGATCACCGATCCTTTGATGAGCGGGTCGATCTCACCCGCCGCTTGGCGAAGCTGGCCGACCAATTCACCGAAATCGCCGGCTTGGCTGTTCAACTGGCCTTCGAGCGCGGTGAGGCGCGCTTCATTGGATTGGAATTCGGCGCCGAGCGCCCGACCGCGCGCTTCTTCCGCGTTCACCTGCGCGGTGATCTGGGCGAGTTTGTTGCGCTCATCCGCGCCGGCCGATTGAAATTCGCGCAAACGCTGCTGGGCTTCCTGCGAGAGTTGTGCGCTGTCGGCTTGCACGCGACGCAGCAATTCTTGCAGCGAAACGCCGCCCTGCTGTTGCGCCGCCGCCGGGGCGAGAAGAGCAACCAGACCCAGTCCGGCCGAGATCGCGAGAGTCTTGAACATTTTCATGAACTTAATCCTTAAATCCGGACGGAATTACTGGGCGGCCCCGCCAGCGGTGTAACGCTGAACCGGTCCGAAAATGACGCTGGGTGTCGTGACTTCGCGCGCGATGCGAATGCCTTGGCGCACGTCGCCGCGATAAGAGCCAGGAAGGTTTTTCCAGGTACGGTCCGTGCGATCGAAGACATAAAGCTTCGGCTGGCTTTGGTTGGCGTCTTTGGTTTGCGCCACCATCGACACGCGGCCATAGCGGAACACCGTCACCGACTTGGTTTCGCCGTTGATTTCGACTTCATCGTCATAGGTCGCGATCGTGCGGCCATAGTTCATTTCTTGTTGAAACGCTTCGACGATCTGGCGGTAACGTTCGGCCGGCGAGATGTTCGGATCAGCCATATATTCATCGAGGCGGGCCAAGCGCGCCAGACGACCGGTCTCGCCGTTCAGCTGGAACGGCAGATCATTGGCGACGAAGTTTTTCAGCACCTCGATCATTTCGAGCATCATCGGAACCATCTCGGCGCGGATCTCATCGATCCGGCCCAATTGGTCTTCCAATGCGGCAAGCTCGGTGCGCTGGGATTCCACAACGCGGCCCTGTTGGGCGACGAACAAACGGGCGCTGTCGAGCTTTTGAAGCTGGGTGCGGTAATCGCGGATCGCGCTGCTGCGCGCGTCATCCAAGCTGTCGATCTGCTGCTGCGCTTGCGCGGCGGCATTGGTGCCCGCCTGGCCGGCTTGGATTGCTTGCGCCAATTGCGCAAAGGTCGGCGAGACAAAGCCCGCCACCGAGATCGCTGCGCAAAGCGCGACAACGCTTGGCTTGATTCGCAGTTTCATGATTTCTCGCCTCATTCGTTTGGGCGCCCTTGTTTGTCGGACGCCGACCAAGTGCCTGCTGCTGCCGTTCTTAAATCAATCGTTTCGCCGTCGGCCCTCTTTGCGCCTCAGCCGAAGGTCTCGATGGAAACCGAAGGCGCGCCCTCTTATGTTCCACGAAATCAATGTCTGAGCCGATCGCCGCCGAGCAGCGCGCTTTTCCCCTTTTGCCCGCGCCGTCAACCCCTGTTTTTCGACGCCGCCGTCATGCGCGTGTCGCATGCCACACTTGCAAGACCCGCACATCGCGTCCTTAGCAAAGTGTAATGTCGAAGATCAACAGCCAATCTGGGGTCGGGCGAAGCATCCTCGCGCGACTCCACTCGTTTTAGTCCGAAGCGGCTGATCGACGATTGCGTCAGGCGAAATCCTATGATCGTGTAGCAAAACAACAATTTGAGCGAGCGCCTTTGACGCTTGACTCGCTTCAAAACGCCGCCGGCCTCGCCGTTGCTACAGGATAAAAAGGCCGCAAACGACAATCCGCATGAGCAATTAGCGTTTAATTTTTACAACGCGCTCGAAAATCTAAAAAAAATGCCATTGAAAAATATCGCATTTGGGGAGCACGCTGAATGTTAACTGGGAAACTTAGTACGATTGATCTATTAATTGTTATCGCATATTTTCTTGGAACCATTTTTATTGGGATCTATCTATCTAGACACAACAAGGACGCCAAGTCTTACTTCTTGGCGGACCGGGATGTGACATGGCCGCTGGTGGGTTTGGCGCTGTTTGCGTCGAATATTTCAAGCACAACATTGGTGGGATTGGCGGGAGATGCTTATTCGACCGGTATTTCAGTCTATAATTACGAGTGGCTGGCCGCGGTTGTGCTGGTGTTCTTTGCAGTGTTTATGCTGCCGCAGGTCTTGCGCTCTCAGGTCTATACGATGCCTGAATATTTGGAGCGGCGTTATGATCGTCGATCGCGATTAATTTTCTCCGGTATGACCTTGTTCTTGAATGTTGTTGTCGATGCGTCAACGGGGCTGTTTGCGGGCGCTTTGTTGTTCGACGTCCTGTTTCCGGGGACCCCGGTTTGGCTCACTTGCGTCGCTTTGGCGTTGGCGACGGGCGTTTATACAATATTCGGCGGCCTTCGCGCCGTGATTGTCACCGAAGTGTTTCAAGCCGTATTGTTGTTGTTCGGTTCGGCGCTTGTGACTTTTTTTGTTTATTTACGTCTTGAAAATGGTTGGGAAACGATCACGCAATCTGTTCCTTATGATAAACTTTCGTTGATCCGCCCGTTGAGCGACCCTGCTTTCCCCTGGTTGGGGCTGTTGATTGGGGCGCCGCTGCTCGGATTTTACTTCTGGTGCACCAACCAATTCATGGCGCAGCGATTTTTGGCGGCGAAATCGGTCGACCACGCCCGATGGGGGGCGTTGTTCGCCGGGCTGTTGAAGCTTCCAACGCTCGCCATCATGGTGTTGCCGGGAACCGCCGCGATTATCGTCTTTCCCGATTTGCCGCGCGCCGATTTGGTGTTTCCGACGTTATTGGTTGAGCTATTGCCGGTTGGCGTGTTGGGCTTGGTGCTGGCTGGGGTCCTCGCCGCGCTGATGTCCTCGATCGCCTCGACGCTCAACTCGGCGTCCACCTTGGTCACGATGGATTTTGTACGGGTGTTCCGGCCAGGGTTGTCGGGGCGCGCCTTGATGCGGATCGGGCGGATCGCGACATTCGTGTTCATGACCTTGGCGGTGTTGTGGGCGCCGCAGATCGCCAATTTCGATTCGCTGTTTAAATATTTGCAGCAAGTGCTGTCTTATACGGTCGGACCGATCGTGGCGTTGTTCATCGTCGGCAGTTTTTGGCGGCGCGCCAATGGCCCAGGAGCCTTTTGGGCCTTGATGACCGGGTTCGCCAGTTCGGTAGGGTTGTTCGTCGTGATCGTTGGGACCGGCGCGGTGAAATTGCATTTTCTTTATGTCGCGCCAATTTTGGCGGTGATTACCACGATCGCGCTGGTCGTTGTCAGTCTGATGACGCCGGCGCCCACTTTGGCCCAAGTTGAGCCCCTGCTTTGGCGGCGCGAGGCGCGTCGGGCCGACGAGCCCCAGGGGCTGGCTGATTATCGCTGGCAAGCGATTGCCCTGCTAGCGCTCACCGCAGCAATTGTTTGGTATTTCCGATGAAGAAGTGCTGAACATCTGGCTGGGGCGCTAGGGATCGAACCTAGGAATGGCGGTACCAAAAACCGCTGCCTTACCGCTTGGCGACGCCCCAAGAGGCCGCGCATGTAGCTTTGCGCGCTGGCAATTGCAAGTTGTCGGTACACGACCGAGCAAGATTTTCGCGCGCGGCCCATTGCGGGTCGAGATTGCTGGCTGTATAGACCGCGACCTTCTCGGAGCGTAGCTCAGCCTGGTAGAGCACCGTGTTCGGGACGCGGGGGTCGCAGGTTCGAATCCTGCCGCTCCGACCATTCCCCGCGTCGCACCTAAAGTTTTAACCGCGCAGATTCGTGAACCGCCGCATCAACCGTGCGCGGACAGATAAATGTGATTCGCGAACTGGCGTTTTTTCATACATTTTATGCGGAAATGGATGGGCCGCGCCTCCAGCGCCGAGAGGCGCGCACCATCGATCAACGGCGCGCAGATTAAGCAAAATCATGACAATTTCAGGGAGGCAATCGATGCTGATAGCGCATATCCTCAATGAAAAAGGCGGCGATATTTATACCGTTCACGACTTTGACCTGATGGAGCGGGTTTGCCACGAATTGCACGCCAAGCGCGTTGGCGCGTTGGTCGTGGTCGATCACGCGGGCGCAATCGCCGGCGTGATTTCCGAGCGCGACATTGTCCGCGAAATCGCCCGGCGCGGCTGCGGCATCCTCACGCAACCCGTTGCGACCGCGATGACCCGCAATGTCGTCACCGCCGCGCCGAGCGACACGGTCGATGACGCGTTGGCGCGGATGACGGATCGACGCATCCGCCATTTGCCCGTGGTTGTCGACGGACAATTGAAAGGCATGGTGTCGATCGGCGATCTCGTCAAAATCAAAATCAGCGCCGTGCAGGCCGAGGCGGAGGCCCTGCGGTCCTATATTTGCGCCTAACTTGACGCTAAACGTCGACGCTGAACAGGGCGCCGGCCGCGCTTGGCGCGTCGAGCAGACATTGTTCGCCCGCAAGGCGCGCCATGCCGGTCGCCACTAAATTAACGCTGGCGGGGAACAGCCGATGCTCCAGCGCCAGAACGCGCGCAGCGAGGGTGTCTGGATTGTCGTCCGGGCGAACGGCCAAAGCGGCCTGGGCGATCAGCGGGCCGGCATCGACGCCTTCGGTGACGAAATGCGTCGAACATCCATGGAGCCGCGCCCCCGCAGCCAGCGCCCGTTGATGGGTGTCGAGCCCGGGAAACAGCGGCAAAAGCGAGGGGTGGATATTGATCAGGCGCCCGCGCCAACGCGCAATGAACCACGGCGTCAGCACGCGCAGGAAGCCGGCGCAGGCGATCAGGTCGATGGCGCGCGCCTGCATTTCCTGGTCGATTGCTATTTCAAAGGCTTGGCGCGTGGCGAAGGCTTTGTGATCGATCACGATGGCCTCGATCCCAGCGGCGCGCGCGTGGGCAAGGCCGGGCGCCTCGGGCCGGTTGGACAGGATCAGCGTGGGCTGCGCCGCCAGTATGCCGGCGCGATCGGCGTCGAGCAGGGCGGCCATGTTCGATCCGCGCCCGGAGATGAGAACGCCAAGCCGCTTCATTGCGCGATGAGGTCGCCGATTAGGACGGCTTCGACGCCAGCGCGTGCGCAATCAGCGATCAAGCGGTCTTTGTCTTGCGGCTTTACAATGGCGACCATGCCGATGCCGAGATTAAAGGTCTGGCGCATATCGTCTTCGGGGACGTCGCCGGCGCCTTGCAGCCAATCAAACAGGGCCGGTCGGCGCCAAGCTTGCCAATCGATCCGTAAATCAAGGCCGGGCGGCAACATGCGCTCGGCATTGCCGATCAGACCGCCGCCGGTGATATGGGCAAGGCCCAGCAGATAGCCCGCCGCGAGCGGCGCGCGCAGGACCGGCGGATATAGCCGCGTCGGCGTCAGCAGGGCTGCGCCCAGCGGGGCGCCATCGGCGCCGTCCCACGGGGCTGGATCGCTCCAGGCAAGACCCGTGCGCGCCACAATCGCGCGCACCAGCGAAAAGCCGTTGGAATGAACCCCGCTCGAGGCAAGGCCGATCAAGACGTCCCCAGGCGCCATCGCGTCACGTCGGGGCAAAAGAGCGCCCCGCTCCACCGCGCCGATGGCGAAACCGGCGAGATCATAGCGCCCCTCGCCATACATGCCCGGCATTTCAGCGGTCTCGCCGCCAACCAGCGCGCAAGCGCAGGCGGCGCAGGCGCGCGCGATCGATTCAACGACAATGGCGGCGGTCACCGGCGCCAATTTGCCGGTGGCGAAATAATCCAAAAAGAACAGCGGAGTCCCGCCTTGGGCGAGCAAATCGTTGACGCACATGGCGACCAAATCTTGGCCGATGCCGTCATGCAAACCGGTTTCCGCCGCGATGTCGAGCTTGGTGCCAACGCCGTCCGTGGTGGCGAGCAGGATCGGATCGCTCCACCCGGCCGTTTTCAGGTCGAACGCCGCCGCAAAACCGCCGATCCCTGCCATCACGCCGGGCCGATAGGTCGCCGCCGCGGCCGGCTTGATGCGGTCGACAAAAGCGTCGCCCGCCGCAATATCGACACCGGCCTTTGCATATGTCAGAGGCCCCGCCGAGGGGCTCGCCGAATCCACGCGCGTCATTGCGCGCTCTTAGCGTTGAGAGACAGGCCTGGCAATTGAAGGAGCGGGAAAGCCATGAACGCATCGGTCGCGCCGGGAGTGTTTGATTTGATCGCGCTGCAGCGCTCGGCTCTTAGGCTCGCGGCTGCGGTTTTGCTGGCGCTCGCCGCGCTGATCGGATGGGCGCCCACGGCGCGCGCCGCCGATCCCTTCACGATCGCCAATGTGCGGGTCGAAGCAACCGGAACGGACGCGGCGCGGGCGCGCGAGAACGCGCTCGCGCGGGCGCGGGCGCAAGCCTGGGCGACCTTGGCGCTGCGACTGGCGCCGAGCGCAACCGCGCCGGCGCCTGCGCCGGACGCCGCCACGCTGGCCTCCATGGCGGCGCAGATCGACGTCATCGAAGAACGCCGCGCCGCGACGCGCCATGTCGGGGCCTACTCGATCGGCTTTGACCGCGCTCAGGTGCGCCAGTATTTGCGGAGCTTGAGCCTTGCCGCCATCGAAGTGCAGGCCTCACCGCTGATCATCGTGCCTGAATTGGCGGACGGGCCGCCAGGACTTGGCGGACAATGGGCGCAAGCCTGGTCGCGGGCCAATTTTGCGCATGAATTGCAACCCTTGCTGCTTGCGCCCGAAAGCGCCGATACGCGCCATCAGCGGGTGTTTACGACGATCACTTGGGCGAATGGTCGAGCGGAGGCGACGATACGGCGCGAAAACGGCCAATCGGGCCGGCACAGCGACTTTGTCGTGCCGCTTCCCGTCGATCCAGCCGCGGCGCCATCGCGCGAGGCGCTCGACCGCGCGGTGGCGGAAGTCGCCCAAGCGCTGCAAAACCGTTGGAAACGTGATGTAGCGCGCCGCGCCAACGAACGCAGCGAATTGGTCATCAACGCGCTTTACGCCTCGGCCGAGGAATGGCGCCGGATGCGCAACGCGATTTCGGCCAATCCATTCTTGGCAAGCTTGGCGTTTGACCTGTTATCGATCGACGGCGCGCAAATCCGCTGCGCGTTTGTCGGGACGATCGAGGACGTGGTCGCCGATTTTGCCGAGCAAGGCCTGCGCCTTGATCGCGGCGACGGCGAGATCTGGATCGCGTCTTGGAATTAACTTTGGCTGACGGCCTGATGCAGCAGCGATTGGATTTACCCGCGCCGCCGCGCTTTGCGCCGCGCTCGCCGGCCGGCGCGACCATTGCCGGGCAAATCGCCGACTGGCGGCGCTGGCCGGCTGGCGCTTGCGCGCTGTTGATTGGACCGCCGTCGAGCGGCAAATCAAGCTTGGCGGGGGAAATCGCCGCAGTCGATCCGGGTGTGACATTTTTGAGCGCCCTCGAGCGTCTCGCGCCTCTGCCCTCTGCGGCGTTAACGATCCTAGATAACGCCGATCAGGCAGCGCCGGCGCTGTTATTCGACGCGATCAACCAGACACAAAGAATGGCGACGCGGTTGCTGCTAATCGCGCGCCCTGCGCCGAGCCAATGGGGGAATGCGCGCCAATTGCGGGATTTGGCGGCGCGGCTCTCGGCTGCTCCAGTGTTTGCGTTAGATGAACCGCCGAGCGATGCGGCGGCGGCCGATTTCGTTGAAACGCTTTGCCGGCTGCGTTGGGTGCGCATTTCGCGCGTCGAGGCGGAACGGATCGCGTTCTTCGCCGGCCGGCGCTCGGCGGCGTTGGTGGAGATGGTCGATGCGCTGGAAAGCGAGGTCTTCCAGCTCGGCGCCAAAATCAATCCTCGCGTGCTGGCGGCGATCGGCCGGATGATCCTTACGCGCCAGGAAGAGGAAGAAAAACCGCCGCCGGCTGCGTGAATGAGCGGCAATAGTTGCGAATCTCGACGACGCGCGAAATGGTTCTCTTGAGCAAATTCGGCTATGCAGCCGGCTTTGGCGTGACGGGCGCGTCTTGCGCCCACCGCTTGGAGGGAAATGATTGTGACTGAGGCCCGCTCGACCCGGACAGCGCCGCGTCAACGCCAAGGCACGGCCGCCGCGCCGCCGGCTATGCGTGCGATTGGCCTCCATGACCCGACGCGGTTTATCAATCGCGAAGCATCCTGGCTCGCCTTTAATGCGCGCGTCATCGAGGAGGCCCGTAATAAGCGCCATCCTTTGCTGGAGCGGCTGCGCTTTCTGGCGATTTCCGGTAATAATCTCGACGAATTCTACATGGTGCGGGTGGCGGGCTTGCGTGAACAGGCCCGCAATAATGTGGCGACCTTAAGCTCTGACGGGCTGACGCCGGCGGCGCAATTGGAACGGGTGCATAACCTAGCGATCGCGCTGATGCAGGACCAGCAAAAGCTTTGGGCGGAGCTGAAGCGCGAATTGGCGGGGGCCGGCATTGCCGTCTTGGCGGCGGGCGAGATTACGCCCGATGATGAGGAGCAATTGCGGGCGGCGTTTTTGGCGCAGGTGTTTCCATTGCTGACGCCGCTGGCGATCGATCCGGCCCATCCCTTCCCGTTCATCCCCAATCTTGGCTTTGCGGTCGCGATGAACTTGCAGCGCAAGGCCGATGGCAAGCGCATGCGCGCTTTGGTGCCGGTACCGCTGCACACCGCCCGCTTTCTCGACGCCGCAAAAGGGGCAGACGCGGGCGGTCGGCCGACGCGCCGGGTGGTCGCGATTGAAACGGTGATCAGCATTTTCTCTGGTTTGTTGTTTCCCGGCTATGAGTTGCACGGCAGCGGCGCCTTCCGGATCATCCGCGACAGCGACATTGAAATCGAAGACGAGGCCGAGGACCTCGTCCGCGAATTTGAATTGTTGCTCAAACAACGCCGCCTCGGCGAAGTCGTCCGCTTCACGTTTGAAACGGCGATGCCGGCCGATTTGCGCAAATTCGTGCTGGCCCAAGTCGGGGCGGAAGCGCGCGACGTCATCGAGATCGACGGCCTGTTGGGCCTTGCCCAACTCGGGCAGCTGATCGGCGACGATCGGCCGGAGCTGAAATTCTCGCCCTACGAGCCGCGCATGCCCGAGCGCTTGCGCGATTATAATGGCGATTGCTTTGCCGCGATCCGCGCCAAGGACATTCTGGTCCATCACCCGTTTGAATCCTTCGACGTTGTCGTGCAATTCATCCGCCAGGCGGCGGCTGATCCGAGCGTCGTGGCGATCAAACAGACGCTTTACCGGACCAGCAAGGATTCACCGATCGTTGCGGCGCTGATCGAAGCGGCCGAAAGCGGCAAAAACGTCACCGCGCTGATCGAGATCAAAGCGCGCTTTGACGAAGAGGCCAATTTGCGCTGGGCGCGCGATTTGGAACGGGCCGGCGTGCAGATCGTCTTCGGCTTCGTCGCCTATAAGACCCACGCGAAGTTATCGCTGGTTATTCGCCGCGAAGGCGCCGAATTGCGCACCTATACCCATGTCGGCACCGGCAATTACCATCCGATCACCGCGAAGATTTACACCGATTTGTCCCTGTTCACCGCCGATCCGGCGATCGGGCGCGATGCTGGTCGGGTGTTCAACTTCGTTACCGGTTATGCGGAGCCGACCGGCTTTGAGCGCCTCGCGATGGCGCCGATCAATTTGAAATCAACGCTGCTGGCGGAGATCGAGGCGGAAATCGCCCACGCCAAAGCTGGCCGACCAGCGACGATTTGGGCGAAGATGAATGCGCTCGTGCATCCGCAAGTCATCGATGCGCTTTATCGCGCCAGCGCGGCGGGGGTGAATATCGAGCTTGTCGTGCGCGGCATGTGTTCGCTGCGGCCGGGCGTGCCGGGCTTGAGCGAGCGCATCCGGGTCAAAAGCATTGTCGGCCGGTTCTTGGAGCACGCCCGGATTGTGGTGTTCGGCAATGGCGCGATGTTGCCCTCGCCCGCCGCCAAAGTGTTCATCTCCTCGGCCGATTGGATGGAGCGCAATCTCGATCGGCGCATCGAAACGCTCTGCCCCATACTTAACCCAACGGTCCACCAACAAGTGCTCGACCAAATCATGATCGCCAATCTGAATGACGAGCGGCAATCTTGGTATTTACGCGCTGACGGCGCTTATGAACGGGTTGAAGTCGATGAAGCGCAAAGCCCGTTCAGCGCGCATGAATATTTCATGCAAAATCCGAGTTTGTCGGGCCGTGGCCGCGCGCTCCATGACAAAGAGCCGCCAGCCTTTCAGCGGATTGGGCAAAAGCCGGATTGACGCTGCTCGAGGAATATGTGTTCCGAAAGTGACAACAAGGATCAGGATTTGATTCTTTCTCCCGCGGCGCGATTTGGACTTCCAGCGATTGGACACGCCCATGCGAATGCGGCGGCGGTCATCGACGTCGGCTCTAATTCCGTGCGGTTGGTGGTCTATCGAGTGGATGGCCGCTCGATTGTGCCATTCCTGAATGAAAAAACCCAGGCGGCCTTAGGCGCGGGGCTTTCCGAAACGGGCGCGCTGACGCCAGAGCGGATGGATCAGGCGCTGATGGCGCTGAAACGCTTTGCGGCGGTGTTGAAGGGCTTAGGGGTACGCGATGTCGTCGCAGTCGCGACGGCGGCGATCCGCGCCGCCAGCAATGGCCAAGACTTTGTTGAGCGGGTGCGGCTCGAAACCGGCGTGAAATTGCGGGTGATCAGCGGCGCCGAAGAAGCGCGGCTGTCGACCTTGGGCGTGCTGGCGGGCGCGCCTGACGCCAAGGGCCTAGTGGCCGATCTTGGCGGCTCGAGCCTCGAGCTCAATCCCGTCAGCCGCCACGGCGCCCCGCAAAGCGGCGAGACATTCCCGCTTGGGCCGCTGGCGTTGATGTCGGGGCCGGATTTTTCGGTCGAGCGCGTTCGCGCCGACATCCACCGCCATCTGGATGGCGCCAATCTGTTGGGCGCGACCCCGGGCGCGCTTTATGCGGTTGGCGGGTCCTGGCGCGCCATTGCCCGCATCGACATGGCGGTGCGGCATTATCCGCTGCGCGTGCTGCATGAATATGAAATGCCGCGCCGCGAGGCGCTGGCGATCGCTGATTTCATCCGGCGGCAAAGCCGCAAATCACTGGAAAAAATCGACGAAGAGGCCGCCGCCAAGCGGGCCGAGACGCTGCCTTACGCCGCCGCCGTGCTGGAGGCGTTGGTCGAGCGCAGCCCCTGCGAAAAAGTGGTGATTTCGGCTTACGGCTTGCGCGAGGGCATTTTGTTTGACCGGATGGGGCCGGCTTTGCGGGCGGCTGACCCCTTGGTCGAGGGCGCGATCGCCTGGGCCGATTCCGACCCGCAGCAGATACGGTTTGGCGAAGCCTTGGCGCGGTGGATAGAGCCGGCCTTGACGGCGGCGGGAGAAGCGTTCGCCCCGCATCGCCAAGCGATCTTGGCGCGCGCTGCGGCTCATTTGGCCGATATGGGCTCAGGGCTACACCCCGATCATCGCGCCGAAGTGCTGTTTGACTTGGTCCTGCGCGCGCCTTTCGCCGGGGTTTCGCATGCCGAACGCGCGTTTTTGGCGCTGAGCATTCACCATCGTTATGCACGCAAACCCCCGCTCGATAGCAAGATCGTGGAGGCGTTGCTGACGCTGAAACAAGGCGAGCAGGCGCGCGTTTGGGGCGCAGCCTTGCGCCTCGGCGCCGAATTATCGGCGCGGACGGCAACGCTGCTGGAGCAAACGCGGCTCGAGGTCGGGCCTACGCAGGTCCTGCTGGGTCTGGAGGCGAAAGCAGCCGCGCTCGGTTCTGACGCGGTGCAAAAACGCTTGCAAGCCTTGGCGGCGTTGTTAGGTCGAAGCGGTGAGTTCCGGATCGATCGCTAAATCGGCTTCCACCTCATCGCACCGAGCAGGTTCAGTTGTTTCAACGGCGATGGCGTTGGCGACGACGCGGCGATTGCGGATCGACAAGGCCAATTTGCCATGTTTGAGGTCGAGCGCGCGCTGGCCGAACACTTCGCGCCGCCAGCCTGACAACGCCGCGACCGGCGCGTCGTCATCAAGCGCAATGGCTTCGAGATCAGACGTCGTTGCAATCAGCCGAGCAGCAACGCCGATCCGCTCGGATTCGCCTTTCAGCAGTACTTTTAAGAGCTCAACGACGGGCCCAAGACTGGGGGGCAGCGGCGCGCTTTGCTCGACCGTCGGGGCGTAATCGGCGGCGTTTTGCAGCGCGGCGTGAATGGCGTCGGCGAGGTCCTCGCCCTGGCGCGAGCCGCCAAAGCCCTTGGGCACGGCCCGGAGCGCGTTCAAGGCGGCGGAGCTGGTGGGGCGTTGTTCGGCGATTTCCAGCAGCGCATCGTCTTTCAGCACGCGCGCGCGCGGGATGTCCTTGGCTTGGGCGATGCGTTCGCGCCACGCGGCAGCAGCGCGCAGAGCGGCGAGATATTCGGCATTGGTTTTGCGCGTGCGCAGCCGCATCCAGGCGTTTTCGGGGTCGGTGTCGTAGTTCTGTGGATCAACCAGCATCGCCATCTCATCGACCAGCCAATGCAGGCGGCCGCGCCGCTCCAATTGGCCGTGCAATTTCGGGTAGAGATCGCGCAAATGGGTGACGTCGGCCAAAGCGTAAGCAAGCTGGGCATCGCTGAGCGGGCGGCGCGACCAATCGGTAAAGCGTGAGGATTTATCCACGCGCCGGCGCAAGAGCGATTGCACCAAGGCGTCATAGGCGACTGAATCGCCATAGCCCGCCGCCATCGCCGCGACCTGGGTGTCGAACAAGGGGTGAGGCGCTTTGCCAGAGAGGTTCCAGAAAATCTCGATGTCCTGGCGGGCGGCGTGCATCACCTTGGTGACGGCCTCGTCCTGCAAAAGATCAAATAACGGCGATAGATCAAGGCCCGGCGCGAGCGGGTCGATCAGCGCTTCGATGGGGCCGGCGGCGGCCTGCACCAAGCATAATTTCGGCCAATAAGTCGCCTCACGCATAAATTCAGTGTCGAGCGCCACGAATTCTTGAGTGCGTAATTGCGCACAAAGCGCAGCGAGAGCGTCAGTCTGTGAGATCAAATCCATCAAGGCCTATCATTTCGGTTGGCCGCGCGTCGGCCTGAATATAGAGACCCCCATTCCTTGCGGGCATGCGCTTTTCCGTCGGCGCTGACAAGGCCGCTTTTCGATCCAACGGCGACAGATTATCGTGCAAGCGCGATGGAATGGACTGATTCTGGCTTTGTGTTGCGCGCGCGCCCGTTTTCCGACAGCTCGGTGATCCTCGAGCTGATGACGCGGGGGCATGGGCGCTTTGCCGCCATGTTCAAAGGCGGGGCGAGCAAGACAAAAGCCGCTTTGATCCAACCCGGCAATGCCGTGACCGCGACGTGGAAGGCGCGGCTCGGCGATCAATTGGGTTTTTTCGCATGCGTTGAATTGGACGAAGCCCATGGCGCGCGCGCCGGCGCCGATGGGCCGGGGCTTTATTGCCTCGCGGCGTTGACCGGGTTGCTCGCGCAAGGGGCGCCCGAGCGTTCGCCGCTTCCATTGGTGTTCGAGGCCAGCGAAACGGTGCTGCGCCATGTCGATGCGGCGGATTTTTGGCCGGCTTTACTGGCGCGGTGGGAAGGCGCCTTTCTGGCCAATTTGGGCTATGGTCTTGATTTGTCTGCGTGCGCTGCGACCGGCACAGCGACGGATTTGTGTTATGTCAGCCCGCGCAGCGGGCGGGCGGTGTCGCGCGACGCTGGCGCGCCTTATCACGACAAGCTGCTGGCCCTGCCGGCCTTTTTGATCGATGCGGACGCGGTGATCGCCCTTGGCGATGTCGGGGCTGCGTTTGCCTTGTTCGGCTTCTTTCTGGAGCGGCGCGTTTTCGATCCGTCGGGCTTTGGTCTGCCGCCGGCGCGCGGCCGGATGATTGAGCACTTGGCGCGGACGGGGCGACTCTGAAAGAATAGACGCACATTCTCGACCGCCAAAGGCGCGCCATGACCGATTTGCCTCCCGCTGACGATGTGATCGTCGATGAAAGCCTCTCGCAGGCGCTGTCGAGCCGGTATCTGGCTTATGCGCTGTCGACGATTACGGCGCGTGCGCTGCCCGACGCCCGCGATGGCCTCAAGCCCGTGCACCGGCGCATCCTTTATGGCATGCGCGATCTGGGGCTTAACCCGGAAGCGGCGTTCAAGAAATGCGCGCGCGTCGTCGGCGACGTCATGGGCCGGTTTCACCCGCATGGCGATCAGGCAATCTATGATGCGCTGGCAAGGCTCGCCCAGGATTTCACCATCCGCTACCCGCTGGTCGATGGGCAGGGCAATTTCGGTACGGTCGATGGCGATAACCCCGCCGCCATGCGCTATACCGAGAGCCGGCTGACGGCGGCGGCGGCGGCGCTGCTCGACGGGTTGAACGAAGACGCAGTCGACTTTCGCGACACCTATGACGGCTCCGACCAAGAACCGGTCGTGCTGCCGGCGGCCTTTCCCAATCTGCTCGCCAATGGCGCGGCTGGGATCGCGGTCGGCATGGCGACCAATATTCCGCCGCATAATTTGGCCGAATTGATCGACGCCTGCCTGCATTTGATCATAGCGCCGAACGCCGATAGCCGCGCCCTGCTAGGGTTTGTCAAAGGCCCGGATTTGCCGACCGGCGGGGTGATTGTCGATGAGACCGAGACGATCGCCCAAGTCTATGAAACCGGGCGCGGCGCGCTGCGGGTCCGGGCCAAATGGGAGATCGAAGAGCGCGCGCGGGGGCAATGGCGAATTGTCGTCACCGAAATCCCCTATCTCGTGCAAAAGGCCAAGTTGATCGAAGATCTCGCTGATCTACTGGAGAACAAAAAGGCCCCGCTTTTGGGCGATGTGCGCGATGAAAGCGCCGATGATCTGCGCATCGTGCTGGAGCCAAAGAATCGCAGCGTCGAGCCTGCCCACATCATGGAGAGCCTCTTCCGGCAATCGGCGCTGGAATCGCGGCTGGCGATCAATATGAACGTGCTCGACGCCGCCAATGTGCCGCGGGTAATGAACCTCGCTGAGCTGTTGCGGGCGTTTTTGGACCATCGCCGCGTCGTGCTGGTGCGCCGGGCGCGTTTTCGGCTGGGCAAGATTGAGGCGCGGCTCGAGATCCTCGCCGGTCTGCTGATCGCCTATCTCAATATCGACGAGGTGATCGCCATCATCCGGCGCGAAGACGAACCGAAATCGGTGTTGATCGCCCGCTTTGCCCTTTCCGAAACGCAGGCCGAGGCGATCCTCAACATGCGGCTGCGCAATCTGCGCAAATTGGAGGAGGTCGATATCCGCGGCGAAGAAAAGGCGCTCCAAGAAGAGCGCGACGCGCTCGCCCGGCTGATCGCCGAGCCGGCCCGGCAATGGGACCAAATCAGCGCGGATTTACGCGCGATCCGCAAGATTTATGGACCGGAGACGCCAATGGGGCGGCGGCGCACGCAATTTGCGGCGGTCGCGGCGACCAGCGCGCCGGCCCCGATCGAGGCCTTTATCGAGCGCGAGCCGATCACCATCATCCTGTCGCAAAAGGGCTGGATCCGCGCCGTCAAAGGCAAAATCGATGATCCGACGACGCTGAAATTCAAGGATGGCGACCGATTGGGCCATTTGCTGGCCTGTCACACGACCGATGTCGTCTCGATTTTCGCTGATGACGGCCGCGCCTTTAGCCTCGCCGCCGCCAAAGCGCCGCAGGGACGCGGCTTTGGCGAGCCGATCAAGCTGGCGATCGACCTCGATGACGACACAGCGATCCTTGCTTTGTTTTTGGCCGAAGACGGGGCGGAGCGGTTCGTGGCCAGCGCGGACGGCTATGGGTTTTTGGCAGCGGAGAGCGAATTTTCGTCGACGCGCCGGGCCGGCAAAGCCTTGTTGGCCCTCAATCCGGGGGAAAAAGCGATCGCCTGCGCGCCGGCTATGGGCGATATGGCGGCGGTGGTGGCGAGCGATCGGCGGCTATTGGCCTTTGCAAGCGGCGATTTGCCGCGCATGGCCAAGGGCAAGGGCGTAAAACTGATCAATCTCAAGGACGCGCGTCTGAGCGATGCGATCGTGTTTGACCGCGCAGTGGGCCTTGCGTGGACGGATGGGGCCGGGCGCACCCGCTTATTAAGCGAATGGCGCGATTGGCTAGGCAAACGCGCTGGCATTGGCAAACCGGCGCCGAAGGGCTTTCCGCGCGCGCTGAAGTTTGTCGATGTGGGGTGAGGCGTTAACGCGATGATTGCTCTTTAGGTTGGTAGCGGGATGGCCGAAAGGCGTTTGGCCAAGAGCGCATTGACCATTTCTGGGGCATCCCAATGCGGAGCGTGGCCGGCGCTGTCGACGACGAAGACCGATCGGAGCCCTAAAATCGCGCGATACCAATCGGCGAGCCCTGGTCGATAAAGCGCGCTGGCGCCGCCCAAGACGGCGAGGATCGGGCAGGATTGCTCGCCCAGGGCCTCACGTTGATCAAGACGCGCCAATTCGCTCCACAAGGCGGCCATGGTCGGGCCATCATTGGCGCTCAAAGCGGCTTCAAACCATGCCCGCCGTTCCGGATGGGGGGGAGCGCCGCGCGGAAACAGCGATCGGGCGATCGCGGCGGGGAATTTTGGCCAAGCTTGCGCCAAATGGGCGGCGGTGCGCTCCATGTCGCGGGCGGTTTCACCCGTCGAAAGACCGAAGCGCCAGGACGCTTCATTGGCCACCTTTGGCGTCATATCAAGGATGACGAGGCCCGAAAGATCGCGCCCGCCAAAGCGGTGTAGATAATCGATCGCGACGCTCGCCCCCATCGACCAGCCGACCAATAGCGCGCCAAAAGCCGCCTGCGCCTCGAGCAAATTGGCGATGGAATCGGCAAGATCGGCGATGCTCAAACTAGGGTCAGGTTGCGCTTGCGGGCCGTGACCGGGCAAATCGGGCAGGATCAGCCGAAATCCTTGGTCCGCAAGCGTCCGTTGAGGAGCGAAAAAGTCGGCATTGGCAGCCCATCCGTGCAGAAAAACAATCGGCGCGCCGGCGCCGAGCGTGATCACACGCGGGCAGATCGCGCTCATGCGGCGGCGCCTTCGACATCGCCATAGGCGACAAGCGCGCGGCCTTCGACGCATTTTGCGCCATTTTCATCAAAAATCTCGGTTGAGAGGTCGCACAAGCGCTTTTCGGGCCGAAGTTTGATGACGCAAACGCGCGCGCGTAGTCGCTCGCCGACCGCAATCGGTCGGAAGAATTGCGTCTCTTGTTTGAGATAATTGGTCCCCTGCCCTGGCAATTTCACGCCCAGCAGAAAGGAAAACAGCGATAGCAGTAAGGGTTCAGGAATGGCCGCGTCGTCCTTGGCGCACGATCCCACCAAATCAGCGAATTCGCTCAGCTCAAGCTGCGTGAACTGGCGGATGATTTCAGCATCATCGCCGAGCGTCATGGCGCGACCTCGGCGAAATCGAGATCGAATTGCGCTTTACACACCGCAGCGTCATCGGCGCGGCGGCGCAAAATGATTTCCGCCTGCCAGGCGTTTTGGCCAAGGTCGGTGAGGGTCGCTTCGCCGCGCAAATCCTCATCGGCAAAAGCCGGATTGGGAAATTTCAAGGCTTGGCGACGGATCGAGGCGCGCGGCAGCGCACGCCGCAGATGGGTCCATAAGACGGAATAAAGATGCATGCCATGCGCAACGGGGCGGCCAAACCGCGTGCGCGCCGCAAATTCCGCGTCGAGATGGATCGGATTGTCATCGCTGCTGATGGCGGCAAAGCGGGCAAAATCAGCCTGGGAGGGGCGCCAATCTACGACGATTAAGAGCGCTTGGGTCATCGCGCTTGCTCCACCAAGAGCCGGCGGAGCACGTGCTTTTGCACTTTGCCCGCCGCCGTACGCGGAAAATCGGGTAAGAGCGTGTAATATTTGGGCAGTTTGAAGCGGGCGAGACTCTGCGCAAGCGCAGCTGCGATGGCGGTAAGGTCGATCGCCGCGCCGGGACGCGCAATCAAAGCGGCATGGCCAACCTCGCCCCAGCGCTCGTCCGGCACGCCGACGACGGCGGCTTCGAGAACGCCGGCGCAATGTTGCAAGGCTTGCTCGATTTCGGCCGGATAGACATTCTCGCCGCCCGAGATGAACATGTCCTTCAATCGATCGATGATCGCGTAATAGCCGTCGGGATCGCGTCTGCCGATATCGCCCGAGCGCAACCACCCATCCGCCGTGAACGCCGCTGCGGTCGCGTGCGGGTTGTTGAAATAGCCGGGCGTAATAGCGGGGCCGCGGAAGAGAATCTCGCCCGGCTCGCCTTCCGCGACGTCACGCCCATCGGCGTCCACCAGGCGGACTTCGGTCAGGATTTGCGGCTTGCCCACCGAGCCGATCTTGGCGGCGGCGTGGGCGGGATCCATGAAGAACGCCGTCGGACCAGTCTCGGTCATGCCCATGCCGTTGCAGATGGTGACGCCGCGCGCCAAAAACTGCTGCAGCATGGCTTCCGAGACGGGCGCGCCGCCACATCCCCAATGCCGCACGGCGAACAAGTCGGCTTCCGCGAAGCCCTTGGCTTGCGCCAGCATTTGGAAGACCTGCGGCACGCCGAAAAAGAGGCTGACTTTGGCCGATTGCAAGCGCGCCAACACGCTGTCCGCGTCGAACTTCGCCAACAAATGCGAACAACCGCCGGCAAACAAAATGGGCAAGGTATGCAGATTGATGCCGGCCGTATGAAAGAGCGGCAGGAAATTGAGGCCAATCGTCTCCGGGCCGAGCCCGGTCGCCGTCTGAACGTTAACATAATTGGCGAGCGCCATGCCGAAGGTCTGGATCACGGCTTTGGGCCGGCCCGTCGTGCCAGAGGTGTAAAGCAGATACCAAACCCGATCGCTGTCCCAGGCGCGCGGCGCCGATGCTTGGCGCAAGCTGTTGTCGCCGGCGTTGGCGAAATCCTCGAGTGAGCAACAAGCAAAGCCCGCTTGGCCCGCCAAGCGTTCGCCCAATTCCAGATGGGCTGCATCGGCGATCAGCGCGCGCGC
>DHHV01000012.1:0-548 GCA_002403455.1 Hyphomonadaceae bacterium UBA4763 | reverse complement strand
ATCGGCGATCAGCGCGCGCGCGCCACAATCAGCGAGAATTGGACCGAGTTCGGCGGCCGTCTGGCGCCAATTGAGCGGGACCAAAATCGCGCCGATCCGCGCGATCGCGAATAACAAGGCGAAGAAAATCGGCGTGTTCTGGCACAAGACGGCCACCCGATCGCCATCGCCGATCCCGCGTTGCGCCAGCCAAGCCGCGCCTTGTTCCGCGCGTTGATCGAGCGCGGCGAAGCTGAACACCCGATCGCAGCTCGCCTCGATCAAGGCCGGGCGATCCGGATGAAGCCGGGCCCGCTGGGCGAGAAGATCGGGGATATGCTTCATGGTCGAGCCCGATAGCGAGATTGATCTGCGGCGCGGCGTTTGCGCAAGTACGCTTCAGATCTTAACGTTGAATGAGACCTGAATCAATAATCATTTTTAGAAGCGTGAAATGGAGTGATTTGGGCGGCGATTAGCCGCCGTTGGCGGCCGGCTTGCGCGATGAGAGGCCAAATTCGATCAAATCACCGACCGTCTGGATGACCGCCTCGGTTGCCGGCGAATCG
>DHHV01000149.1:1082-6944 GCA_002403455.1 Hyphomonadaceae bacterium UBA4763 | reverse complement strand
CGCCGGCGCGCGGGGAGGGGTTGTCATCGGCAGACGACAGATCGAAACGCTCTGTCGTTTACGCCTTTTGCCATTGGGACCGAAACAATGGGCATTCGTCATCTTGATCTTCGCCGTTTGCGCGGCATAGTTTTTAAGAAAGTCGGAGTGTATGATGACGAGCGATCCGCTCTTGCTCGAGCCGCATTGGGACAACTTCATCCAGCGCGAGATCGCCAGCGGGCGGTATGCGACCGTGAACGAGGTCGTTCACGCAGCGCTTCGCGCGCTGGAAGAACGCGGCCAAAAACTGCAGGCGTTACAAGATCATTTGGCCGAAGGCGCCCGCCAAGCGCGAGAAGGCGAATTCGCTGCGTTCTCGGTTAAAGATGTCATTCAGCGCGCCAACAAGCGCGCCGCTAAAGTTAACAACGATTGAGGTCCTATCGCCTAACGCCGCGAGCGCTGCAAGACTTGGACAATATCGCCGATTACACGCGAGAAAAGTGGGGCGCAAGACAAGTCGATTTGTATCTCACCACCCTGGCGAAAAGATTTGCTTGGTTGGCGGAAAACCCAAACGCTGGACGGAACCGCGATGACGTCGGACAAGGTTATCGAAGTTACCGCGAGGGTTTACATCTGATTTTTTATGTTGTTCAGCGAGATAATATTGCCATCATTGGCGTCCCTCATGCTTCGATGGACATAGAAACGTACTTTCAGTCACCTATCTAAGCTGGTGGGCCCAGCGATTACCGCCGCCACGGCAAAGACTTCCCCCCCTTCACTTCCCGGCCCGGCAGCGGTCCGAGCAATATTTCACCTCATCCCAGACCTTTTCCCATTTCTTGCGCCACACGAACGGGCGCCCGCAGGTCGCGCAAGGCTTAGCGGGCAGATGGGCTTTGGCGATACGTTTGCCGCCTTTGCCGGCCTTTTTCATCGCGCGCCCTCGCGCCAAAGCAACAAAATCATAGATTTATCCCGCCCCAAAACGCGCTCCACCAAGAAATTTCCTATGCGCTTGTCGCGCAAAATCGATTTGGCGCAGATGTGCGCGCGGACTAGGTTGTGCTCGCCGCGATTGTACGGCCAAAATCGATGGGAGATATTATGGACGATGCGAGCAAATGCCCGTTCACGGGCGCGGCGCGCCGGCACACGATTGCCGGAGCGGGGACCAATGCCGGTTGGTGGCCCAACCAACTCAATCTGAAAATCCTGCATCAGCATTCGGCGCTGTCGGACCCGATGGGCGAAGCGTTTGATTATGCAGAAGAATTCAAGACGCTGGATCTGCATGCGGTTGTCGAAGACCTCACCGCGCTGATGACGCAATCGCAAGATTGGTGGCCGGCCGATTATGGTCATTACGGCCCCTTCTTCATCCGCATGGCCTGGCACAGCGCCGGCACCTATCGCATTCAAGACGGCCGCGGCGGCGCCGGCACCGGCAATCAGCGCTTTGCTCCGATCAATAGCTGGCCTGACAATGGCAATCTCGACAAAGCGCGCCGCCTGCTCTGGCCAATCAAGCAGAAATATGGGCGCAAATTGTCCTGGGCCGATCTGATGATCCTCGCCGGCAATGTCGCGCTGGACAGCATGGGCTTCAAAACCTTCGGCTTTGCCGGCGGCCGCGCCGACATCTGGGAGCCGGAAGAAGACATCTATTGGGGTCCGGAGACCGAATGGCTCGGCGATCACCGTTACACTGGCGATCGCGTCCTCGATAACCCGCTCGGCGCGGTGCAGATGGGGCTGATCTATGTCAACCCGCAGGGCCCGAACGGGCGTCCTGATCCGGTCGCCTCGGGCCGCGATGTGCGCGAGACCTTTGCGCGCATGGCGATGAATGACGAAGAGACCGTCGCGCTGGTTGCCGGCGGCCACACGTTCGGCAAAGCGCATGGCGCGGCGGACGCCGACAAATTCGTCGGCCGCGAGCCGGAAGGCGCCGCGATCGAAGAAATGGGCTTTGGCTGGCGCAACAGCTTTGGCGCGGGCAAAGCGGGCGATTCCATCACCAGCGGCATTGAAGGCGCCTGGAAGCCCAACCCGACCACCTGGGACAATGGCTATTTCGACACCCTGTTCGGCTATGAGTGGGAAGTGACGAAAGGGCCGGGCGGGGCCTGGCAATGGCATCCGAAAGGCGGCGCCGGCGCCGATGCGGTCATCGACGCGCATGATCCAGCCAAGCGCCACGCGCCGATGATGACCACCGCCGACCTCGCTTTGCGGTTCGACCCGATCTACGAGCCGATCTCGCGGCGGTTCCACCAAAACCCCGATCAGTTCGCCGACGCCTTCGCCCGCGCCTGGTACAAACTGACCCACCGCGACATGGGCCCGGTCGCCCGTTATCTCGGGCCGTTGGTCCCCAAAGAAACCTTGATCTGGCAAGACCCGGTGCCGGCGGTCGATCATGCCCTGATCGATGCGGCCGACATCGCCAGCCTGAAAGCCAAGATCCTTTCCAGCGGCCCGACCATCGCCGAATTGGTGTTTGCGGCCTGGGCGTCGGCCTCGACCTTCCGCGGCTCGGACAAGCGCGGCGGCGCCAATGGCGCGCGCATTCGCTTGGCCCCGCAAAAGGACTGGGCCGCCAATCACCCGGCCGAGCTCGCCAAGACCTTGGCCGCGCTCGAAGGCGTGCAAACGGCCTTCAACGCCGCGCAGACCGGCGCCAAGAAAGTCTCGCTGGCTGATCTGATCGTGCTCGGCGGCGGCGCGGCGATCGAAGCGGCGGCGCAAAAAGCCGGCCACGCCATCCAGGTTCCGTTCACGCCGGGCCGGACCGATGCCGGCCCCGAGCATACCGACGTCGCCTCCTTCGCGGTGCTGGAGCCAGCCTCGGACGGCTTCCGCAATTACCATCGCGCTGGCCTGCCTGTCGCGGCGGAAGAAATGCTGGTCGACAAAGCGCAATTGCTGACCCTGACCGCGCCGGAAATGACGGTGCTGGTTGGCGGCCTTCGGGCGCTCAACGCCAATACGGGCCGCGCCCGGCATGGCGTGCTGACCCATCGGCCAGAGACCTTGACGAACGACTTCTTCGTCAATCTGCTCGACATGTCGATCGCCTGGACGGCCTCGCCGACCATGGACGGCGTTTATGAAGGCGCAGACCGGGCGACCGGCGCGCTGAAATGGACCGCGACCCGAGCGGATCTGGTGTTCGGCTCGAATTCGCAATTGCGGGCGCTGGCCGAAGTCTATGGCGCGAGCGATGGCGAGGCCAAATTCGCCGCCGATTTCGTCGCCGCATGGACCAAGGTGATGAACCTTGATCGCTTCGACCTGAAATAACAGGCGGGACTGGTTGCGTAAAATTGCGGCGCTCGGCGGGGTCCCGTCGAGCGCCGTTTTTTTAACGGCGCGCCGATCGCTCGATAACCTGTTGTTTACAAACTCCGCGCGCCGTGATCAGGATGGCGGCGAGAGCGCCATCGGCGGGGGCCGATGGCGGAACCGGGCGCAACGCCCGATCGGGGAGGCGCCAATATGGTCGTTCAGCACATGATCGCCGTCGCCGCGCTGGCGGCCGCCATCGCCACGCCGGCCTGGGCGCAAGCCCCCGGCAAGCTGATCGAAGCGCCGACATATGGCGCGCTGAAGCGCGTGCTCGGCGATCTGTTGGCGGTCGCCCAAGCCGATCCTGGCTGCCCGGAGCCGCTGCGCCTTGCCGACAATCTGTGCTTTGCCGAAGCGATCGCCATCGCCAAGGGCGCCAATCTCACCGCCTTGCCGGTGCTGGGCCGCACCGCCGATGGCCATAACAAACTTTATGACCTGCGCCTGATCGAGGACGCCTTTGCGGTCGAGCCGCGCGCCGACGCCCGCACCGGCGTTCGGGTTCCCCGTCCATGCTATGCGTTGCCGCGCGAGGGCGTCGGCTATACCGCGATCTCGACCTATGACGGCCGCACCTTGGCGCAGGAAAGCATGCTGGTCGTTTGCGACGGCCCGGCCCCGCCGCCGCCTTGGCCCGCCCAGATCGCAACGATCCCGGACATCGCCCCACAATTGGGCCGTCCGCCGGTCAGCTTTGCCGACACCTGGCCGCCGGTCAGCCGCCCGCTGGTGCAAGGCGCGCCGCAGCCGATTGCCGGCTTTGACCCGTCCTGCCCCGCCGCCGCCGTCTTGCGCGACGGCATTTGCTTTGACGCGGCGATCCGCGCGCTCGAGGCCAATCCGGCCGCCAAAGAGGTCAAGACTTTCGCCGTCAAAGCCGATTTGCGCGCCGGCGCGCGCCTTGCCGCCACCGACCAATATAAAATCAAGCGCAAGCGCGATCAGATCGTCGCCGACAAGGTGTTTTTCGAGGACACGATCTCGCTCGCAATCCCAGAGGGCTGCGTCGGCGCCGCGCCGACGGAGATCGTCATGGTCCGTGGGCAAGACGCCGCAATGTACGCCCAGGCCGTCACCGAGGCGCTGTGCGGGCCGCCGCCGGCCCCCAAACCGATCGCTATTTATGAAATCGTCGGGCGCGAGCTGCCGCTGGTTGGCGCCGGGCCCTGTTCGCCGGAAGGGCGGCTATGGGGCGAGGCGTGCTTTGACGCGGCGATCGCGGCGATGCGGGCCGGCAAGGAGCGCCGCCTGCTGGTGGCGACCGCGACGGGCGGGGCGCGGATCGGCGCCAAAATGTCGCTGGACGAGCGCGGCATTGGCCTCGTCGAAATCCGCGCCGACGAAGCGTTCCAATCCTTCCGCGCCGAAACCAAGCGCACCTATGAGGCCGGCATGCGGTTCCCGCAAGGCTGCCGCGCGCTCGACAACCCGCCGCGCAACGCGCCCGATCTCGAGATCATGTCGGCCCAGCGCGCCCGCTTTGTCGAATGGGTCGGCTGCGAGGTGGTGAAGTAGGGGGGGGCGGACGGCGACGCTACAACGCCGACTCCGTTGCGATGGGGAACACGCTGCTCAGCGCGCCATTCACCGTTTCCGCCACGCCGACAAGGCCAAGCCCGACATAGTCAAGTCCACTGAAGACCAAGGTGAAGGCCAACCAGCCGACAATAACAGCCCCGGCCAGGGCGACGCCGGTTTGAATTGTCAGGCCGAGCGAGGCGGCGAACCGCCGGTTCACCGTCAAATGCAAGGGATTTTCTGGCAGAAAATTGAGGACCAACCAGTCATTCAGCCCTGGAACGCCGCGGAATATGGCAAGGCCGCCAAGGCACAGATTCACCAGCGATGGGATAAAGGTGGAGAACACCGTTATATAGATCCACCACAAGCTGGAATTACCCGGATCGCTGCGTAGCAAAGCCAGCGTGCCGGACATGTCGAACACAAGCGGCGAACCGGCAGACAACGCGGCAATGTTCAGCATGTGAATATAGCCAAGGCAGACCACCAGCAGCAAAAACAACAACCCAATAGCGGCCAGCACGTCGAGCGCGGCGTTGAAAAACGGCCAATAACCGCCTTTGCGGAGCCCGTCGCGCAATAATTTGCGCGTCAGGCCCAGCGAGACCCAATCAAACAACGCGTTAATCAGCGGCAGGACCAACAACATGAGAAGCAGCGCCCATTCCGGGGCCTGCTCAAGGCCCAGGACTTTTGGCAGAACCAGGATCACGACTGGCGGCGCAAGCAAATACAGCGGAAAATATAACCACCAACCGAGACCAGCCTTCCAGCGGTTCAATCGAACGGTCGCGACTGCGACTGCGACTGCGACTGCGAGTGCGCCTGCGCCTGCGACTGCGACTGCGCCTGCGACTGCGACTGCGCCTGCGAATGAGCCTGCGCCTGCGCCTGCGAATGCGCCTGCGACTGCGAGTGCGCCTGCGAATGCGCCTGCGAATGCGCCTGCGACTGCGCCTGCGCCTGCGCCTGCGCCTGCGACTGCGCCTGCGCCTGCGAATG
>DHHV01000149.1:0-769 GCA_002403455.1 Hyphomonadaceae bacterium UBA4763 | reverse complement strand
GCGCCTGCGCCTGCGAATGCGACTGCGCAAGCTGCGAAGCGTATCATGCGCCACATGAACGTGATGTGACGTTTAGGAGGTCTAACAACCCAAATCATGGCGCCTATCCAAGCAATGGTCGACACGACGAAAAAAGCGCGCGCTGCTGGCGTTACGCCGGCTTTGATCCCAAGCGCTCTTTCTGCCGGCCCTATTTCACCAGTCATCGACCAAACCGCCAGCATGGCCGAGATGGGATAAACCAACGCCAATTGTAGCGCCCGGTCCATGGATGCTGACGTCCAAGTCGGCGCGATCTTGTCGCCATCGTAGAAAAAGCGGTCGACCGCCTTCAGCACCGATTGCAGCAGAGTCGAGTACCCGCGCGAAAACGGGCCGCCTTGTCGTATGCGGTGGCGAAATGCGCTATAAATGGCGAGCGTCTCTTCTTTATCCACATGTTCGCCTGCAAGGTCAGATTTTTGCGGCAGGCGAAAAAAATAATGATAGAGAAATGTGAAAACGAAAAAAAACACCGCTAAGACGCCCAGCGGCCCGGCAAAGCGTTCGATGAAAATCAACGACTCTGTCAGCAGACGTTCCAGCATACAATGTCCCCCGCGCGTCAGAAACGGGAGTTTGATCCCGATTTATCTGGCGCACCCTCCTTAAAAGTCCTCGACCGTCCATGAGGCTTCACCCGTGCCCGGCCGCAAGTCAAACTCTACGTCCATGCTGGATAGAGATCGAGTCATTTCAGCTACGGGCATGAACGGCGGCTGTCGACCAC
>DHHV01000134.1:20696-51400 GCA_002403455.1 Hyphomonadaceae bacterium UBA4763 | reverse complement strand
CGGCTTGTTCGAAGACGAACGCGTGATCGCGGCCAAAATCCGCATTGAAAAGCCAGACGCCGTCGCCGGCGCCAGACTTGCCGGCGTTGAAATATTTCGCCGGCGCGATTAAATACCATGCACTTGTCAGATTATTAGCGATAAAAACTCTCCATGACAACATTGGTTCTCTTGCGGCATGGTCAAAGCGCCTGGAATCTCGCGGATCGATTTACCGGTTGGGTTGACGTTGACTTGACGGCGCAAGGCGAGGCCGAAGCCCGCGCCGCTGGCGCGGCCATGGCGGCCGAAAATCTGCAATTTGATTATGCTTTCACCTCGCTGCAAACGCGCGCGATCCGCACTCTGTGGCTCGCTTTGGCGGCGGCGGAGCAGGCTTGGCTGCCGGTGGAAAAGCATTGGCGCCTGAACGAGCGACATTACGGCGCCTTAACCGGCCTCAACAAGACCGAAACCCGCGCCAAACATGGCGATGAGCAAGTGCTGATCTGGCGCCGATCCTATGATATTGCGCCGCCGCCGATTGAGCCGGACTCGGCCTTTGATACACGCAAAGATCGCCGTTATCGCGCCATCTCGCCCGCCGATTTGCCGCTAACCGAATCGCTGTCGACCACGCTGGCGCGCGTTTTGCCGGTCTGGAACGCCGCCATTGCGCCGCGTTTGCGCGCCAATGAGCGCATTCTGATCGCCGCGCATGGCAATTCGCTGCGCGCTTTGGTCAAGGAATTGTTCGATTTGACGCCGGAATCGATCGTTAAAGTCGAGATTCCGACCGGAAACCCGCTCGTTTTGACGCTGAATGCGGCCTTGAAACCGCTTTCGGCGCGCTATTTGGACGCCAATCGGGCGCAAAGTCTGCCTGATTTGCCGCGGACATGACGCCGATAACGGCGTTTTCGGCGCGCGATTTCGCGTTCATGGACCTAGCCTTGGCGCAAAGCGCGGCCCGTTTGGGGCGCACCGCGCCTAATCCGAGCGTTGGCTGCGTGATCGCCAGAGGCGACCAAATCCTCGCCTGCGCCGCAACGGGCGAAGGCGGGCGCCCGCATGCGGAAGCTTTAGCCCTGTCGGCGGCCGGGCCGGCGGCGGCTGGCGCAGAGGCGTTTGTGACGCTGGAGCCGTGCGCCACGCGCAGCGTTCCAGGGGAAATTGCCTGCGCCGATCGGCTGATCGCCGCCCAATTGTCCCGCGTGGTGATCGCTTGCGCCGATCCGCATCCGCATGGGGCGGGGGGCGCGCGCCGGTTGATCGATGCGGGATTATTGGTGGAATTTGGCCTGCGCGAAGCCGAAGCGATCGCCCTGAATGTCGGGTTTTTTACGCTGTGCCGCACCGGATTTCCGTTCGTCGCGGTGGCGGGCGAAGCTTTTGGCTATGACGCCGTTTTTTCTGCGTTGCCGAGGGAAAGTTTTGCGCAAGCGCTGCGGCGATTTGGCGCGGATGGGATCACGCGGCTGCGCGTTGATCCGACCCATCCGCTGGCTGCTGAGGCGCGCAACTGGATCGCTGCGCAAGAGCGCAGCTGACACAAGGCGAAATCGCGCGCGTTTTGCCGGTTTTGCTTGCGGCGCGTGCGTAATCGGCCTAAGGCCCGCACGGAATTTGGCAGATTCTCCCTTGACGCAGCGTCACCCAGGATGACGGGCGTTTTGCGCGGTCTATCTATGATTGTGGGAGTTTTTGTCCGTTGGAGGACCTAAAAGTGGCAGGAATGCGCTGGGGAAATTGGCTGAAAGCAGGTTTTTTGGGCAGCGTCGGCGCCGGTTTAGCCGCTAGCGCGGCTGTTGCGGCGCTCCCGCAAGATCGCGGCATTGGGTTTCAACCCGCGGCGACCGAAGTGATGCGCGATGTCACGACGCTGCACAACGTGCTTCTCGTGATCATCACGTTGATCACCGCTTTGGTGCTTGCGCTGCTGTTATGGGTAATCATTCGCTATAATCGGAAGATGAACCCGGCGCCGCGCAAGTTCAGCCATAACGTCTTGGTCGAAATTGTCTGGACGGTCGTGCCGGCGCTTATCCTGGTCTTTATCTCGGTGCCGTCATTTCAATTGTTGTATAAGCAAGACGTCATACCGGAACCAGATTTGACCATCAAAACGGTCGGGCAGACCTGGTATTGGGATTATGTCTATCCGGACCATGGCGGCTTTGAGTTTTCGAGCCTGCTGCTGGAAGGCGATCCGCTTCCGTCGGGCGCTCCGAACCCGATTGCCGGCCCTGACGGCGTGCCGAAATTGTTCGCGGTCGACAACCCAATGGTTGTTCCGGTCGGAAAAGTCGTGCAATTACAAGTGACGTCGTCGCCGACTGGCGTCATCCATTCCTGGGCCTTGCCGGCGTTCGGCGTGAAAATGGACGCCATTCCGGGCCGGTTGAACGTGACCTGGTTCAAGGTCGATCAGCCGGGTGATTATCACGGTCAATGTTCGGAAATTTGCGGGATTCGCCACGCTTACATGCCGATCCATGTCCGCGCGCTGCCGGAGCCTGAGTTCAATGCTTGGGTGGCGCAACAGCAAGCCGCCTATGGAATTGCGGCGGCGCCGCAAACCGCCCCCATTTTCGCGTCTGCGCAATAATCGTTGAGGGAAATTGAAGATGGCCCACGCTCACGCCGCCGAGGACCACGGCGATCACCGTCCCAGCCTTTACAACCCGACGCGCTGGTTGTTTTCGACCAATCATAAAGACATCGGTACGATGTATTTGATCTTCGCGATTATCGCGGGGATCATTGGCGGGGTGATGTCTGGTCTGATCCGCTGGGAATTGGCGGCGCCTGGCCTGCAAGTCTTCTCCGGCGAAGACGTGCTGGTGTTTGGCGTGCCGTTCAATTTCGGCAACCCGCATAATTACAACGTCATCGTCACCATGCATGGACTGGTGATGATCTTCTTCATGGTGATGCCGGCGCTGATTGGCGGTTTTGGCAATTGGTTTGTACCGATCATGTTGGGCGCGCCCGACATGGCTTTCCCGCGCATGAACAATATTTCGTTCTGGCTGCTGCCGACCTCGTTCGCGCTGTTGATGCTGTCGATGTTTGTGCCGGGGGCAGGGTCGGAAAAAGGCTTTGGCGGCGGGTGGGTGCTCTATCCGCCCTTGTCGACGACGGGGCATACAGGCCCGTCGATGGACTTGGTCATCTTGTCACTGCACGTCGCCGGGATCAGCTCGATCTTGGGCGCGATCAATTTCATCGTGACGATCTTCAATATGCGCGCGCCGGGCATGACGTTCCACCGCATGCCGCTGTTTGCCTGGTCGGTATTCGTGACGGCGTGGTTGTTGCTGTTGTCTTTGCCGGTCCTGGCGGCGGCGCTGACGATGTTGCTGACCGACCGCAATTTTCAGACCTCGTTCTTTGACCCGGCCGCCGGCGGCGATCCGATCCTGTTCCAGCATTTGTTCTGGTTCTTTGGGCACCCGGAAGTCTACATCCTGATCTTGCCTGGCTTTGGCATTATCAGCCATGTTGTTTCGACCTTCTCCAATAAGCCGATTTTTGGTTATTTGGGCATGGCCTACGCCATGGTGGCGATCGGCTTTGTCGGCTTCATCGTGTGGGCGCACCACATGTATACGGTCGGCATGGATGTGGACCTGAAGGCCTATTTCGTGGCGGCGACCATGGTGATCGCGGTGCCGACCGGCATCAAGATTTTCTCCTGGATTGCGACGATGTGGGGCGGGTCGATGCGCTTCACTGTGCCGATGCTGTTCGCGCTTGGATTTATCTTCCTGTTCACTGTTGGTGGGGTGACGGGCGTTGTGCTCGCCAATGCCGGCGTCGATACCGCTTTGCACGACACCTATTATGTGGTGGCGCATTTCCACTATGTGCTGTCGCTCGGCGCCGTCTTTGCGATCTTCTCCGGGTTTTATTACTGGTTCGGCAAGATGTCGGGCGTGCAATATAATCCCTTGTTGGGCGGGTTGCATTTTTGGACGACGTTTATCGGCGTCAATTTGATCTTCTTCCCGCAGCATTTCTTGGGGCTGAACGGCATGCCGCGCCGGTATGTCGATTACCCCGACGCCTTTGCCTATTGGAACAATATCTCCAGCATTGGCTACGCGATCGCGGCCGTCGGAACGCTGTTCTTCTTGATCATGGTGGCGGAAGCTTTTCTGGTGCGGCGCAAAGTCGGCGAGAATTATTGGGGCGAAGGCGCAACAACGCTCGAATGGATTTTGCCGTCGCCGCCGCCCTTCCACCAATTCAATGAATTACCGCGGATCAAGGCTGAAGCCGGTCACTGAGCGTTCGTTCCGTTTTGTTGCCATCATCGCGATTATTTATGACTGACCTTGCGCTTTCTTCAACAGCGTCCCCCACCGCGCTCGCCGAGCCGCGTGATTACCTGGCGTTGATGAAGCCGCGCGTGATGTCGCTGGTCGTATTTACGGCGATTGTCGGCATGGCGGCGGCCCCCGTCGACATGCACCCCTTGCGGGCATTGATCAGTCTTCTGATGATCGCCCTGGGGGCCGGCGCGTCCGGCGCGCTCAACATGGCGGTTGACGCCGACATTGACGCGCAGATGAAGCGGACGCGGATGCGACCCACCGCGCGCGGCGCGATTGCGCCGGCCGATGCGTTTGGCTTTGGCGCGGTGTTGGCAATGTTTAGCGTATTGGGCCTGGCGCTCAGCGCCAATTATCTGGCGGCGGGCTTGTTGGCCTTCACCATTGTCTTTTACGCGGTTGCCTATTCCATGTGGATGAAGCGCCGCACCGATCAGAATATCGTCTGGGGCGGGCTTGCCGGAGCGCTCCCCCCGGCGATTGCCTGGGCGGCGGCGACGGGCAGCTTGTCGCTCGACCCGCTTTTGTTGGTCGCCATCATCTTTGTGTGGACGCCGCCGCATTTTTGGGCGCTGGCGCTGTATATCGCCAAGGATTACGCCAAGGTCGGCGTGCCGATGTTGCCGGCGACGCAAGGCGCGGCCGTAACGCGCAAGCAAATCTTGGTCTATTCGATCGCTCTGGCGGTAATTGGCGTTGCGCCTACCTTTACCGGCTTAGGCGGCGTGCTGTACCTGGTTACCGCAGCTGTTTTGGGCTTGTTATTCGTCGCGGGCGCTGTGCGCCTGGCCCGCTCAACCGCTGGCGATGTCGTGGACGAGGCCAAGGGACTTTACGCGGCCGGCCCGGAAGCGCGGCCGGCTCGGGACCTTTTTGCGTTTTCGATTCTCTATCTGTTTGCGTTGTTCGCCGCTTTGTTGGTCGAGCACGGCTTTGGCGGTTATCGCACAATTGCTTTGCCCTTTGGGTGGGGCGGATGAGCGCGGAACCGCAAGTGTCGGCGAAAGCGCAAGCCGCGCGCGGTCGACGCAATTGGGCTTTGGCTGTGGCGCTGCTTGGCTTTGTCGCGGTGATTTTCGCGATCACCATGGTGCGCTTGCAGGAGAACATCCGCACGCGCGCCGCGCTCGACAAAGCCCAAAGCGCCGCGTCGGCGAGCCCGGCGCCATGAAACTCTCGGGCGTCAGATTAGCGGGCGTCGTCGCCCTCGCGCCGATCGCCATGCTGGGGCTCGGCTTTGCGGCAAAGCCGTTATACGACACGTTCTGCCGCGTAACCGGCTATGGCGGCACGACGCAGCGGGCGCAAACCATCTCGACCCGGGTGCTCGACCAGGAAGTCATTGTCCGGTTTGACGCCAATGTCGCGGCGGACGCCCCGCTGCGCTTTGCGCCGCGGCAAGGCGCGCAGCGTTTACGGATTGGCGAGACGGGTCTCGCCTTTTACGAGGTCACCAATCTGTCGGACGCGCCGGTCAAGGCGGTTGCGGCTTATAATGTCGCCCCGTTCAAGGCGGGCGGGTTTTTCCAAAAACTCGAATGTTTTTGCTTTCAGGAACAGACCTTTGCGCCGGGCGAGACAGTGGAATTGCCGGTGATTTTCTTTGTCGACCCGGAGATCGTCAAAGCGCCGGGAGGGGATAAAATCTCGACGATCACGCTCTCTTACACCTATTATCGGGCGGGGAGCGCCGCAGGCCCAGGGGCGCAAAGCTCGTGACGGCGCGCCGAACAGATAAGCGCCGGCTTTGCTGCGCTTGCGCAACATTGCGCGGCTTTACCGCGGCGCCGGATCACAGTAACAGGCGCGGCAAGATTTAGACCGACTGAGTGGAACAGGATTGGGGCGAACATGGCCGACGGCGCCGTAAAACATGATTATCATCTGGTTGAACCGAGCCCGTGGCCGTTGCTGGGCTCGATCGCCTTGTTCTTCCTGGCAATTGGGTTTGTCGTGTTGATGAAGGGCTTTGTGCTCGACGACAAAAGCCCGCTGTTTTTCTTCCTGGGTCAAGGCAAACCTTGGTTGAGCCTGCTGGGTTTTGTGCTGGTCGGCTGGACGATGATTGGCTGGTGGGGCGATGTCGTCAAGGAATCGCACAAGGGTGATCACACGCCGGTGGTCGAACTTGGCCTGCGGTATGGCATGATCTTGTTCATCGCTTCGGAAGTGATGTTCTTTGTCGGCTGGTTCTGGTTTTTCTTTGATATCGGCCTGTTCCATGAATTGCGCACGACCGAATTCCTGGACGAAAACGTGCAAGCCTCCTGGAAGACCTTTCCGCCGCAAGGCGTTGAGCCGGTGCACGCCTTTGGTCTGCCGCTGATCAACACGCTGATCTTGTTGTTGTCGGGCACGACGGTGACCTGGGCGCACCATGCCCTGCAGACCGGCAATCGGCGCGAGGCGGACCTCGGACTGATGCTGACGGTATTGCTGGGCTTTGTGTTCCTGGGCGTCCAGGGCTATGAATATTACCACATCCTGCACGAGAATTATTTTTACGGGAATCCGGCGGCGGAAGCCTATGGATCGGGCTTTTTCATGGCGACCGGGTTTCACGGCGCGCATGTGCTGATCGGCGCGGTGTTTTTGTTGGTCTGCTGGTTGCGGCTGAAGGCCGGGCATTTTTCGCCGCAAAAGCATTTCGGCTTTGAAGCGGCGGCCTGGTATTGGCATTTTGTCGACGTGGTTTGGCTGTTCCTGTTCGCTTTCGTCTATGTCCTCTTCGGCTGAGGCGACGCGACAACGGGCGTTGATCGCGGCGCTGCGCGGCCGGTGTCCGCGCTGCGGCGAGGGGGCGCTGTTTGCCGGCCTGTTGAAGATTGCGCCGGTGTGCAGCCAGTGTGGCCTTGGGCTCGGCGCGATCGAGGCGGGCGATGGCCCGGCGGTGTTTATCGTCTTGATCGTCGGGGCGATTGTCGTCCCGTTGGCGCTGGTCACGGAAGTGGTCGCGCAGCCGCCTTTATGGGCGCATGCCTTGTTGTGGACGCCGCTGGTGGTGGGTCTGTCGGTCGCGCTGATGCGGCCGTTCCGGGCGATGTTGGTGGCGCTGCATTGGGCGAATGGCGCCAGCAATGAGTAGGACCGCAAAGGCGGGGCGCGCGCTCGCGGCGCTGGCCGTTTTGGCCGCTTTCGCCATGTTGGTTGGCTTTGGCCTGTGGCAATGGGGACGATATCAAGAGAAATTGGCCGCGGCGGCGGCTGGCCCTGCGCCGATGGAGCGCCTCGCGGGTCCGTTTGCGCTTGAGGGCGTCGCGAAAGTCTGGCGTCCGCTGGCGGGCGTCGGCGATGTCCGGCAAATCGCGATCATCCGGGCCGGCGATGGACGCTTTGTGTTGGTCGGCGCGGGGTATTTCGGCGCGATTTTCGATGCAAAAGCCGAGGCGATCGCCGGGCGTTTCCTGCCGCAACGCGCCGGCTGGGGCGTGCGGCGCGCCGTCGGCGCCGATGGGGTTTACACGCACAGCGTGCCGGCCTGGATTTTGGCCGACCAAAGCGGGCCGATCGCGCCCGATTTGTTTGAGCCAGCGACAATTGATCTCGACGGCGATGGCCGCTGGGAACCCAATCCGTTTCTCGCGCCGGGCGATGGGCTGCCGCCAGCGCGGCATTTGGGCTATGCGATCACGTGGTGGGGGTTGGCGGTCGGCTTGCTCGGCGTCAGTTTTGCGGCGCTTTGGCGGGGTCGCGTTAAAAATCGCTAATCAATTATAAATTGCAGTGATCCAATCCAGTCCTGTGACGTAGAAGCGGCGGCGGGGGGAATATCTCCGCCCCTAGTAAGTGTGCGAGAGGAAGTTTCATGTCTCAGTTTTCGTTTGTCATCGCGGGCTTAGCCGCTGTTGCGTTGGTTGCGTGCTCGCAGCCGGCGCCGGCCCCCGCGCCGGAACCGGCGCCGGCTCCAGTCGAAGCCGAAGCCCCGCCAGCCCCGGCCATCCCGGCGACCGTCGTTGACGCCGCCATTGGCGATGCGCGTCTGTCGACCCTGGTCGCCGCCGTGCAAGCCGCCGGTCTGGTCGAGACCCTGTCGGGCCCTGGTCCGTTCACGGTGTTTGCGCCGACCAATGAAGCCTTCGCGGCGATCCAAGCCGATGTCGATGCGCTGCTCGCCAATACGGACAAGGCGCCGCTGACCGGCGTTCTGACGTTCCACGTCGTACCGGGCAAAATCTTGTCGACCGACCTGGCTGGCGTCACGGCGACCCCGGCGACGGTGCAAGGCGGCGCGTTGAGCGTTGACACCACCGACGGCGTCTTCGTCGGCGGCGCGCGCGTCCTGCAAGCCGATATCGAAGTCGGCAATGGCGTCGTGCACATCATCGACAAAGTGCTGCTGCCGTAATTGGCAGGCGCGAGAGCGTTTTTTCCAAGAGACCGGCGCAAGCGATTGCGCCGGTTTTTTTGCGCCGCGTGTTGATTGCGCAAACGTGATAATCCGCGACAGCGCGCCGCCTAGGCGGGCCGGCGCGGTCGGCGCAAGATGGCGTCATGCACGATCCCACCGCGCCGCTTTCGACCGATGATCCGATCGCCCGCAGCCGCGCGATCGAAGCCCTTGTGTTCGACGCCCCCGTTTTGGCCTTTCAGGAAAAAATGGGCTCGCGCGCGATGTATAAACGGCGGGTCGAGAAAGGGGCCTGGCGCGGCGCGATCGACGCCAACGCCGCCGCCTTTATCGCCCAGCGCGACAGCTTTTATCTGGCGACCGCCAGCGCCGACGGCCAGCCTTATATGCAGCATCGCGGCGGCCCGCCGGGGTTTTTGCGGGTGTTGGACGTCAATCATCTGGGCTTTGCTGATTTCAGCGGTAATAAACAATATATCTCGGCCGGGCATTTGATCGTCAATCCGAAAGTCCACCTGTTCTTGATGGATTATCCCAACCGCATGCGCTTGAAGATTTGGGGCGAGGCGCAGATCATTGAGAATGATCCGGACCTGCTGACGGCGTTAACGCCGGCCGATTACGAGGCCACGATTGAACGCGGTTTTGTGATCAAGGTGACAGCGCTCGATTTCAACTGCCCGCAACATATCACCCAGCGTTTTACGCTCGCCGATATTGAGATCGCCCAAGCCGCGATGCGCGCCAAGCTGGACGAGCTGGCGATGGACAATGCGCGGCTGCGCGGGATGTTGGCGGGAAAAGGGATTGATCCGGACGGGGGATGAGGCCGCGCCGGCTAGATATTCAAGTCACTTAGAGGCAGTGCTCTTGCGGTAACCTATTGTTTTCGCATATTTTTTTAACGCTGCCCGGTTCCGGCTTGGCTCGAAAATGCGCCGGCCCTTGCCCGCGCCCCTATCCCGCGCCAAAACAACGAAATGAATCCAGATATTCACCTGCTTCCGAATGGCGTGCGCCTGGTGCTTGATCCGATGCCGGGGTTGGAATCGGCCGCGATCGGTGTTTGGCTAAAGACCGGCGCGCGGGTCGAGACGCCGCAGCTCAACGGCCTTGCCCATCTCGTCGAACATATGGCGTTCAAAGGCGCCGGCGGGCGCGGCGCCCAAGCGATCGCCGAGGCCTTTGAAAACATGGGCGCCAGCGTCAACGCCGCCACCGGCTATGAGCGGACGTCTTATTTCGCGCGCTGTTTGAGCGAGCATGCCGTGCCGGCGCTGGAGCTGATCGCCGATCTGGTCGCTGCGCCGGAATTTGATGCAAGCGAGCTCAAGCGCGAAAAGGATGTTGTCATTCAGGAAATCGGCGAGGCGGCCGACGATCCGAACGATCGCGTGTTTGAACTGGCGCAAACCGCCGCTTTTGCCGACCAGGCTTTGGGTCGGCCGATCCTCGGGGTGGCGGAGACCTTGGCGGCGATGCGGGTCGAGGATTTGCAAGACTATGCGGCGCGCAGTCTGGACCCGTCGCGGCTGGTGGTCTGCGCAGCAGGGGCGTTCGATGCGGCGGCGCTGCAAGAATTGGTGGCGCGGCGTTTTGGCGGCCTTGCGGGGCGCGCGGCGGAGACGGCAACGGGGCCGGCCGCGCCTTGGGCGCCCGCTTTTGCGCGGGCCGGCGCGATGACCGAGACCCGGACGCTGGAACAAGCCCATTTGGTGTTTTCGAGCGCTGCGCCGCCGGCCGGCGATCCGCGCGGCTTTGCAGCGCGCATCTTTGCGGAGATTTTGGGCGGCGGCATGGCCTCGCGGCTGTTTCAGGATTTGCGCGAAAAGCGGGGGCTCGCCTACGCGATCGAGGCCTATGTCGATGTCTATGAAGATGTCGGCCGGCTGGCGGTCTATGCCGGCTGCGCGCCGCAACGGGCCGGCGAGATCGGCGCGGGCGTCTTGCGCCATATCGAGGACCTCGCGCAGACCGGGCCGACCGCGCCGGAATTGCGCCGCGCCAAAGCGGTGATGACCGCCAGCCTGTTGATGGGCGTTGAAAGCCCGCTGGCGCGCTGTGAATTGGCGGCCGGACAGATTTTGCTGCGCGGGCGGGTGTGGGGATTGGCGGAATTGCGCGCCGAGATCGCCAAGGTCGACGCCGACGCGGTGCAGGCGATGGCGCGGCTGGCGCTGACCGACCGGACCCCGGCCGCCTCGGCGCTGGGGCCAAAGCGCGGGCTGAAAGCGGCGGAGGCTTTTGTGGCGGCGTTACGGTAGGGGGTGGCGCGAAGGGTCCAAACGACATGGCGCGGTCTGCGCTGTCTTTTCAACGCGTTTCTGCCCAATGATTGAACCGGATGGGTGTAGAGATTACCTCCGCTGCGATCATCTACCAGGAGCACGCATGCCCTCGACAGATAACTCCCCGATGCCGCGCGCTGCGGTGGACGAAAGTGCCGCAAATCCGGCGCCACATTTTGCGCCGACCCACCCCGAAGCTGTGTTTGGTCTATTGAAGGTGAGCGGCGCGCCTAAAACGATTGAAGAAATGGACGAGGCTGTCCTCCTTGCGGAAGCAAAGCGCCGCTATTTGAACGACTGAGGGGGGACTTTCATCAACCTTTTCAGAAATGTAAGTCGTGCAATGACCTCAACTTCACATTGTTCGTCCGCTTAGCGCCATTCCCGGCGACAGCCCCGCCTCATGACCGCTGCGGGCCGGCTGGCGCTTTGCCGAGCGCTTCTTGCAGGGCGGTGAGCGTCGCGGCTTCGGTGAGGTCGATATGCAAGGGCGTGATCGAGATGCGGCCCTCGTAAATCGCGCGCAGATCGGTACCAATGGCCGGATCAGACAACGTGCCCTTATAGCCGATCAAGAAATACGGATGGCCGCGCAAGTCGGTCCGTTGTTCGGTGCGCAGAATTGACTGGTCGCGAAAGCCTTGGCGGGTGATTTCGACGCCGGCGACGTCGTCTGGATCGCGATCGGGGAAATTGACATTCAGCACGACATGGGCTGGCCAACCGGCGGCGATCAGCGACTTCAGCACGTCCGGCCCATGCCGCATGGCGGTTTCCCAGGGCAGGGAATCTTGGCCACGGAACTTTTTGGCTTGGCTAAGCGCAATCGCCGGAATGCCAAATTGCATGCACTGCATGGCGCCGGCGACCGTGCCGGAAAAAGTGACGTCCTCGGCGATATTTTGCCCGGCATTGACGCCCGACAGCGCCAGATCGGGCTTTGGCCCGTCGATCAGATGGTGCAAAGCCAGCAATACGCAATCGGACGGCGTGCCGTCGACCGCAAACCGCTTGGGCCCGATCTGGCGCACGCGCAATTGCGCCGCCAAGGTCATGGCGCGCGACGTGCCTGATTGTTCGCGCTCTGGCGCGACGATCCAGACGTCATCGGTGACGGTGTGGGCGATGCTTTCGGCGATCGCGAGGCCCAGCGCATGAACGCCATCGTCATTGGTTAAAAGAATGCGCATGGCGTGGCTTTAGGCGCCCTCATGCCTTGGCGCAAGTACCCCTTTTACAAGCGCGCCCGATCCGCCTATAGAGCGCGCTCATCATATAACGGAGCAAGTCTTGGGCGTAAAAGTCGCCGTCGTTGGCGCGACGGGCAATGTCGGGCGCGAAATGCTGACCATTCTGGACGAGCGGGAATTTCCGGCCGATCAGGTTTTCGCCATCGCCTCGCGCAATTCTTTGGGCGTTGAAGTCACTTTTGGCGACCGCGTGCTGAAATGCCAGGCGCTGGAGCATTTTGATTTTTCGACCGTTGATATTGTCCTGATGTCGGCTGGCGGCGCGGTCGCCAAGGAATGGGCGCCGAAAATCGCTGCGCAGGGCCCGATCGTCATCGACAATTCGTCGGCGTTTCGGATGGACCCGGACGTCCCCTTGATCGTGCCAGAGGTCAATCCCGAAGCGATCGCCGGCGCGCGCAAGCGCAACATCATCGCCAATCCGAATTGCTCGACCGCGCAATTGGTGGTGGTGCTGAAGCCTTTGCACGACCGCGCCCGGATCAAACGCGTCGTGGTGGCGACCTATCAATCGGTGTCCGGAGCCGGCAGGGAGGCGATGGACGAGCTGTGGACGCAAACGCGGGCGATTTTCGTCAATGACGACATCAAAAAAGAAAAGTTCACCAAGCAGATCGCCTTCAACGTGATCCCGCATATCGATGTCTTTATGGATGACGGCGCCACCAAAGAAGAGTGGAAAATGACCGTCGAGACCAAGAAAATGCTCGATCCGAAGATCGACTTGATCGCCACTTGCGTGCGCGTACCGGTCTTTGTCGGCCATTCCGAGGCGGTGACGATCGAGTTCGAGGACGAAATCACGCCCGGCGAAGCGCGCGAATTATTGCGCGAAAGCCCTGGAATCATGGTCGTCGATAAGCGCGAGGATGAAGGTTATGTGACCCCGGTCGAAGCGGCGGGTGAATGGGCGACCTATGTCAGCCGCATTCGGCGTGATAAAACCGTGCCCAATGGGCTGGCTTTGTGGGTGGTGTCGGACAATTTACGCAAAGGCGCGGCGCTGAACGCGGTCCAGATCGCGGAATTGCTGCTCAATCGCCGGGTCTTGGCGCCGACGTGAAGCGGATTTACCGGCGCCCACGCATGACAAATGCGGCGAAATCGGGTTAAATTTAGTGACAAACGGCGCGGACAAGGATGCGATATGCGACAATATTGGCTAGTTTTCGTCGCTTTTTTGAGCCTCGCGGCCTGCGCAACCACCGCGCCGCCGGGGCCGCCGCGTTGCTCTCCGCAATGGATCGAACTCCAATTCGCCGACAGTTTTGAAGTTATCGATAAAGCAAGCGCCGAAACGATCGAGAAATTGAAGATCGCCGCCAAGGACGGTCCGTTCAGCGATTTGCGGTTGTGGAACGCGCTGCGATCGCTACGCGATTTGCTTGAGACATTCGACAGCGCCTTATTGGGGCCGATCGATGCAATTTCGGTCGAGTGCAACCGGCCGAACCTGCGCGAAACCGCCTTCTTGGAATATCTTAATCGTCTTGAGATGCCCAAGCCCGTGTTAGACATTGTTACGCAATTATATGGTTTAATTGATGATCAGCGCTCGCGCGTTCCCCGCCCGTTGTGAATTGAACATCGCCCATGCTGTTTTTGCTGAACGACGTCGTTTACGACATTTTGGACCCGTCCGAGACGTTGGCGACCTATATGGGTCAGATTCCCTTCGCTCATAATCGCCATACGCGGCAATCGGCGATCGAGACCGGCTGCGCCATGGCGTTATCCAGCCCGGGGTTCAAAAGTGTGCCGCTCGATGGCCGCATGGCGTTATGCTGTATTTTGGCGGCGACCAATTTGGGCGTGAACGCGGCCGTGTTTGTGGCGCCGCCGGGCGCCAGAAGTTGGCGTGACGTGCAATCGCGTTTGGCGTCGGTTCCGTTGGAATTGCTCGGACGGATGCATCAATTGCAGCAAGTGGCGCCGTTGGATCCCGGCACGGTCAATCGCACGGTTTGGCTGCGGATAACGTGAGGTCGGCAAATCCACCACGGTTTTTGCGAAAATGACCGACTTGACGGGGAAGTCTAATCAGCTAACGCCGTCTGATGCCCAATCGCCGTCGCATTTCGTCCGGATCTGCTTTTGAAGCGCAGGCGTCTTACTCCCGCGCCATTGTCTCTCCGGACGCGGGCGGGGACTGGGTGTTTGTATCGGGGACGACCGGCTTTGATTATAAGACCGGCGCGATTGCGGAGAAGGTAGAGGACCAAGCGCGGCAGGCTTTTCGCAATATCCAAGCGGCGTTGAACCTCGCAGGCGCGTCGATCGACGACATGGTCCGCGTGCGCGTCTTTTTGGCGAGTGGCGCCGATTTCGCCAAGATTGCGCCGGTGCTGAGCCAATATTGCCGAACGGCGAAGCCCGCCAACACCACTTTGGTCACTGGCTTTATCGATCCGCGCATTTTGGTGGAAATCGAGGCGACGGCGCGCATTCCGCATGCCGGTCGCATCCAGGGCGATCCGTGACGGGGCCGACCGCGCCGGCTGGCGCGCCTGCCGATGAGACGCATTGGGACATCAAAAACGCGCGCACGGTCTATGACAATCCGTGGTTGCGCTTGCGCGAATATCAGGTGACGGCGCCGACTGGCGCGGCGGCGACCTATGGCCTCGTTCAGTTCAAGAAGGCAGCTGTCGGGGTGTTGCCGTTGGAGCCGGACGGCTCGACCTATTTGGTGGGGCAGGCGCGCTTTGCGACCGGGACTTATTCCTGGGAATTGCCAGAGGGCGGGGTCGAACCGGGCAGCGATCCGGTCGCAACCGCGCATCGCGAATTGGCGGAAGAAGCCGGGCTCGGGGCCAGGGTTCTGCAGCAGGTGTTGTTTTTCCACACGTCGAACTCGGTTTGCGATGAGCGCGCTTATGGCTATGTGGCGACAGAGCTTTATCCAAACCCAGTCTTTGAGCGCGATGCGGTTGAATTGCTGGCGGTGCGTCGGTTGCACATGCAAGAATTACTGGCCGAAATCGATCGCGGCTTGATCACCGACAGCCTCACCATCATGTTAGCGCTGAAAGTGTTCCACCTCGCGGCAACTGGCGCCATTGCCAGCGCGCTTGCTGAGGCAATATTGCAGTGTCGGTAAAAGCGTGCCTCCTTCGACCGCGAAAAGAGTGATGCTCATGGGCAAGACCTACGCCACCTCAACCGGGGCCATCCTGGAAGTCGCCAATACCAGCGTGTGGGGCCGTCTGCGCAGCGCCGCCGCTGCGGCGGCGGAGGCCGAACCCATGCTGGCGAGCTTGATGCATACCAGCATCTTGCAGCATGACCGACTGTCGAGCGCGTTCGCTTATGTCTTGGCGTTAAAGCTTGCCAGCGCGGATCTGACGGCCTTGGCCGTGCGCGAGATCGCCGAGGACGCGCTGCGCTCTAATCCCAATTTGTTGGAAGCGATGGAGCGCGATATCGAAGCCGTGGCGGCGCGCGATCCGGCTTGCCGCAGTCTGCTGCAGCCGTTTTTGTTTTTCAAAGGCTTCCATGCGTTGCAAAGCCATCGCTTGGCGCATTGGCTCTGGCGACAAGGGCGGGACAATTTCGCGTTTTTGGTGCAATCGCATATGTCCGAGCGCTTTGGGGTCGACATTCACCCGGCCGCGCAAATCGGCTCGGGCGTGTTTATTGATCATGCGACCGGCATCGTGATCGGGGAGACCAGCACCGTCGGCGATGACGTCTCGATGTTGCATGGCGTGACGTTAGGCGGCACCGGGGCCGAGCGCGGCGATCGCCATCCCAAGGTCGGCAAAGGGGTCTTGCTGGGCGCGGGCGCAAAAGTGCTGGGCGCGCTGAAGATCGGGGATTATGCGCGGATCGCGGCGGGGTCGGTGGTTTTGCGCGACGTCGCTGCGCATTGCACGGTCGCTGGCGTTCCCGCCAAGGTCGTCAAATGCGACTGCCCCGGCGAGCCGGCCGCAACGATGGACCATCGGATTTCGACCAGCGCGGAAGTCGAGTAAATCTTGGCAGCCAGCCAAGATAAGGTCTAAAAACCTTCACAAAATTGGCTCAACGACGCTGCAATCCGGCCTTGCCTTGCGTGGGGCGGACGTGTCTTATGCGCGCCATTGCAATCGGGCCTGACCCTTTTGGCGCGACCCCGCCCGCTTGTTCAACGCGCCTTTGCGGAGGAGAACGACATGAATCTAGCTGAAGTGACCGGCGCGATCGCCAAGGCGATCGGCGACAATTCGGGCTTGGGCAAAACCGTCAAGTTTGACTTCGGCGGCGACGGCAAGATTTTCATCGACGGCGCATCCAGCCCGAATGCGGTCAGCAATGACGACAAGCCCGCCGATTGCACGCTGAATCTGGCTTTTGCCGATTTCTTGCAGATGGCGGCGGGCAAGCTTGATCCGACCATGGCCTTCATGCAAGGCAAACTGAAGGTGCTGGGCGATATGAGCATCGCCATGAAGCTCGGCCCGATCCTGAAAAAAATGGCCGGCTGAGATTATGGGCCGCTTTGTCCAAATCGCCGGAGAGCGCCGGCCGTCTGGCATTGCGGCCCAATTTCATATCGCCCGCGGCGGCGTGCGCCTGCGCGCCGCGACCGCGCCGGCTTTGGGGCTGGCGCAAGGCACGATCGTTCTGTTGAACGGGCGCACAGAGTTCATCGAAAAGTATTTCGACGTCATCGCCGATTTGCAGCAGCGCAGCTACAACGTGGTGACGCTGGATTGGCGCGGACAGGGGCTCTCTGACCGATCTGGCGGCAAGCCTGAAATCGGCCACGTCAATGATTTCGATGATTATGTGCACGATCTCGAATGCGTTTTGAAAGAAACGCCGACCGATTTTGCGCGTCCTTTTATCGGGCTTGCCCATTCGATGGGCGGGGCGATCTTGCTGCGGGCGCTGCAATTGCGGGCGATCGATGTGCAGGCTTGCGTATTCAGCGCGCCAATGTGGGGATTGCTGAACATTCCGGATTGGGCGCCGCCGGTCTTGCGGGCGGCGAAGATTTTAGGACTTGGCCATCAGGCTGTTCCAGGAGCGCCACGCGCTTGGGCGCCGGAGCGGTTTGAGGACAATGTTCTCACCCATGATTGGCGCCGGCACGCCAAAACCCAGAAATTGCTGGAGATCGCCCCTGATTTGCGGCTGGCCGCGCCCTCGATCGGCTGGGTGGTGGCGGCGATGGATCTGTGCGAGAAATTGCATCGGTCTGGCGGGCTGGGGCATGTGAAAATCCCGATCCTGGTCGCCTCTGCGGCCGAAGAGGCGCTGGTCGACAATCGCGCTCATGAGGAATTCGCCCATAGCCTTGCGCGGGCCGTGCATGTGACGATCCCCGATGCGCGCCACGAATTGATGATGGAGCGCGACCCGGCGCGCGACGCATTCTTCTCGGCTTTCGACACATTGGCCCAGCAGGTCGCGCGTTGACGAGTTTAGCGCAGTCCGGCTTGCTTTTATCGACCCCGCTGATCCATGACCACGCCCGCGCGGGGCGCGTCGCCGAGGCGCTTTGCGTTGAGGACAGGTCGGCGCTCGGAGAGGTCGCCCGCGCGCTGTGGAGCGCTTCACCCTATCTTGCTCGCCTTGCGCTGCGTCGCCGCGAAATTGTCGTTGATGGGCGGCTTTTGGCGCCGGCCGCCTGTATCCATTTGGCCCATCAGCAAATGATCACGGCGCCGATAGCGGATCGGTCGGCGGTGGCGGCGGCGCTTCGTCAATCCAAAGCGTTGGGGCATTGGGCCTTGGCGCTCGGCGAATGCAGCGGCGCGTTTGACGCCAGGGCCGCCGCGCGGGCGGCAAGCGATCTCGCCGATGCCGGCATTTCACGGGCATTGGCCTGCGCATTGGAGATCGAGGCGCAGAACGGCCGGATCGACCGCGCGGCGGCTGCGTGCGGGGCGGGGCTGTTCGTGCTCGGCATGGGCAAATTGGGCGCGCGCGAGCTCAATTTCTCCAGCGATGTCGATCTCATCTTTTTGTATGATCGCGATGTTTTGTCCGCGGCGGCGCTGCGCGGCGAGGCCGAGGCGATTGCGGTGCGGGCAGCCCAGACGACGACGCGGCTGTTGAGCGAAATCACCGCGGACGGCTATGTCTGGCGGGTCGATTTGCGGCTGCGGCCTGATCCCGGCTCGACGCCAGTGGCGCTGTCGACGGCCGCCGCCGGGCTTTATTATGAGAGTTTCGGGCAAACCTGGGAGCGCTCGGCGTTTATCAAAGCGCGGGTTTGCGCCGGCGATTTGGCGGCGGGCGCGCAATTTCTCGACGAGAACCGCTCCTTTGTCTGGCGGCGCAATCTCGATTTCAGCGCCATTCTCGACATCAAAGCGATGGCGGCCCAGCTGCAAAGCCATTTCGGGGCGAGCGGGATCGACCCCGCGCAATTCAATCTGAAATTGGGGCAGGGCGGTATTCGCGAGATCGAGTTTCTCGCCCAGATTCCGCAATTGATCCATGGAGGCCGCCGGCGCGATTTGCGCGTTGCAGATACCCAAGGCGCGCTGGAGGCTTTGGCGCGCGCCGATCTTCTGCCGGGCGAAGACGCAAGGCAGCTGACGGCGGATTATTGGACATTGCGGGGAATGGAGCATCGCTTGCAAATGCTGGAGGACCAGCAAACGCAAGACTTGCCCAATGATGAGGAGGGAAAAGCCGCCTTTGCCGCTTTATGCGGAGCGGTGGATGGCGCCGCATTTGATACGGCGATTCTCGCCTTGCGGCGCCGCGTGCGGGCGGCGTTCGTGCGGCAAACCGCTGATAATCAGGCGCCCGCCTTTGACCCGTTGCAAGGCCTTTATACCGGCGTTGAGCCGGGGCCGGCGGCGCTGGCGGAATTGCAACTTTTGGGCTTTACCCAGCCCAGCGAGATCGCCGCGACTTTGCGCGATTGGGCGCGGGGCCGGGTTCGCGCCACCCGCAGCGAGCGGGCCCGCCAATTGCTTGCCAAGGCGACGCCACAATTGTTGCGCGCGATGGCGGCGACCGGCGCGCCAGACCTTGCTTATGCGCGCTTTGCCGAGTTTTTTGGCGGGCTGAATGCTGGCGTGCATGTGCTCGCCATGCTGGAGGCCAATCCGGCGCTGTTGACCGAGATTGTCGAGGTGCTGGCGCTCGCCCCAAAGCTGGCGCGCACGCTGGCGCGCCGCCCCGCTATTATCGAGGCGCTGTTGGATGGACGCTTTCATGCGCCACTGGCGGATGACGATCCGATGGCGCAGCGGGAAGCTTTGGCGGCGGACCTCGCCGAGCCCTTGGCGCGGGCGCCGGCGGATGTGGAGGAGGCGCTCGATCGCGCGCGGCGATTTCGCTCGGAAGCGGCCTTTCGGATCGGCTTTCACGTTCTGCATGATCGCTGCGATGTCGACGCCGCCCGGTTTGCCTATACCGCGCTGGCGGAAACGGCGTTGCGGGCGATGTGGGATCTGGTGGTGGCGGAGCGGGCCCGCCGCGACGGACCCTTTCCGGGGCGGCTTGCGCTGCTCGGGCTGGGCAAGCTTGGCGGGCGGGAGCTCGCGGCGGGGTCGGATCTCGATCTCATTTTGATTTTTGACCCGATTGACGGCGCGCGCGGGGCCGAGGCGCAGGCCGCCCGTTTGGCGCAACGCTTGGTCAGCGCGCTGTCGGCGCAAACCGCGGAAGGCGCGCTCTATTCGATCGATCTGCAATTGCGTCCGTCGGGCAAAGCCGGCCCCGTTGCCGTGCGGATGGCGGCCTTTGCCGATTATTACGCGACAGAGGCGTGGACGTGGGAATTAATGGCGCTGACGCGGGCGCGGCCGATTTGCGGCGATAGCGGGCTCTGCGATCAGATCAGCGCGGCGATCGAAGCGGCGCTGGTCAGCCCGTTGCCGGCCGGCGTATTGGCGGCGGATGCAGCGGCGATGCGCGCTTTGGTTCGCGGCGAGCGCAAGCCAACCGGGTTTTGGGATCACAAACGCCAAGCCGGCGGCTTGATCGATATCGAATTCATCGCCCAGGCGCTGACGCTGATGCATAGCCGGGCGCTCCCTTCAACGGCGCGGGACGTGCCTGGGCAGATTGCGGCATTGGCCGAAATTGGCGCCTTGGCGGCTGAGGATGCAAAAACCTTGGAAAAGGTTTGGCTGGTCACGACCGCGCTCGACCAGGTTTTGCGCGTCGCGGTGTCGGAAAACGCGATTGCGACCGACTTGGCCGCCGGCGCCGCCAAAGCGCTGTGTCGTCGGGCAGGGCGATATGGCGCGCCGACTGAGTTTCAGGCGTTGCAAGACGCAATTGTCGCGTGGCGCGCCGACATTGTCGATTTGTTTCGGCGTTATGTTGAAGAGCAAGCGACGGAAACCTCAAGGCCATTGCGTTGAACCGATGGGCGCTGGAAAAACCCATTCGGAGAACTTTTAGTCATGATGAAAATTGTTGTTTTGGCTTTGACGACAACGAGCTTGTTGGCGGCTGGTCTTGCGCCGGCTTTGGCGCAGCAAGGTCCGGGACGCGGCGGACGCAATCCCGGCGCGCAATTGGCCGCGCTCGATACCGACAAAGATGGCGCGATCAGCAAAGCCGAAGCGGAAGCTGGCCGCTCGGCGCGCTTTGATCGCTGGGATGCGGACAAAGACGGCTTTGTCAGCCAGGAAGAGCTGCAAGCCGCCCAACCGCAACGCCAGGGCGGTCCGGCGATCGGCGGTCAGGGTCCGCGCGGGCCAGGCGGCGGCCAGGGCTTTGCGCAATTGGACAAAGACAGCGATGGGAAAATCGCCAAGGCCGAATTTGTCGGCGCGCCCGACCCGCTGTTTCAACGCGTTGACGCCAATCAGGACGGCGCCTTAAGCCGTGAAGAATTGGCCCAATTGCGCGAGCGGTTCCAACGTGGCGGCCGCGGCGGGGCTCCCGCACAACCTTAAAGTCGTGATTGGATGCGAGCGAGCATCGTGGCGCAAGATCCCGCTGATCCAGACGCAAAGATGGTCGCTCGCATCGCTCAAGGCGATGAACGAGCTGCGGAAATGTTGGTGCGACGGCATTTTACAAGAATCTACAACCTGGCGCGACGCACCTTGAACGATGCGGCCGAGGCCGAAGACGTCGCGCAAGAGACGTTTCTGCGGCTATGGAAGCACGCCAAAAGCTGGCGGCCCGAGGGCGCAAAATTCGAAACCTGGCTCGCGCGGATCGCTCTTAACCTGTGCTTTGATCGATTGCGCAAGCGCCGGGAGATCACCGGCGATGAAATGCCAGAATTGGCGGATGAAGCGCTGACGGCGCCGGAATTGCTCATTGCGGCGGATCGCGCGCAGATCGTCCAGGAGGCGATGGCGGCTTTGCCGGCGCGCCAGCGCGCCGCCATCAGCCTCTGCCATTACCAAGAGATGAGCAATATCGACGCCGCACGCGTCTTGGGCGTTTCGGTGGAAGCGCTGGAATCGCTGTTGTCGCGCGGCCGGCGCGCCTTGCGGGCGGCTTTGGCGAGTGAAGCGCGTGAGCTGGGCTTGATCCGCCCCAATGCCGCAGGAGCGCAGATATGACCGAAGACCTGAATGCGCGCATGATCCATCGCGTCGTGAAAGCGTTGGAGGCTTACGGGGCCGATCGCGCCCGCTGGCCGGCAGAGACGCGCGCCGCAATGAATGGCGCGGCGGATCCGGCAATCGACGCGGCGATTGGGGCCGCGGCGCGGCTCGATGCGTGGCTTGCGGCGGCGCCAGATGTTGATCCACCGGCCGCAGCGGTTGAGCGGGCGCTGGCGCAAGCGCGCTTGCAGGTGCGCCAAAGCGCCGGATCGCGCTTCTTGCAAGAATTGTCGGCCATGGCCGCTGGGATCGCCGGCGAATTGGGCCTGACGACGGCCGCGCTGGGGCGGTTGAGCGCGGCTGGGGCGGCCGGCGGCGTCGCCCTTGCCATTGCCGTTACTTTTATTGCGCCGACGCAACCGATTTCGGCGACCGACCCCTTCGCTTTGTCGGATTTCGTGTTGGAATTGGGGCCCGCCGATGGCGTCGATGCGGCGACTTGGATTGAAGAAGGATAAAGCATGACGTCGACGGATCCTGCGCCGGTCAAATCGCGCCCATCTTTGTGGCGGCGCGCGTTGCTGCCCGCCTCATTGGCGCTGAATATTGCGGTGGTGAGCGCGGCGGCGACCTTTGCCGCGACAGGCGTTCGTCCGCACCGCCCAGGCCCGCCTGAGCGGCGGATCGAGCAATCGCAACGCCTTGGGCTCGGCGCCGGCGGGTTCGACATGGGCGCTCTCTTACGCGCGCTGCCCCCGGAGCGCCGCGCCGAGATCCGGCGCTCGGTCCGCGATCAATTGGCGGATGCGCGCCCAGATGACCAGGCGCGCCGCGTCGCGCGCCGCGAGGCTTTTGCGGCGTTGTTTGCCGATCCGTTTGACGCCGCGGCGGCGCGCGGCGCATTTGAGCGCTTGCGGGTCGCCGATGACCAGGCCGCCGTTTTCAACCATGACGTGGCGGTGGCGATCTCCGCCGCATTGACCCCGGATGAACGCAAATTGTTGCGTGAAAATCTTGAAAAGGCGCGGGGTCAAGTCGCCAACCGAATTCGCGATCGGGTGCGCGATCGTTTTCGTGGCGCCGATGGCGAGACGCCGCCTATTCCGCCGCCAGCAGCTGAGTCTCCTCCGGTGGAGTAACGGGCAAATAAATATTAACGGTCGTCCCGACCCCTTCTTCGCTCAACAATTCGAGCTTGCCGCCGTGTAATTCGGCAAATGAACGGGTAAGTGCAAGGCCCAGCCCCGTTCCAGGGTTTTGCCGATGCAAATCGGTTTCAACTTGTTCAAACGGCAAACCAATTCGATTTAAGTCTTTCTTCGGGATGCCAATCCCGTTGTCTTGAACAGTGAATACGATCATCTCACGAACAGTTTTTGCGGTGAACTCAACATTCCCATTTTCTGGTGTAAACTTTATTGCGTTTGAAAGAATATTGATAAGCATCTGTTTGACAGCGCTGTAGTCCGCTTGAATATCTGGCAATTCTGGCAGTTGCACGCGCAAGGTAATATTTTTTTCCTGCGCGCGACGCTGGATCATACGAATGGCGATGTCGACTGCGTCTTCTGGGGAAAAAACGCTCGGCCGCAGCCGGATCTTGTCAGCCTGCATTTTTGCCATGTCGAGAATGTTGTTAATCAAATCAAGCAAATGTTGGCCGCTACTCTCTATGTCTTTCACATAATTGTGATAAGTGGGCGATCCTAATGGACCCATCAATTCTTGATGCATTACTTCTGAAAACCCGATAATCGCTGTCAATGGCGTGCGAAGTTCATGACTCATATTATTCAAAAACGCTGTCTTTGCGGCGTTAGCTGCCTCCGCGCGAATTTTTGCTTCCTTGTGGAGTTCGGATAATTCCTGCGCGCGCAGTTCTGAGGCTTTCAGATCTTCGATTAGCCGGCGCAATTGACGATCATTTTGCTCAAGCCGCAGGGCAGCATTGCGCATATCGGTAATGTCAATCGCGGTAGTTACCATGGAGCCTTCCAAGGAATGCCGCTCTTCCAAGCGAAGCCACCGGCCAGTGAGCAAATGCAAGTTGCGTACATTTGTTTCAGTCGGCGACGGTGAGTCGGTCTGCAAAACGCGGGCTGCGTGAGCCCACACCTGATCATAATGCGCGCCAGGTCGAACGATCTCGGCGGGCAATTGAAATGTCAGCACGAATTGCCGATTCCAGATCACAAGGCGCTTGCGCGAATCCCAAAGCGCGAGCGGGCCGTTCATCCACTCGATAGCGTCGCGCAGCAACCGGTTCGCGCTTTGCACGCGGCGCTCGGCTTCGCGCTCGGTTGTGACGTCCAAAATCAAGCCAAAGACCAACGGCTCATCCTTTGAGCGGCTGTCCAAGGCAGCAGTGACATGAAGCCATTGCCGGCCATTATTGGCGACTCCGCGCAAGGTCAGCTCTATGCTCGCGCCGCCGGCGGCCCGTTCGATCCCGTCTTGGAGCAAGGCGCGACTTGCCGGGGCCACCAGATCATAGAATTGCGCCAAGGAATCGACCCTGCCATTGCCGCCAACGAACTTTGCGAGGGTGTCGCTGCCAGTGAAATTTCCCGTTCCGGGGTTCCATTCCCAAAATCCGCATTTTGTCACGCGCAATGCACGCTCCAGCCGCCCCTCTGCGGCCACCCGCGCCACGTCGGCGAAAAACGCGCGGTCGGCGAGTTTGGTTTGGTCGGCGGGCGCTTTTGCAAACGCCCAAAGGCCTAGCCCGCCCAATGTAAACATGGCGATCAAAGCAATTGCTGGCGATAGCTGGCGCGACAACGCCGCAAGGTCAGCTGAAAGTCCCTGGTCGCCCGCGAAATTTGTTGCAATGAACAGAAGCAACTGAATGACGGCGACTAAAATGGCGGCGGCGCCGAGCAGCGAGACCATCCAGGGCGTTTCGGGCCGCCCCTCTCCATCAGACGCAGATTTACCGGTCGTCAGGTCAGATTCATGGCGCATAGAGATTTAGACCAAGTTGGATAACACGCAGGCAAACGCGAACAGCTTGACTATGCGCGATTCGGCCTCAGGAATGTTAACAAATTCCTTACAAGCCCCACAAAAACCTAATTTCCCTATCGTGGAAATTGATAAACCGCGACATTGCTTGGATGGCGACTGGTGAAGCGATCCTGAAAGTCGTCTATTTAACGTGAGAAGCTCGGAGTGATTTTCATAATTTGAGTCACATTGAAAGCCGGTTATGAATCCTGACCATCAACAGGTCCTCGTCGTCAAAAGAAAATCAGCGCAAGCGGCAATCGTCGCCGCTTGACCCCTGGACGCAGCATCGGCTTTACGCTCTGCCGCCAAACTGTCAGTCATAAGGAACGAAGATGGCCAACGAACGCACTTTTTCAATTTTGAAGCCCGATTGCACGGCGCGCAGCCTGACCGGCGCGGTCAATGCCGTGATCGAAGGCGCCGGCTTGCGCATCATTGCGCAAAAGCGCCTGCGTCTCAGCAAAGAACAGGCCGAAGGCTTTTATGCGGTCCATCGCGAGCGCGGCTTTTTCAACGACCTCGTGAAATTCATGACGTCAGGGCCGGTGGTCGTGCAGGTGTTGGAAGGCGACAACGCCGTGGCGCGCTATCGCGAGATCATGGGGGCGACCAACCCCTATAACGCCGCGCAAGGCACGATCCGCAATCGCTTTGCCTCCGGCATCGAGGCCAACACCGTGCACGGGTCTGACAGCGCCGAGAACGCCGCGACCGAGATCGCTTATTTCTTCAGCGACGCGGAAATTGTCGGCTGAGATCCGGTCAACAAGGGGGCGGCGGGGACAAAGGTGATCCGCGCGCCGCCCTCGACCGCTTCGGCCAAGATCAGCACATGCGCGCCTAAAGACGGATCGCCGAGGACATCGGTGAGCCCTTCCACGGCCAGGGGCGCGCGGGGCGCGACGACCGAGACGCCCCCCGCCATCTCCAGCGGCGCCCAAGCGGCCGCGTCCGGCAAAAACGCATAAAGACGCATATCCCCGAGCGCCAACGTGACGCCGGCGATCATGCCGCGATCGCGGGGCGACGCTTCCGGAAATCCCGGTGGCAACGCGGCGGCGGTTTCGACACGCGCGGCGTCAGATTGCGCCGCCGTTAAGATGCGTCCACCAGGTCCGATTTGCGCCGAGACGGGTTGGCCGGCATCGGCGCGCCAATGTAAGTGGACGCGGTCGCCTTCAACAGACAACCGCAAATCATCGGCGTTTTGCGCCGCCGCGCGATCGACGATTTCACCGTCAAGGTCAAGGAGCTGGATCTCCTGCGCCGTCGCGAGCGCCACAATGCCTTGGCCGCCAGGCGCGCGAAGCGCGAGCAGCGTCTCGGCGCGCCCGCCATCAACGACAACGTCCCAGACGGCTTGCAAGCTGATGGCCGGGGCTTTCCCTCGCGACGCCGGCTCGCCGCAGCTGGACAAAACAAGCAAGGAAATAGCGGTAACAAGATACCGCTTCTTCAAGCGTTTGTTTTTGAACGAAAAAATCAACGAATTCGCTTTCCCGCTTGACTTCGCATTTTGTCCTGCCTAAACGCGCAGCTCATTTTCGCGCCGGAACGCGCCAGGCGCGATCCAAAACCAGGATCATCGCATGCTGACCAGACAGACTCTATCGGCCAAACCGGCCGAGGTCGAGAATAAATGGATCGTCGTCGACGCCAAAGACGTCGTCGTCGGTCGTCTCGCGTCGTTTATCGCGCTGCGCTTGCGCGGCAAACATCGCGCCGATTTCACGCCGCATACCGATTGCGGCGACCATGTCATTGTCGTCAACGCCGAGAAAGTGGTGTTCACCGGCCGCAAGAACGAGAACAAGCGCTATTATTGGCATACCGGCTTTCCGGGCGGGGTGAAGGAAACCTCGCCGCGCCGCTTGCTGGAAGGCAAACACCCCGAGCGCGTCTTGGAAAAGGCCGTCGAGCGGATGCTCCCCAAAGAAAGCCCGTTGGCCCGCAAGCAATTGGCCAAATTGCGGGTCTATGCCGGCGCCGATCACCCGCATGCCGCGCAACAACCCGAAAGCGTCGATTTCAAATCGCGCAACACCAAAAATGTAAGGATCGGCTAAGATGGCTGAACAATCACAAGGCTTCGACGCGTTGCAATCCCTCGCGGGCGAAATCGGTCCGGGCGAAGGTCATATTGCGATCCTGCGCGAGCAAAAACTCGACGCGCTCGGGCGCGCTTATGCGACGGGCAAGCGGAAAAACGCCGTTGCGCGGGTATGGGTAAAGCCCGGCTCGGGCAAGATCACCGTCAATGACCGCGATCAGAGTATTTATTTCGCGCGACCGGTGCTGCGCATGATGATCCAGCAGCCCTTCATGGTGGCCGATCGCGCCGACCAATATGACGTGATCTGCACGGTCAAGGGCTCGGGCCTGTCGGGGCAGGCGGGCGCGGTGCGCCACGGGATTGCGCAAGCGTTGTGCGATTATGAGCCGGCTTTGCGCCCCGTGTTGAAACCGCATGGTTTTTTGACCCGCGACAGCCGCGTCGTCGAGCGGAAGAAATACGGCAAGCCGAAAGCCCGCCGCAGCTTCCAATTCTCCAAACGCTAAATCTGCATGCGCGGCGCCGAGCGTCTTGTGGTCGGGGTGCTGGGCGCGTCCGGCTATACAGGCGCCGAGACCCTGCGCCTGCTCGCGCGTCATCCGAAACTGGCGATCGGCCCGGTATGCGCCAATGCGCAGGCCGGGCGGTTGTTGGCGGAGGTGTTCCCGCATTTGGCCGAACTCGGCGATCGGCGGCTGGAGGCGATCGAGGCGGTCGATTGGAACGCCTGCGACGTCGTATTCTCCTGTTTGCCGCATGGCTCGAGCCAGGACGTCATCGAGCAATTACCGGCCCGCGTGACGGTCATCGACCTTTCGGCCGATTATCGCTTTCGCGACGCGTCCGTTTATGAGGCGACCTATGGCGTCAAGCACAAGGCGCCGGCGCGCAGCCGTCGGGCGGTTTATGGCCTGACCGAATTTGCGCGCGAGGCGCTGGCGGACGCCGATTTGGTGGCCTGCCCCGGCTGTTATCCGACCGCAACGCTGCTGACGTTGTTGCCCTTGGTCAAAGCCGGATTGATCGCGGCCGATCGGTTGATCATCGATGCGAAATCGGGGGTCAGCGGGGCCGGGCGCGGCTTAAAAGAAGCCAATCTGTTCTGTGAAGCGGCCGAAGGCCTGCACGCCTATAGCGTCGGCAATCATCGCCATGCGCCGGAAATCGAGCAAGAGCTCAGCCATGCGGCTGGCCGGCCCGTCATGGTCAGCTTTACCCCGCATCTCGTGCCGATGACCCGCGGGGAATATGTGACCATCCATGCCGATCTGGTCGCCGGCGCGGATGCGGCGGCGGCGCGGGCGGCGCTGGAAGCGGCCTATGCAGGCGAGCCGTTTGTCCATGTGCTGAAACCTGGCGCCGTGCCCGATACGCGCCACGTACGGGGCACGAACCGCGCAGCGATCGCGATGGTCGCCGATCGGGTGCCGGGCCGGATCATCTTGATCGGGGCGATCGATAATCTTGTCAAAGGCTCGGGCGGCCAAGCCATCCAGAACCTCAATGTTATGATGGGCTGGACCGAGACGCTTGGCCTCGATTTGCCGGCGTTGTTTCCGTAAGGGGTGAGATTTATCAATTTATCAAGAAAATATTAATGCGTGTTAGGTAATGAATACAGCCGATCTATTGATTTCATAAATCTTGTATTGTGTTTTCTAACAGGGCTGGAGGTTTTTCTCTACGCACGGCTCGCTCCATACAAAGCCGGATCAACCAACGATATGGCGCCAATGTAACGGCAGGTTGGTTCATCGGTAGCTCAATGCTTCATACCTCTTTGCGTTTTTTAAATCACTTCCTTATCCAATTCCCGGCCGGATCACGGTAAAATTGACCGGCCGGCAAGTTATTGATCTGCTTTTCGGCGGTCAGGCGCGCAAAAACTTCAACCGGTTGGCCGTTCGCCGCTGCCGCGCGCACATAGGCTTGGCGGCGCTTTTCATTGACGTCGGCCAGCGCGGCGCGCACCTGCGCATCGGCGTTCTCCGAGACGAGGCCCAAAAAGCCGTCGGCTTGCTCACCCACAATGCCGGCAATCATTGCCGGCGACAGCACGGGATGCTCGATCGCGCGCGCGGGCGCGGCCCACATCACGGCGCCAGCCGCCAGCAACATCATCACAAAGGAACGGAAAAACATGGTCACACCCTTTGCAGGACTAGATTAGAAAATGTCGGGATTGGCGGCGATCAACGCCGAAACTTCGCGATCGAGCTTTAAGCGCACTTCCTGGTCGATCTTGACGTTCAGGTTGATGACGATCGGCTCGCGCGGCGCTTCCACCCGGATCGTCGGCGTGCACGCCATGGCGGCGAGCGACAGGCCAAGGCCGGCCGCCAAAGCGGGCGCTGCGCCTCTGCTTGGGGCCCGATCAATCATTTTCTGGTTCATCTTGTCCCCCGTCCGCCGCGGGCGGAATGGAATTCTGCGCTTCGGACGATGACAACGCCACCGACCACAAATTCAAACTAGCAGAAGTTTGAGCCAATAATTGGGCGAAATCAGCCTCGACGCCAATTTCATAGCGGATCGGATGGCCATATAAAAGCGCCGGATTGCGCCCCTCCAGCACCAAATCAAGCCGCATCGGCCCGTTCAGCTTGCCGTTCAATTCGGCGCTCAGCAAATCATAGGCGAAATCCGACAGCCCATCAAAGGCGAGCTTCGCCGCGCCCGCCGCCGACGCCGCCTGCGCCCCCACCGCGCCGGCATAGCGCACCCGGCCGGCGCCGCCTGCGGACAACAAGCCCTTCTCCACGGCGAGGTCCTCGCCGGCAATCCGGATCGGCACCGCGCCATTGACAATGCCGGTGAGGTCAACATCGTTCAGTTTCAACATCTGCGCCAAGGGGGCAAGATCGATCGCCGCCGCTTCGATGACGATGTCATTTGGCTCCCCGTCCAGGCGCCATTGCGCCGGTCGAAGCGTCAGGAAACCGCCGGCAAACGGCCACCGCGCCGAGCTGATATCGACGATGCCGTCCTTTTTCATCTGAAAGCGGATTTCGCCGTTTTCCAGCGGCAGCGGCCCTTCGATCCGCAGCACCCGGACGATCTGATCGGGCAGGCTGGTCAGGTTCAAAAAATCATCAAAGCGGATCTGCGTCGTCAAGCCTTCAATGCGCGGCAAGCCTTCCGGCTCAAACGACAGATCGCGCAGCGCGACCGTCGCGGTAATCGGCGCGAGCCCCGCTTTGGACCAGCGCACTTCGCCATCGGCGTCGGCGCCGCCGGCTGAATTTTGCGCCAGACTGGCGATGCTCGGCAAGATTTGCGCCAATTGCAGCCCGCCGGGCTCGACCGTCAGCGCGCCGGTCCGCAGGCTGGCTTGGCCAGTCGCGCTCGCCCATTCATGCTGGATGTCCGCCCGCACCAGCGTCGATAAGGGGCGCGCGCTCAGCGCCGCATTGGCTTGGCCCGCAAAGACGCCGCCTTGCGTGGCGCCCTCGGCCGAGACGCGCATCGCGCCGAACAAGGGCGCTTCCCCCGGCGCATAGACCTCACCAAGGGCGCGCTTCAGTGTTTGGACGCGCAATCCGTCCGCATCGATCGCCAACGTCGCTTCGATCGCGCCGCCGCGCAACGCCGCAGGTGAGGCCGGCGAGGCAATGCGCGCGCCCGCCAAGCTGAGATCGGCAAAGATCGGCGCTGACGCGCTCGGCAGGCGCGCGGTTAAGAGCAGATTTTTCGACGCCCATTCGACAGGGAAGGGCGCCTGCGCCGTCCCCACATCTATATTGGCCAGCGTCTCGGCCGCCGCGATCGCCGCGCGCAAGCCTCCGTCGACGTCCAACTGCGCGCTGAAGCGCAAGGCGTTAAACGACAGCGCGCCCTCGGGACGGTCGGCGCCGGCCAAACGCACCGCGACGGCAAGCGTTGGCGCGGTCGCCTCCAGCATTATCGGTGAAACCCCATCGCGCGGCAGCGTCAATAACGCTTCTTTCGACAACGCCAACGGCTCGGAGAGCCCAATCCG
>DHHV01000134.1:0-20386 GCA_002403455.1 Hyphomonadaceae bacterium UBA4763 | reverse complement strand
GCTCGGAGAGCCCAATCCGCGTTCCGTCCGCCAATACGCCTGCCGCCGCCAATTGCGCGCCGCGCGCGCCGATCGAAAGGGCGTTGGCCCCATTCGCCGGAATGACCGCGCGGAACGCCCCTTCAAACGCGGCGTTGTCGACCAGCGCCCCGCTGATTTTCGCATCAATCAAGCTGGCCTTGACCGCAAATTCCGCCGCAAGATCACCGCCCGGCCCGCTTTCCACCGTGAACGGCACGGGCGCCATGGCCAAGGCCGCGCCGTCAAGCGCTTGCCAAGCTACGCCCTCCAGGCTGCCACGCACCGCCCCGAGCCTTGCGCCCGCGCCATAGGCGCTCTCCAGCGTCAGCGCGATGGTTTCGGGCCCGAGCCCGCTGAGGCGCGCCGCAAGCCCTGGCGCGCTGCGCCAGGATTGATCACCTAGATCGATGTCGATCAGCCAGCCAATGGAGGTTTCCGCCGTCAACGCGCCGGCGCGCCGTCCCGTCGCCCGCAGCGGGCTTTGCAGCAGAAGGCGCGGCGGCGTCTCGATCTTGTCTGCGATCAGCTCGGCTTTGGCGCGGATTTGCGCTTCGCCGCCCAAGGTCTCAAGATCCTCCGCCAAATCGCGCGAAAATCCCGCCAGCGGTTCAGGCAATGCGCGCAATGCCGCGATCAGGTCGCGAACCGTCACCGCTTGCAAATCGACCGCGCCCGACATGTCGACCAAAACATCCAGCGCCGGGCTCCGCCCGCCTGCGGCTTGATCGCGGGTGGCGAAAGCCACATTGATCGCCCGCGCCACAACCCCCATTGCCTCGGCGCGCGCCGCATTGGCGCCGCCGCTGGCTTGCAGCCGGTCGCCTTTCAGCGCGATCCGCGCATCCGCTGCGAGGTCCTGCAAGCGCCAATCGGCCGCCGCGCCGGCGATTTCGGCGGCCTGCGCACGAATCGTTCCCGTCGCCTGGTCAAATTCGCCGGCGAAAATTTGCTCGCCTAGCGCCAATTCCACCTGGGCGCTTGGCCCGCGCGCGTTTATCGCCTCGAACGACGCCTGCGACGCGCGAAGCTCCGCCATCAACCCGCCGCGATCATTCAGCGAAAAAACAACGCCGACATTTTGCGCTTCAACGCCTTGCCCACGGGCAGAGGCGGCGATCGCGTCGCCGTCGATTTTGAAGGCGGCGCCGTCCATCGTGAAATTGGCGCGGGCGCCAGACAATATCGCGCCAAAATCGTCAAAAATCAGCGAGGTCGGCGCAAAGGCGGCCTGTGCGTCAACCTTGTCGCCCTCGGCGCTCGCTTGCACAAGCGCGCGCAGATCTCCGCCGTCGAGGCGCAAATCGACCTCGGCGTCGATGATGTTGATCGCCGGCAAGGCCAGCGGCGAGCGTTCTTCGTCTTGCGGGGCGTTGATCAACGCATCCAAAGGCCCTAGCCGCAGCTGACGACCGTCCCATTCCCCGCGCATTTGCGGGCGCAAGATGCGGACTTCCTCCACCCGGACCACGAAGGGCGCCGGCCAATCGAGATCGATCGTCACAGCGGGTGCGACGACGCCCTTGCCGTCCGCATCGCGAAAATCCGCCGACAGGGCGATTTGCGACAGCTCCAGGCGTGCGAGGTCGACCTTACCCACCAATCCGTCGGATGAGAGAAAATGACCAATCAGGGCTTCGGCGATCGGGATCCGCGCGACCCACAGCCCAGCGCCGAGCGCAAGCAAGCTCGCACCCGCCAGCAAAGCTGGATGCACCCGCCGGATTTGTCTTCCGCTTGGATCGCTTCTCGCCAAGCCCATCAAGTTCTTTTCCCCACAACGTCAAATAAGGCGTTTTCAGCGGCATAATTAGGGCGCATTTGGACCCGATCTTGCACAGCGTTCAATGACGCCACATCACGTGTCAAAAATACGCGGCTTGCGTCGGTCGAATCGTTCATTATGAAAGCTTCAATATTGGGGTGGTCAGTTACGAAAAGGGAAGAGCCGCTCATGCATTTCCCAACTTTGCATTTGGCGCGTCTTCGCACCCACGCATGTCCGCCGGGGCGCACGGCGCTGCGCCGGGTGGCGGCCGCGACCGTCGCCAGCGCCGTTGCGTTGCTCGCCTGGAGCGCGATTCGTACCGAAACCGCGCCCAACCCGCAAGAATCGCCCGCATCCGCGCAAGCCGCCGCCGCCATCAATGCGCCCGCCCTCGATTTGAGCTTCCTGCAAGATTTGCCCGTCACCGAACAACGTTTTCGCAAGCTGAAATCCGGCGATACGTTGGCGAGCGTGTTGATTGGGCTCGGCGCTTCTCGCCAAGACGCCGACGCCGCCGCGCAAGCTGCGTTCACGATGTTAAAAGTCTCCGATTTCCAGGCCGGCAAATTGCTGACCGCCACATTTGAACGGGTCCATGGCGCAGCGCTCGACGCAACGCGGCTGGCGGGCCTTTCCATGCGCCTCGATGTCGACCGCTCGATGACGGTGTCGCGCGATTATGCCGGGAGCTTTAACGCGCTGGACCTGCGCATCCCGCTCACGCCCGTGCAAAAGCTGGTGCGCGCTGAAATCACCACAACCCTCTATGAAGCGGCCCTCGACGCTGGCGCGGTGGACCAAGTCGTGGTGGATTTCGCCGACGTCTTTGCCTTCGACGTCGACTTCCAGCGCGATATTCACCCCGGCGATCGCTTCGAGATCTTGTTTGAATCGCTGGTCGACCCGCAAGGGCGCGCGTTGAAATCGGGGCGGTTGCTGTATTTATCGCTGGAATCGCGCGGCAAGGAAAAAGCCTTTTGGCGCCATGAGCGTGATGGCGAAGAGCCCGATTATTTCGACGAGACCGGCGAAAGCGCCCGCAAATTCTTGATGAAGACGCCGATCAACGGCGCGCGGCTGTCGTCCGGTTTTGGTCTGCGCCGCCACCCGGTGCTGGGCTATAACCGCCTGCACAAAGGCACCGATTTTGCCGCGCCGACCGGCACCCCGATCTTTGCGGCCGGCTCTGGAACCGTGCTGCGCGCCAATTGGTTCAGCTCTTACGGGCGCTATGTCCGCATCCGCCATAATGGCGAGTTCGAGACCGCTTACGCGCATTTATCGCGCTTTGCGTCCGGCATACAGGCTGGGTCGCGCGTCCGCCAAGGCCAAGTCATCGGCTATGTCGGGACTACGGGTCGCTCGACGGGGCCGCATTTGCATTATGAAATCCTGCGCAATGGCGCGGCGATCAATCCGTCGTCGATCAAGACCGGCTCTGGCGTGAAGCTCGAAGGGGCGGCCCTGGACGCTTTCCAAGCCGTCCGCGCCAAGATCGACGCCGAGCGCGCCGCGGCGGCCGTCGAAACCCCGCTTGCCCCGTCCTTTGTCGGCGCCGCCATCGGGAATTAGCGTTCACGTCTTGGCGCCTACACGACGAATGAATTGACCATGCCAGCGATGTTGGGGATGGCTGTCGCCATGGCTGATCCAATCATCGTCTATTCCGCGCCGCATTCGCTGTTTTCGGGCAAATTGCGGTCTTATTTGCGCAAAACCGGGCAGGCTTTCGTTGAGAGACTGCCCTCGCATCCGGATTTTGGCGCGCGCATTGCCCCGAAAATCGGCCGTGTCGTCATCCCGGTCGTTGAAACGCCAGGCGGCGATATTCTGCAAGACACCACCGAGATCATCGATTGGTTTGAAGCCCGCGACGGCAAGATTGGCGCCGTCCCGACGACGCCGCTCATGCGCGTCTTGAGCCATATTCTGGAAATGTGGGGCGATGAGGGACTGTTGCGTCCCGCCATGTATTATCGCTGGAAGTTTGACGCCATCAATCAGCCCTTTTTGACCCTTGCGTTCGGCCGTATGATCCTGCCGCAAGGCGCGCCCGCCGAATGCGCCAGCATTGCCCCGGCGGTGATGGGCCGCATGCAAGCTTATTTGCCGGCTTTAGGGATTTCCGACGCCACTGCCGCCGCCATCGAAGCCGATTGGCGCGCCGTTTTGGCGGCGCTCGATGCGCATTTCTTGCGCCATCCGCATGTGCTGGGCGGGCGGCCCAGCATCGCCGATTTCGGGCTAATGGGGCCGGCTTACGCCCATTTGGGCCGCGACCCGGTTCCCTTGGCCTTGATGAAGGCGGAGGGCGAGCGCGTCTGCCGATGGATCGAGCGAATGAATGTCGCCGATGCCGACATGCCCGAATTTGACAGCTATCCGCGCGATTTCTTTGCCGACGATGCCCTGCCGGATACATTGTCGGCGATCTTAAAACTCGTGGCGGCGCAATATCTGCCCGAATTGCGCGCATTAACTGCTTTCATCGCCAATCATTTGGCGCGTCACCCCGAGATTACCGAGGGCGCGCCAGTCATCGCGCCAGGCGCCGGCCGAAGCCTTGGGTCCTTTCAGGTGCAAGCCGGCGAAACGGCCTTCTCGATGAGCGCGCGGCATTACCAGATTTGGATGCTGCAACGCGTGCAAGACGCTTTTGACGCCGCGCCCGTCGCCGATCAACCGCGCATCCGTGACGCCCTCGCGGCGGTCGGTCTGGCCGATCTTCTAACGCTGCGCTTGCCGCGCCGGATCGAGCGGCGCCATTACACGGAAGTTTGGGGCGCCGAACGGGCAATCGCCGCAACGCCCACAAACGCTTAGCATTCCTGGTTATAGGCCCCGACTTCCGGAAACCGCGCCAGTCGTGGCTTGACCTCTTGGTGAAACAACGCCCGCATATCGTCGGCGCTGCTGACGCTCTCGGTGACCACGACCAATTCCGGTTTGTTGGACGAGGCCCGCACCAGCACCCAAGAGCCATCGGCCAGCGTCACCCGCGCGCCGTTGACAATGTTCACATCGGTGATGCGCCGCCCCAAGATCATGCCGCCCATCGCCAATTGCTTTTGGTATTCCGCCACCACCGCTTCGACGATCCCGTATTTCAGCTCATCGTCGCAATGTGGGGACATGGTCGGCGAGGTAAAGCTGAGCGGCAAGGTCCGCTTCAGGTCCGATAATCTCTTGCCCTGTTTGCGATCCAGCATGGTCAGCACGGCGATGCCGGCGACGATCCCATCGTCATAGCCGCGCCCCAAAGGCGGGCGCAGGAAAAAATGCCCCGATTTTTCGAAACCGGCTAACGCGTGCACTTCATTTGTCTTGCGCTTGATATAAGAATGGCCGGTCTTCCAATAGATCGTTTTGGCCTGATGCTGTTTTAATTCAGGATCGATCGCATAAATCCCGGTCGATTTGACATCAACAACGAATGTCGCGCCCGGATATTGCGCCGCCATATCACGCGCCAGCAGCACTCCGATCTTGTCGGCAAAGATCTCATGGCCTTCGTCATCGACGACGCCGCAGCGATCGCCGTCGCCGTCAAAGCCGAGACATAATTCGGCGCCGGTCGCTTTGACCGCCTCCGCCATCGCCGCCAGCATGTTTTTGTCTTCCGGATTGGGATTATAGCGCGGAAAGGTCCAATCGAGCTCGGCGTCGAGCGGAATGACCTCCGCCCCGATCCGCCGCAACGCCTCCGGCGCGAAAGCCCCGGCCGCGCCATTGCCGCAGGCCGCCACCACCTTGATGGGGCGCGACAGCCGCACGCCCTTGGTGACGTCGTCCAAATACGCTTCGCCAAAGCCCTCGATCCGGCGCAAAGCGCCACCGCCGCGCGGCGCAAACGCCCCTTCCAGCACGATTTTCTTCAGCCGGCCCATCTCTTCCGGCCCAAAGGTCAGCGGCGGCTCAACGCCCATTTTGACGCCGGTCCAGCCATTGTCATTATGGCTGGCGGTAACCATTGCGACAGCCGGCGCCTCCAGCGCAAATTGCGCAAAATAGGCCATGGGCGACAGCGCCAGGCCAATATCCAGCACCTCGCAGCCGGCCTCCATCAATCCCAAGGTCAAAGCTTGTTTGATCGACAGCGAATAAAACCGGTAATCATGCCCCGTCACAATGCGCGGGCGCACGCCCATCTCGTGGATCAGCGTGCCGAGCCCCAGGCCCAAGGCTTGAATGCCCAACAGATTGATCTCGGGATCGGGGTTTTTCTTTTTTGGTTTGCCGTCGGTCTCGACAGCGCTGACGGGCGGCAGCCCAAACCACCAGCGCGCGTCATATTCGCGAAAGCCGGTCGGCTTGACCAGCGGCAAAGTCTCAAACGCCGCGCTATTGGGGCCAAGCTGTGGAACCGGTTTTTGCATGAATACGTCCCCGCCAAGTAAATCTAATGACCCGAAAGGGCTTAATTCGGCGCCAGCCGAAACTCAACGCGCTCGATGTAAATCTGGCGCCCGAGGCTCTCGAGACTGGGGCGAAATCCCAGAAAATCGACGCCCTCGACATCCGGCGGGTTGGGCGGTGGGGTAACGGCGAGGCGAATATCCGATCCTTCCGGCGTCACAATTGCTTTGGTCCAGTCGGAGCGATTGCGCGGATCGGCCTCATAGCTCAGCTCGATCGCCGCGTCCTCTGCGCCATCGGCCCGCGCCCGCACCAATATCTCCAGCCGCCGTCCGCCAAAGGCCTGCTCCAGATCGGCGCCCAAGCGGAAATGCGCGCCGCTATTGGCGCCGTCGCGATTGAACAAAACCTCGGCAAAGCGCAGGGCAATTGCGTCGATCTCGCCTTTGCCGGCGGTAACCCGATCCCCGCCCGCCGCAACAAGCCGCTTCAGATCGCACCCCTCCACAACCACATGATCGCGGGCGCCCTCGCCGACCGAAATCGAGCCGGTGCAATGCCGGTCCGGATCGGCCAACGGCGCCAAAGCGATGCCAACAAGGCCCAGATAAGCCAGGATCGCGCGGCCAAAAAACAATCGATCATTCATGGGGCTGGCTTTTCACCGCATCGCTCGATGCGTCAATGCGCTGGCAAAACAAGACGCATGGCCAGTCCGATCCCCGCCTCGTTCGGCAATCCATCTTCGATCAGCAATTGCCCGCCCATCGCCTGCATGGCCGCCTTGACCATGGCAAGGCCCAGCCCTGCGCCCGGGATAGTGCGGCTCGCATCCAGGCGCACAAAGCGCTCAGTGATGCGCGCACGATCCGCCGCCGGCACGCCCGGACCGCTATCGGACAAAGCGAGCTCGACCTCGGTTTTCGACCGGCGCGCCGCGCTCAAGCGCACCTGCGCCCCGGCTGGCACATATTTCAGCGCATTGTCCAAAAGATTGGCGAGGCATTGCTCCAAGAACGCCGGATCGCCTTTGCCGCTGATCCCCGGCGCGATCGCCGCCTCGAAACGGATCGATTGATCCTCAAAGGCCGGCGCGTAAAGCTCGGCAAATTCGGCCGCCAGCGCCGACAAATCAACCGCTTGCAAAGGCGGGCGCTCGCCGCGCTCGAGCCGCGTCAGCCGCAAGATGGTGTTGAAGGTCGACAGGATATGATCAGCCTCGCGCCGCGCCTCTTCAAGTTCCTCGTCCAACGCCGGCCCGCTCAAGGCTTGCGCCGATTCCAGCCGATGCCGCAGCCGCGTCAGCGGCGTGCGTAGATCATGCGCGATCGCCTCGCCGGTTTGGCGCGCGCCCGCCACCAAGGTCTCCAGCCGATCCAGCATGGCGTTGAGCGCGCTCGCCAGTCGGCCATATTCATCCCGCCCATCGGCATTCTCGACCCTTTGCGTCAGGTCGCCGCCGATCACCTTCGCCGTCGTCCGATAAAGCCCATCCAGCCGGCGAAGCGCCGCTTGGCTGGCGACGATCCCCAGCGCCAAAGACAGCGCAATGCCCAATCCGCCCGCCACCCACGTCGCTCGCGTGATGGTCCGCACCAATTGCGCGCCGGCGCCGAGATCATGGGCGACCATGACGACATAATCCTCTGACAGCCGCACAATCTGCCCGCGCGCATCGCGCGGTCGCGTTGGCGCGCCCAGGGTGTCGGCCTCATAGCGGAACGCCACATATTTGCGCGCGCCGATGATCGGCGGAGCAGGCGCGGGGATGCGGTCAAAATCGCCGGAGATTTTCCAGCCATCGGCTTGCGTCAACATATAGAGCAGCGGGCCATCGATCGCCGCGCGCCCGATAATCTGGCCATTCGCGCCCATGACGCCGCGGTCTTCAAACGCCGCTTCGATCCGATCGATCTCTTCCAGGATTGCGATGTCCGCATCGCGCAGCATTTGCCCGGCGGTGACCCGATAGACCACAAACAACAGCAAGATCACAAAGCCGCTGAACAGCGCCGCTTGCACCAGCGCAACGCCAAACGCCGTCGTGCGCAAGAACGCCGGCAAGGGCCCAAATTTCAACCGGAGAGGAAAACGCGCGCTCAAGCCTGCAAGCGATAGCCGGCGCCGCGCACGGTGTGAAGCATCGGCGCGTCAAAGTCGCGATCGATCTTGCTGCGCAGGCGCGAGATATGCACGTCGATCACATTGGTCTGTGGGTCGAAATGGTATTCCCAGACTTTTTCCAGCAGCATGGTGCGGGTCACGACATGACCGGCATTGCGCATAAGGAATTCAAGCAGACTGAACTCGCGCGGCTGCAGATCGATCTTTTCACCGCCCCGTTTGACCGTGCGCGCCAGTAAATCGAGCTCCAAATCCCCGACCACCAGCCGCGTCAGCGGAGCCTCCTGGTCGCGCCGCCGCCCCAGCGCCTCGACCCGCGCCAGCAATTCGGACGCCGCGAATGGCTTGCCCAGATAATCATCGGCGCCGGCTTTCAGCCCCTCGACGCGCTGGTCGACGTCGGACAACGCGGTCAGCATCAAAACGCCGGCGCGGCCGTTCTCGTGGCGCAGCGCCCGCACCAGTGACAGTCCGTCGCGCTTGGGCAGCATGCGGTCAACGACCAGCACGTCATGCCGGCCGCTGAGACCCAGAGCAAGGCCAGCCTCGCCATCGCTGGCGCGATCGCAAAGATGGCCCGCCTCTTCGAGCGCCTTCTGAATAAACGCGGCGACATCCGCATCGTCTTCAATGATGAGGATCTGCATGCGCTTTTTCTCTATTTCGCGATCGGCAGGCCGAAATAGGCGCTGCCCGCCGGGGTTTGCACCCGCAACAAAGCCGAGGTCCGCCCTTCCGCCTTCAACCGCTCCAAGGCCGCCGCGACGTCGTCCGGCGCCGACACCTGTGTGCCGTTGACCTCGGTGATGGCAAGCCCGCGTTGCAGCGCGCTTTCGTCGGCCGGGCTGTCGCGCTCGATGCGCTGGATCAGCACGCCTGGCTGGTCCGGCTCCATATTCAAGCGGCGCCGATCGCTCTCGCTCAAGCTGCCGAGCAACATCCCATTGGTTTCGGCTTCGCCGCTCGGTTTCGCCGGTTCGGCCGGCGCGTCCGGTTCGCCGCCATTGACGCCGGCTTCCGCATCGGCGGTGCGCTCGGCGATTTTGACGGAGATCGATTTCGGCTTGCCGTCCCGCCAAATCTCAAAGCGCGCTTGTTCGCCGACCAAGAGGCCGCCGACGATCTGCGTCATTTGGCGGCTGTCTTCGATTTTCACGCCATTGACGGACAAAACGATATCGCCGCTGCGAAAGCCGCCCGCTTCCGCCGGGCTGCCTTCCACCACCTCGGCGACGATCGCGCCATCGGTCGAGGCGAGCCCCACTGCTTCCGCCGCCGGCTCCGACAAGGATTGGATCTGCACGCCGAGCCAGCCGCGCGTGACCTTGCCGCTCTTGATCAATTGCTGGGTGATCCGCTGCGCCGTGTCGGCCGGGATCGCAAAGCCGATGCCGACCGAACCGCCGGTCGGCGAGATGATCGCCGAATTCACCCCAACCACGCGGCCGCGCAGGTCAAAGGTCGGTCCGCCCGAATTGCCGCGATTGATCGAGGCGTCGGTCTGGATGAAATCGACATAATTGGTGTTGATCGCCCGGCCGCGCGCCGACACGATCCCGGCCGTCGCCGTGCCGCCGAGATTGAACGGATTGCCGACGGCAACGACCCAATCGCCCACGCGCGGGCCGGGCCCGGTGTCAAACTGCACATAGCGGAACGGGCCGCGTTCTTCGGCTTTCAGCACCGCCAAATCGGTTTCGGGGTCGGAGCCGATCAGCTTGGCCGGGATTTCACGACCGTCATCCAGCGTCAGGGTGATTTTCCGGGCGTTTTCGATGACGTGGTGATTGGTTACCACCAGGCCGTCTTGGGAAATGAAAAAGCCCGAGCCAACCGAAACCCCGCGCGGGGCGTTGTCTTCTTCCTCGTCCTCCTCGCCGCCAGGCGCGCCCGGGCCCAAGAACCGGCGCATGAAATCGCGCCATTCCGGCGGCAGGTCTTCCAGATCCGGGGTTTGCCGGCCGGGGCCGCCGCCCCGCCGTTGGCGGAAATTGGGGTCTTGCGTTTCCACCTCGATCGACAGCACGGCGGGCGCAACTTCCTCGACCAGATCGGCAAAGGACAACGGCGCGCCGCGCGGCGCCTCGACAACGATCGGCTGCGCGTCGGCGCGGACCAAAGCGCGCTCGTTCAACATCAGCGCGCCGGCGCCCATGGCGAAGCCAAGCGCGGCAAGGCCAGCGCCCATTCCCCAGGTCATGCGCTTTGAAACTTTCGACATGCACATCCTCACGGTTTCCAACGACCAGCGAACCAATACGACAAAGCCAACATGGCGCTTTGATGTCACAACGCCAAGACCGGCGCCGGCGCATCGACTTTCAATCTTGTTCCAGATTACGTGAATTTTTCCAGAACATTATTTTTCTGTAAGTTGGCCTTCAATGAGCGCGGACCGCACCACGGCGCCATGGGTCAGCGTGCGATGAACGGGGCATTTTTCGGCGATTTCCAGCATGCGCTGGCGCTCTTCCGATGATAACGCGCCGTCGAGCGTAATCCGCCGCTCAAAGACGTCGATTTGCGCCGGCCCGCCATCGCGGCCATGATCGGCCGCGCTTTCTTTCCAGTGGCGGACCTCGACGCTGGCGCGGTCCAAAGCCAGCCCTTTGCGCTCGGCATACATCCGCAGGGTCATCGTGGTGCAGGCGCCAAGCCCGGCGCACAGCCAATCAAACGGCGCAGGGCCCGTGTCGTCACCGCCAACGCTCAGCGGCTCATCGGCCAGGAACACGTCATCGCCAAGCCGGATTTGCGCTTGATAGCGCCCCTGGCGCGTTTCGCGCACATGCGCTGCGCCCGCAATCGCCGCCGGCGGCTCAAGGCGCGGCGTCTCGGCAAATGCGTAACGCTCGGCCCAAGCGGCGATCACATTGGCGGCGTAAATTGCGTCTTCGCGCCGTGTCAGCAAGTGATCGGCTTTGTCCAGGCTGACAAAACTTTTCGGATGTTTGGCGGCGGCAAAAATTTCTGTGGCGTTTTGCACCCCGACGGTGGCGTCGGTCGGCGCATGCAGCACCAACAGCGCCCGCTTTAATTGAGCGACCGCATCACGGACATTGTGGCCGCGCACGTCTTCCAAGAATTGCTTCTTGACCTGGAAAGGCCGGCCGGCCAGCTTCACTTGCGCTTCGCCATGCGTCTCGATATCGGCGAGCGCATCCTCAAATTGATGGACGACATGTTCCGCCGCCGCCGGCGCGCCGATCGTTGCGACCGCTTTGCCCTCCGGCGCCCGCCCCGCCGCCACCAGCACCGCCGCCCCGCCGAGCGAATGGCCGATCAACAGGCTGGGCGCGGCGCGCTCGCGCCGCATCCAGGCGATCGCCGCGAGAAGATCCTCAACATTCGAGCTGAAATTGGTGTTGGCGAACTCGCCCTCTGATTGGCCAAGCCCGGTAAAATCAAACCGCAAGGTTGCGATGCCGCGCTCGGCGAGCGCGCCGGCGATCCGCGAGGCGGCGAACACGTCTTTCGAACAGGAAAAACAATGCGCAAACAGCGCATAGCCCTTCGGCTTGCCGCGCGGACCATCCAGCCTTGCCGCAAGGCGCACGCCGAGCGCACCCATAAAATCAATCCGTTCGGTGATGGCCATTAAAGTCTCCTGTCAATCGCGACGGCGCGGCGCCGCTTCGCCCGCGCTGAGTTCATCAACGCCCAACGCCTCGGCGAGGCGCATTTTCGCCGATCCCGGCGCGAGGGGTTGTTGCTGAGAGGCGTGCGGCGCCCATCCCGTTATCGTGATCGTTTCAATGGTGAGCCCTATTCGCCCATCCGGCGCGCGCGCGCCCGCTTCGAACACGGTCAACGCCGACGCCAACGCCCCGCGGCGCAGCGGCGCGCGCTTTGCCAGCGGATTGCGCCAGCCCATCGCCCGCCAATCGGCCACCATCCTTGCCCCGCTCGTATAGCGTATGCGCCAATCTTGGCGATCGGCGACGGGAAGCGCAAAGCCGGCTCGTTGCAGCAAATGCGCGGCGCTTTGCACATCGACCAGCGGCGGAACCCGCGCGGCAGCCTTGCCAGTCGTCTCCAGTTCGGCCTGCGTCAAAGCGGCGCGCCAAAGCGGCGCATCGCCTTGCCCAAACAGTACCCCGATAAACACCCCATCCGGGGCCAAAGCCAGCCGAATTTGCGCGAGCAACCCCGGCAAGTCATTGACAAAACTAAGATCGGTCAGCACTGTCACCAGCGATAACCGCCCCGGTGCAATGGGAACATGCGCCGCTCCGCCGACCAAGCCAGCCCCGCTTTGCCCCGGTTCCAAGGCTTGATCGATCCATAAATCCGTGGCCCGATCGGCTTTGCCCATCGCCTTCAGCGCCGCGCGCAAGAAAGGCCCATGCCGCCCCAGATGCAAGCTCGTCGGAAATTCCCGCGCGATCAGGCTCAGCCGCAAGGCGATGTCCTCGACGAGGCGGTCGCGCAGAAAATCGTCGCCGTGCTCGCGGGCGCGGCGACCGGGCTGGCGCGGCCAGTCGAACAGCGCCTGGCCATGATCCGAAGCAGCGTGGGAAGAATAAGGGCTCGACACGCCGAACACATAGAGGCCTTTCAGCGCAGCGCCAAGCGATGCAGCCGCTGGCTGACCGCCGGCTGGCGCGCCGCGCGCGATGTGGCCTTTCCGGCCCGCTGCCCGATCACGCATTTGCCAACCCACGCCGCCGGCGCGTTGCAAGCCGAGATTTGGGCGGCGACGCCCTTCATCAAAACGCCGTTCTGCGCGGCTTGCGGCATGCCGTTGGAAGCGCAAGCCATGCCTTTCGCCAAATGCGGCGCCTGCGAGATCGATCCGCATCGTGTCGAGCGCATCCGTTCGGCCTGCGCCTATCAGGGCGTTGCGCGCGACATAACGCTCGCCATGAAACATGGCGGCGATCGCAATCTGGCGCGGATCGGGGCGGTATGGATGCGCGCGGCGGGCGAAGACTTGCTCGCCGAGGCCGATTTCCTCGCGCCAACGCCCTTGCACTGGTCGCGGCTGGCTGCGCGCGGCTATAACCAGGCGCAATGGCTCGCCACAGCGCTTGGCCGCTTATCCGGCAAGCCGGTGCGGGCTGATCTGTTGATCCGGCGCCGGCGCACGCCCAGCCAAGGCGGACTGTCGCGCTTGGGACGTCAGCGCAATGTCGCTGGCGCCTTTGCCGTTACCGATCGGCGCGCCATTGCGGGCCGGCGCGTGCTGCTCGTCGACGACGTCTTGACCACCGGCGCGACGCTCGACGCCTGTGCCTTGACCCTGTTGCGCGCCGGCGCAATTGGCGTCGATGCGATCACGCTGGCCCGGGTTGTGAGGCCGGAAATTGCGACTATATGACGCAAGTTCGTTGCGGGAGCTCTAATAACGCATGGCCAAAGTCGAAATCTACACGCGCGAATTCTGCCCCTATTGCGAGCGGGCAATTAAACTGCTGCGCGCCAAGAAGGTGTCCTACACTGAATATGAAAAGGCCAATCGGGCGGAAATTCGTTCCGAAATGGTCAAGCGCGCCAATGGCGCCAACACGTTCCCGCAAATCTTTATCGACGGCAAACATGTCGGCGGCTGCGATGATTTGCACGCGCTCGATGCGCGGGGCGGGCTGGACCCGCTCCTGCGCGCCTAAAAGGGATCAGACTTGGCGATGCGCGTTGCGGCGATCCAGTTTCGGTCCGGCTTGGACAAGTCCGCCAATGTCGCCGGGCTTGCCGCTTTGGCGCGGGACGCCGCCGCGCGCGGCGCCCAGCTGATCGTCACGCCGGAAATGTCGACGCGGCTTGACCGCGATCGCGCCCGCGCCTTGAACGAGGCCCATTCATCGCTTGATGAGCCGGCCTTTCAAGAGCTAGCCGCTCTCAGCGCCGCGCTGAACATCTTTTTGCTGTTGGGGTCGGCCCCGTTCCGCGTCGGCGCTGCGGCGCTCGCCAATCGCTCGATCTTGTTTGGACCGACCGGCGCGGTCCTCGCGACCTATGACAAGATCCACATGTTCGACGTCGATCTCGGCGAGGGCGAGACCTATCGCGAATCGGCCCTGTATAGACCGGGCGAAACGGCGCGCCTCGTTGATCTTGGTCCCGCCAAATTGGGCCTTAGCATTTGTTACGACATCCGTTTTGCCCGGCTTTATCTCGATTTGGCCCGCGCCGGCGCCGAGATCATCGCCGCGCCGTCCGCCTTCACAATGCCGACCGGTCTGGCGCATTGGGAAATTCTCCTGCGCGCTCGCGCCATCGAATCGGGCGCCTTCGTCATCGCCGCCGCGCAAGGCGGCCAGCATGAAGATGGCCGGCGCACCTTTGGTCGCTCGATGATCATCGGCCCCTGGGGCGAGGTGATCGCCGCGCTCGACCATGACCGGCCGGACATCCTCCTTGCTGATCTCGATCTTGGCGCCGTCGCCAAGGCCCGCCGCGCCATTCCGGCCTGGAAGACCGATCAAGCCTTTCGCTCGGCGATTGCCGAGCCGCCCCGTGATATTGGCGCATGATCCGCTATGCGATGATTTGCGCCAACGCGCATGAATATGAATCTTGGTTCGCCTCCAGCGATTCATTCGACTCCCAGGCCGCCCATGGCTTGCTGGAATGCCCGGTATGCGGCGCGATCGAGGTGCGCAAAGCCCCGATGGCCCCCGCCATCGCCCGCCGCGACCGCGAGCCGCCTGTCGATCGCAAATCCGTCGCGCTCGCCATGGGCGAGGCCATGCGCCGCCATGTACTGGAGCATTTCGACGATGTCGGCGCTGATTTCGCCGAAGAAGCCCGCCGCATCCATTATGGCGAGAGCGACGAGCGCCCCATCCACGGCGCGGCTTCCCCGGACGAAGTCCGCGCGCTGCTCGACGAAGGCGTGCATGTCGCGCCGCTGCCGCCTTCGGTCGAAGACCTCGCCAAGGCGCGCGCCAAGCAGGTTAATTAGCGCAGAGCCTTACTTCGGCTCCACCACCCGAATATGCAATTCCTTCAATTGCTTTGGCGTGACGTCCGACGGCGCGCCCATCAGCAAATCCTGCGCCTGCTGGTTCATCGGAAAGGCGATCACTTCGCGAATATTGGTCGAGCCGGCCAGCAACATCACGATCCGGTCGATCCCCGGCGCCGAGCCGCCATGCGGCGGCGCGCCATAGCGGAACGCATTCAGCATGCCGCCGAATTTCGCTTCAACCACCTCTTCGCCATAGCCGGCCAGCGCGAAGGCTTTGATCATGATGTCGGGCTTATGGTTGCGGATCGCGCCGGAGGACAGCTCAACGCCATTGCATACGATATCATATTGAAAAGCGGTCATATTCAGGATCGTTTCGGTATCGGAAGGATCGAGCGCCAAAAACGCCGCAGGGTCAAAATTCGGCATCGAGAACGGGTTGTGCGAAAAATCGATCCGCTTTTCGTCCTCGTTCCACTCATACATCGGGAAGTCGACCACCCAGCAGAACCTGAATTCGCCCTCGGCGACGAGACCCAAGTCCGCCCCAATTTTGTTGCGGGCAAGGCCGGCGAATTTATAAAAGCTGTCGGGCCGCCCGGCGATGAAGAACGCCGCATCGCCTTCGGCAAGGCCCAATTGGCCGCGCAAGCGCTCGCTGCGCTCTGGGCCGATGTTTTTGGCGATCGGGCCGGCGGCGGGGTCCTCGCCCTCCTGCTCGGGCTTGCGCCAGAACACATAGCCCATGCCCTTTTGCCCTTCGCTGATCGCCCAGGCGTTCATGCGGTCGCAAAAGGCGCGCGAGCCGCCTTTGGGCGCCGGGATCGCCCAGACCTGCGCCTTGGGATCGGCGCTGATCATGCTCGCAAACACCTTAAAGCCGGAGTCCCGGAAGATGTCGGTGACGTCCTGCATGATCAGCGGATTGCGCAAATCCGGCTTGTCCGAGCCATATTGACGGATGGCGTCGGCATAGCGAATGCGCGGGAAGGGGGCCGGCGTGACGCTCTGGCCCTTGCCGAATTCGACGAAAACCCCCTCGAGCACCGGCTCGATCGCCGCGAACACGTCCTCTTGAGTGACGAAGCTCATCTCGAAATCGAGCTGATAAAACTCGCCCGGCGAGCGATCGGCCCGCGCGTCTTCGTCGCGAAAGCACGGCGCGATCTGGAAATAGCGGTCAAAGCCCGCCACCATCAGCAATTGCTTGAATTGCTGCGGCGCCTGCGGCAGCGCGTAGAACTTGCCCGGATGCATCCGCGCTGGCACCAGAAAATCGCGCGCCCCTTCCGGGCTCGACGCCGTCAGGATCGGGGTTTGGTATTCCAAAAAGCCTTGCGCCAGCATGCGTTGGCGCAAGCTCGCGATCACCCGGCTGCGCAGGACGATATTGGCGTGCAAGCTTTGTCGGCGCAGATCGAGATAACGGTGCTTTAGGCGAATATCTTCCGGATAATCAGGCTCGCCAAACACCGGCAAAGGCAGCTCGCGCGCCTGGCTCTGCACGTTCAGCGCATCGATAAACACCTCGATCTCGCCGGTGGCGATATCGGCGTTGGCGGTGCCCTCCATCCGGGTCTTCACCCGGCCATCGACCGTCACCACCCATTCGGCCCGCAAGCTTTCGGCCTGCGCAAAGGCCGCGCTATCGGGGTCGCAGACGCATTGGGTCACGCCATAATGATCGCGCAGATCGATGAACAGCACCCCGCCATGGTCGCGAACGCGATGCACCCAGCCCGACAGCCGGACCTGTGCGCCGGCATCGGCGCTGCGCAAGGCGTTGCAATGATGGGTGCGGTAAGGATGCGTCACGAACAAGCTCCAGGGTCAGCGATCGGCGCGCACGCTGCATGCGGCGCTTTGGCTGTCAAGCCTCTCCGCGCCGGCGTCCTCTCTGCGCCGTGATCAAGCCATGATTGCAATCAGCCCCCTATGGAGTAAGCACGCGAGCTTTCGCGCCGCCAGTTGCTTAATGGAGCGCCGCATGACCCCCATTGCCGCCCCCGATCTTGCCGCCCGCACCGATCCCAGCGTTGTCGCCTTGGCCGATATCGAGGACGCCGCGCGCGCGCTTCATGGCCAGATCGAGCGCACGCCTTTGCGCAAATCCCGTACGCTGTCGCAAATCACCGGCGCCGACATCTGGATCAAGTTCGAGAACCTGCAATTCACCGCTTCCTTCAAGGAGCGCGGCGCCTTCAATAAATTGCGCCAGCTCACCGCGCAGGAGCGCGAAGCCGGCGTCATCGCCATGTCGGCGGGCAATCATGCGCAAGGCGTCGCCTATCATGCGCAAAGATTGGGCATCCCCGCCACCATTGTCATGCCGCTGGCGACGCCCTTCATCAAGGTCGAGCACACCCGGGCTCATGGCGCCCGCGTCGTCCTGTTTGGCGAAACCCTGGCCGATTCCAGCGGTCACGCCATGGAAATTCAGGCGCGCGAGGGCCTAACCTTCGTCCATCCTTACGATGACCCCGCCGTCATCGCCGGCCAAGGCACGGTCGGCTTGGAAATGATCGAGGACGGCCCGACCTATGATTGCCTGCTGGTCCCGGTCGGCGGCGGCGGCCTGATCAGCGGGATCGCGACGGCCGTCAAAGCCCGCAGCCCGTCGACCGAAATCATCGGCGTTGAGACCCGCATGTATCCTTCGCTTTACGCCGAATTGCGCGGCGATGAAGCGGTCTGCGGCGGCCACACCATCGCCGAAGGCATCGCCGTCAAGACGGCGGGGCGCTTGCCGCTCGCCATCGCGCGCGCCAAGGTCGACGACGTCGTGCTGGTCGATGAAAGCCATATCGAACGGGCGATCGCGCTGTTCGCCAATGTCGAAAAAACCGTCGCCGAAGGCGCCGGCGCCGCTGGCCTTGCCGCCATTTTGGCGTTTCCCGAGCGTTTTCGCGGCAAGACGGTCGGCCTTGTTCTCTGCGGCGGCAATATCGACACGCGTCTGCTCGCCTCGGTGTTGATGCGCGCTTTGGTGCGCGAGCATCGCCTTGCCCGCATCACCTTCGCCAGCGACGATCGGCCCGGCACGCTTGCCAAAGTCACCAAGGTGATCGGCGAGTTCGGCGGCAATATCATCGAGGTCGAACATAATCGTCTGGCGCTCGATATTCCCGCCAAAGGCGCGGAATTTGAATTTCTGATCGAGACCCGCGACGCCGCCCACACCAAGGAAATCGTTGACGCATTGCGCGCCAAAGGCTTTGTCGCGCGTAAATCCGCGGAGCGCCCCTGATGACGACGCCCATCCTTTATATCGGCAATAAGAATTATTCGTCCTGGTCGATGCGGCCTTGGCTCGCGTTAAAACAGGCGGGCATAGATTTCGAAGAGCGCCTGATCCGGCTCGATGCGCCGGAAACCCGCGATGAGATCGCCGCCGTCTCGCTGATGGGCACAGTGCCCGCGCTGGACGCGGGGCATTTGCGGCTGTTTGATTCGCTGGCGATCTGCGAATGGGCGGCCGATCAGCGCCCCAATGCGCATTTATGGCCGCATGACCCGCAATGCCGCGCTTTGGCGCGCAACGCCGCCGCCGCGATGCATGCCGGCTTTGCCGCCCTGCGGCGTGATTTTCCGATGAATTTGAAGCGGCGGACCGAGCCGCGCCGCGCCGAGGGCCAGGCCGCCCTCGACATCACCCGCGTCACGGCGATTTGGCGCCGCCATCGCGAGCGCAACGAGGCGATGGGGCCGTTCTTGTTCGGCGAATGGGGCATTGTCGATGCGTTTTATACGCCGGTCGCCACCCGCTTTCGCACCTATGGCCTGCATTTGGACCAAATCAGCCAAGCCTATTGCGACGCCCTGTTAAGCCATCCCGCTTTTGTCTCTTGGGAAGAGGCCGCTTTGCGCGAGCCGTGGGCCAACAAGGCGACCGATCAATTGTGACGAAGCGCCCCGCGCCTTAAAAGATCCGCCCGCCGCCATTGGCCGCGCGCGTCGTCTCAGGCTTGACGCCTTCGGCGCGCACCAAAGCCCGTGCGGCGAGTTCGGCGCTTTGCGTTTCTGGCAAACCGCGCAAGGCGTCCACCGCAGCGCGAATATGGTCCAAGCCGATTTGCCGCTTGGCCGGGCGAACGCCCAAATCAGCCAGCGCGACGATCGCCAGACCCAAATCCCGGCTCGCATTCGCCCAGGCCAGCAAATTATCAGTCCGCGGCATTTCCGCCAAGGCCGCCGTCAACGCGCTTTCGGCGCGGCGCAGATGCTCGGTATTTTGCGTCAATTCGCCCAAACAAAGCGCCGCTGCGCCAATATCGCGATCGATCAAGCCAAGCCCTGGCCGGTCAATCGCCTCGCCAAGTCCGGCGCGCATCAATTCCACCCGCGCCAGCATCGCCTCGATCCGATCCGGCTTAAAGGCGCGCGGCGTCGACAACACGGGGCGCATTTCCCGCGCCGCAAGATAGGCCAAGGCGGCGCCGACCGCTTTGGGAACCTTATGGCGCGTCAGGCGGATCGCCACTTGTTTGGCGTTCTGCCGCTCAGGGATCGCCGCGGCTTTCGGCGAAGCGGCGATAATCGCCTTCAGCGCTTTGCGCTTGTCGCGCGCGATATGGATGATTGCATCGACGTCGGTGCGGATGGCCAGCGCGCCAAGATCGGCATCGCGCGGATCGAGCCCCAGATCGCGCCGGCACGCCACGACGACGTCATGGGGACCATCGAGCAGAAACGGACTGATTTCGGTCCGAATGGTGGCGGCCAGAAAGCGGCCCAAGGCCGGATCGACCTCGTGCGTCACCAAGAGCCGCAACGCGCCGCGCCGTCCCTTGGCGATTTTCGCGACCCGGCCATTGCGCAGCGCGCCCATCAGCGCCGCGCCAAGCGTTCCCGCCGCCCGCCACAGCAGCGCAAATCCGAGCAGCGCCGCCGCGATCGTCACGATCAGCGCCCAAGTCGGCTGCTCGACGCTCCACGCAGACCACAACGCGCTGGCTTCGCGCGCCCAATCGCGGGCGATGTTCGACGGAGTCATGGGAATATTGCTTTTGTGTAACGGACCAATGCGTCCCCTCGCAGCTGTTTGTGGCTATCAAAGGGCAGGGCGCCCGGCAAGCGCCATTGGCGCACCGCGCGCGCGTCTCAATCGCCCGACGCGGTTATTTGCAGCACTGCCCGCTTCTTTTTGCCGAGCTGCAGCAAGGCGCGGCCCGCGGCGTCAAAATCGGCAGGCGCGAGGCGCTCGGCGGCGT
>DHHV01000040.1 GCA_002403455.1 Hyphomonadaceae bacterium UBA4763 | reverse complement strand
ATTGATTTCTAGTGTGGCTTTGATCCTGAAATTCGCTCAAAGCATGCCCACAATTATGGGGCGAATTTCAGAATCGCCACACTTGGGGTGTGCCCCCTCAAAACGTCCGCTGCCAGGAAAACCCAAAAACCCGCCCAAATTGCGAGACGCGCGCGTCGATCTGATCGATCACGCCGACATCGCGCGGGCCGTCAAACAAGAACCGATCGCGCTCATTGCGTCTATTGGTCAGATTGCTCGCAAAAATCGTAATCGCCGTATTCTTGATGCCTTTGTATTCAAACGACGCCTCGACATCCGGTGAGTTGCGACGCGCTTGCGTCTCAAACAAGCGAAAGGATTGATTTTCCGAGTTCCACCTGACTTCCGCCGAAAAAGTCGAACTGATGCTGTCGAGGTCCCAGCGAAACTCCGCCTCGGTGCGGAACGGCGCCTCGAACGCGATCCGCCGCCCCTCGCCCGTCACCGGATCGGTCACGCGGCTGGTGCGCCAGGAGAGCTCGGAATCGATCACTGCGCCGTCAAGGCCGATCGCATCCAAGGGCAAAAACAATTGCAAATTAAGGCGCAGACGTCGTCCGTCGCCGATATTTCCCGGCGCATCGAATTGGCCAAGGATCGGAATAAGATCCTGCACTTGCGAGAGCCGATCATATCGCAGGCTCAAGATGACCGAGCCCTGTTCGCTCCAGCGTTGCTCGGCTTCGACCTCGAATTCCCATTGCCGCTGCGGCTCCAAGTCTGGATTGCCGGCGTCGATCAGGTCATTCTGCAAATCAGAGGACGAGACAAAATCGCCAAAATCCAATTGGCCAACCACCCGCTCGGCGCGCAAGCGAAATTGCCGTTTCGGCCGCGGCGACCAGGTGGCGAGCACGCGCGGCTTCGGAAACACGAAAAAGCGATTCAGCGCTGCATCGCCCGATTGCCTGATGGTGGAGAGCTCCAAGCGAAAGCCGCCCTCCAATGTCCAGCGCGGCGACAACACCCAGGTCGCGGTGGCAAAGCCCTCGCCCCGTCCTTCGGCGACGCGCACATCGGAAGAGGGCAGATCGATTTCGACCAGGCCATCGCCGTCATCGATCGCCAACGCAGTGGCGCTGTCCAGAAAATTATAGGCCCCCTCGGCCCCCGATTCAGTCGTCAATTTGGCGGTCGGCTTGGCGGTGAGGGTCACCCGCAACACGCTTTCGCCGGACAAAGACAAGTCTTCAAAAATGCTCAGTTCGCTGTCTGGCGTGCCCACCTCTTCGATGAATTGCGAACTGGAATCGCTCCGATCCAGATTTTGCAGCGCAATGATTTTCAGCGTGCCTGATCCCAGCGGGCGTTCATAATCGGCCGACAATTCGCCGCTCATGAAGCGGTCTGCGAACAACGAATCCTGCTCTTCAAACAAAGCGCCAGCCGCGTCGAACAATCGGAAATCACCGATCTCCATGAACCGGCCGCGATTTCCCGTGAATCGGATATTGAAGACCCCGCCATCGTCAAAGCGGCGCTGTAGTCCGACCACCAGGTCAAATTCGCGGAACGGATCGCGTGTCGTTTGCTCTTCGATCTGCAAGATCGCCCCGCTTGGCGCGGCGATCGATGGCTCAACGCTGTCAAAGGTTTGCGTTTGGGTGAAAATGCTAAATCGTCCGTCTATCGTCGTGCGGTCAAACCGATAGGCGCCTTGGATCTCCGCATTGGGGCGAACAATGCCATCGTCGAAAATGCGCGTTTCCAACTCGGCAATCGCTTCAAAAGGTTTGTCGCGATTTCGGATCACATTGACGATCACCGATTGACCGCCGACATCGAGCCCCGCGCCCGCCCCTCGGATCAACTCGATGCGGGCGACGCCGCTGGCCGGAATGCGCGCCAAAATTTGCCCCAGCGATTCCGACTTGGTCGAGGGCCGCTCGCCGTCGATCAGCACATTGCCGGACACCCCGCCAAAACCGCGCGCATCGCCAACGTCTTGCAGCGCAAAGCCAGGCACGCGCACGACCATGTCGAGAGCCGTAATCGGATTAGCGGCGGCGAAAAACGCCGGTTCATACACAATGACGCCTTCCGCAGCGGCGGGCGCCGCCACCGGCGCGGCCTCAACGGCCATCATCAGCCACATTTCCCTCTCCCGCAGCCACCTGCGCGGGAGGTTCAGCTTGAGCCAGGATTATTGTCAATCGAAATGGCCGGGATGGCTGAAATTTAATGGTGGGACAAGCGTCCGACGCCGCAAAAGCCTGTCTATTCAGCTGTCCTTATGAACGCGCTCGCGCCGCTCGTGGCGTTCTTGCGCCTCTAGACACAAAGTCGCGATGGGACGCGCTTCCAGCCGCGCAAGGCCAATCGGCTCGCCCGTCTCCTCGCAATAACCATATTCGCCGTCTTCGATCCGCTGCAGAGCCGCGTCGATCTTGGCGATCAATTTCCGCTGGCGGTCGCGCGCGCGCAATTCGATCGTCCGATCCGTCTCCGACGATGCGCGGTCGGCCACATCGGACCATAATTGCGTGTCTTCGCGCAAATTATCGATCGTCACTTGGCTTTCGACGACGATCTCATGTTTCCAGTATAATAGACGCTCGCGAAAATAAGCGAGTTGCCGCGGGTTCATATAGGGTTCGTCATCCGAGGGTCGGTAGACGATATCGTTTTCGATGGTCATGCCACGCACCCTAAACTCTACGCTGACCGCGCCCTTTATTGCCAATCCATCCCGTCTTTGTTTCCAATCCCATGACGCGATGAAATAGCCGTTCGGCGCACTTGCATTCTGCGGCAGCCTATATGCGGATTTTCATGTCTAGACAATGAACGTTGCGGCAATTCAACGCGATTCTTCCGTGATTGGAAAAGACTTGCACGGGCGTTGAACGCAGGCGCTGCGTCAACCGGCTTGTCGGTCCAGTTTGGCGAGTTCGACCGCCGCCCGCACGTCGATTTCTGTCAGGATTGCCTGCAACCCGGGATCGTCAATGTCGTCGCGTTCGCTTCCGACGCCCAAAGCGCGCAAATCGGCCAGCGCCTGCGCATTCAAGCCGCCGCCAAGCATGGCGATTTTTAACCGCTCGAGCGCATCGAGCGCCCGATCGCGTCGCGCAATCGCGTTTTTTCGCCGTTCGTCCGGGTCAATCTCGCCCTGCAGAGCTAAAATCGCGTCGAGCCCTGATAAAGACGGCGTGCCGGCGACCCGCGCTGGGGTTGCTGCCGGCGCAGCATTTGCGCCGATGGCGGCCCCAAAATGCGCGTCCGCGGCCGTCGTCGCCTCGCGTCGGCGAATGCGCACCGCTTCACTAAACGCTGAAATGCCTGTGGTAGGGCCCACCGCCATGCGCGCCAACCTCCGAGTAAACAGACTGCGTCAAAATGTGGTAAATAAAGACCTAATGCGCGGCCTTAAATTTACGCGATCCGCGCAAACGCTTTATCAATTCTATTGTGGTTTGATCACGATTAACCAGAAGGACGCGGCGCAGAAATTCGCGCTTGTCGGAAATAAAGGGTGTTTGGGGAGGCAAAGGACCGCGCGCATTTTCCGCCCTGGCGCATGCCGGGCTACGCGCGCCGTCAGCTGTTTCGCCTAGAGGCCGATCCTAAACATAACAACCGATCCAGATGGTGGCATTCTTATGCGTTGCGTTGCCGTGTTTTTCTTGTCGCTGCTGGCCGCCTTGGCGCCGCTGACGCCAGTCCTGGCGGGACCGCGCATCAAGGACATCGTCGACATTGAGGGTGTGCGCGACAATTTGCTTGTCGGCTATGGGCTGGTCATCGGCCTGAACGGCACCGGCGACAATTTGAACGTCGCGCCGTTCACGCAAGAAAGCCTGGAGAGCTTTCTCGAGCGATTGGGCGTCAACGCCCGCGATGTGCCGGCCAATACCGAAAATGTCGCCGCCGTTATCGTCACCGCCAATCTGCCGCCCTTTGCAACACAAGGCACCCGCATTGACGTGACCGTCTCGGCCCTTGCCGATGCGGAGAGCCTGATGGGCGGGACGCTCGTGCTAACGCCGCTGCTCGCCGATGACGGCCAAGTCTATGCTGTCGCGCAAGGCCCGATCGCCATCGGCGGCTTTGCTGCGGGCGGCCAATCCGGCTCCTCCGTTACGCAAGGCGTGCCCACCAGCGGGCGTATCGCCAATGGCGCGATCGTCGAGCGCGAAGTGCGCTTTGATTTCGCCGGCCTCAAAGAAATTCGCTTGGCGTTGCGCAATCCGGACATCACCACCGCCAATCGCGTCGCCGCCAAGGTCAATACCGCATTGGTCGATCCGACCGCCGCCCGCGCGCTAAATCCGTCGATGGTGGCGCTCCGCTTGCCCGCCGGATATACCGGCGACATGGTCGGCCTGCTCGCCATGGTCGAGGGCCTCGAGGTCGAGACCGATCACCAGGCCCGCATTGTCATTGACGAGACCACCGGCGTCATCGTCCTGAACGATAATGTGCGGGTCTCGCGCGTCGCCATTGCGCAAGGCAATCTCACCATTTCGGTGCAGGAGCGTCCGCAAGTCAGCCAACCCGCGCCGCTATCAGAGGGCGAAACCGTCGTGGTCCCCGATAGCGAGGTCACTGTCGAAGAAGAGCGCAACGGTCTTGCCGTCGTTGAAAACGGCGCCTCGCTGAAAGAGCTGGTCGATGGTCTTAACGCTTTGGGAGTAACTCCGCGGGATATGATCTCGATCTTGCAGGCGCTAAAGGCGGCGGGCGCCATTCAGGCGCAAATTCAGGTGTTGTAGACAATGAGCGGGCTCAGCAGCCTTGGCGGACTTCCCGGTTTGGACGGCCAATTGGCCGATGCGCAACGCGCACGGATCGAAGCGCGCCTCTCCCAGAGCCAAACGCCGACCGGGCTGACCGCCGAGACGGCGCAAGCCGTCGCCCAGGATTTTGAA
>DHHV01000058.1:9131-14455 GCA_002403455.1 Hyphomonadaceae bacterium UBA4763 | reverse complement strand
TCAAAGATTTATAGTGGTTCTCCTGTTCCTGGCATTTGCCCCACGGGGACGCCGAAACGGGATGCAAATGTCAGGAACGAACCACTAGCACCGCGATAAAGTCAGCCGCACAATTAAAAAAGCAAAATTCACCCATAATATACATAGTGCGTCCGGAAGCGCCGAGCGGATTAAAGCGTCGTCGACGACAGTACTCAGCCATGTGTCCTGCCCGCTACAATCTTGATCGCGCCGTCGATATGAGGGGTCGTCTTACGCCGTTTCTTTCGCGCGCGCGCCCAATGCGGCAGAATGAGTAAATATATGCCGGTCGCCCACATAATCAGCAACAATCCGCCGGCGGGGAGAAAGACATAGAGTTTTGTCCAGTCTGCGAAAAACGAGCCGTCGTGGATTTGTTCGATCAAATCAGAGCGGCGATAGGCCAATTGCAGTAATTCTGCGGTTTGCAGATCGACTTGCGCTTCCCAGCGTGACGTCGACACGAATTTGATGATGCCCTTGTCCGGTTTTATTTCGACCCGGTCGAGTGATTGCCAGGTATTAAAGGCGTCGGGTTTAGCCAGTCTGGCGGTTTGAAACAGATCATCCAAGCGCGCATTGGGCGGATCGGACGCGTCATCTTGCACTGCCAGAACGCCAGCGCGCGTCGGCGGCTGGATCCAGGCGATCTCCTTTTTCAGCATCAAAATGATGCCGGCGATAATCATCACGCCGAGCGGGGCCAGCACAACGAGGCTGAGCCAATAATGAACATCGCGGAGTAACTTGTTTATTTTCAACGATTTGCGCCATTTTTACGAGTGTTGAAGACCCACCAGCATGGCGCCGAGCAGGATTTGCTTCAAGCAAAAGCGAAGGCGCGCGCGCTTGACAATCAAGGTTCAGGCGGGCGAGGCCGGTGCGTTTCAATGATTTCCCCGGAGGTTTTCGATGTCTCAGCGTCCTTTGGCCGGCCGCGCCGCGCTTGTGACCGGTTCAACGAGCGGAATTGGCCTTGGTATTGCGCAAGGATTTGCCGCCGCCGGCGCCGATGTGCTGCTGAACGGATTTGGCGATGCCGGCGAGATTGAGAATATGCGCGCCGATATGGCAAAACAACATGGCGTGCGCGTGCTTTATTCCGGCGCGGATATGTCGAAGACAGACGCGATTGAAGCGATGATGGCGCAGGCTGAACAGGATTTCGGCAAGCTGGATATTGTCGTCAACAATGCCGGCATTCAATTTGTTAGCCCGGTTGAAGACTTTCCGGCCGCGAAATGGGACGCTATTTTGGCGATCAATTTGAGTTCGGCGTTCCATGTTTGCCGCTTGGCTTTTCGCGGCATGAAAGCGCGCAAATGGGGCCGAGTGATCAATGTCGCCTCGGCGCATGGCCATGTCGCCTCGCCGTTCAAGTCGGCTTATGTGGCGGCAAAACATGGCGTCATCGGGTTGACGAAAACATTGGCGCTGGAAGGGGCGGAATATGGCGTAACGTCGAACGCCATCTCGCCTGGATATGTGTTGACGCCATTGGTGGAAAAGCAAATCCCCGACACGATGGCGGCGCGCGGGTTGACGCGCGAGCAAGTCATTCGCGATGTTTTATTGCACGCACAGCCGACCAAACAATTTGTGACGACAGAACAAGTGGCCGCCATGGCGGTGTTTTTGTGCTCGGACGCCGCGGCGCAGATTAACGGGTCGGCAATCAATATTGATGGCGGATGGACCGCGCAGTAAGATTACTTAGAGTAGTTTCAAGCGAAGTGGGAACCGGTTCGCGTTAAGTAAATGCGGAAAGATTGGAAACGCTCAGCTTCACGGACTCCAATTATCCTGAAGACGCGCTGAGCGCGGCGCGCTTTTCTTCCAATTCCAGCCATTCGGTTTCGAGCGCGTCGAGCAATCGGCGCGCTTGATCCAAGGACTTGCTGGCGGTCTCAAAGGATTTGGGGTCGCGCGCATAAAGACCAGGGTCGGCAAGACGCGATTCCAGGCCGGCGATGTCTTTCGGCAGGCGGGTCAAAAGCGCGTCGAGCTCGACCAGTCGGCGCTCTTCTTTGTAAGACAGCTTGGATCTCGCCAGATTCTGCAAGACGGAGGGGGTACCTGACGTCGGAGCGGCTGGCGCCGATACGTCACTGGACCTTGGTCTTGTTTGCGCCAGAATAGCGGCGCGTTCGCGCAAATAATCGTCCCAACCGCCTGGGGTCTCGCGCCAATGACCAAGTCCATCCGGCCACAGGATTGAGGTAACGACGCCTTCAAGGAAAGAGCGGTCGTGGCTGACCAAAATCAACGTGCCGTCATAGGCCGCCAACATGTCTTCGAGCAGGTCGAGCGTGTCCATATCAAGGTCGTTGGTCGGTTCGTCCAAGATCAAGAGATTGGAGGGACGCGCCAGCGCCAAAGCCAAGGTGAGCCGATTGCGCTCCCCGCCAGATAAAGAACCGACCGGTTGGCGCAATTGTTCGTGACCAAACAAGAAATCGCGCGCATAAGCGGCGACATGGCGGGGCCTGCCGCGCACCATGACTTGATCGCCGCCAAGGGGGCAGAGCGTGTCCCAGATATCGACGTCTGGTTTTAAGGTCGAACGGCGCTGATCAAGATAAGCAAGCTCGATTTTAGCGCCGCGCCGGATTCGGCCAGACTCGGGCGATTGATTACCCAATAAAAGATCAATCAAGGTGGATTTGCCGGCGCCGTTCGGGCCAACAATGCCTAAACGATCGCCGCGCTGGACTTTGATGGAGAAATCCCGAACGATCGGCTTTTCGCCTTGCGTGGTTTGAAAGGACTTATAGACGCGCTCGGCGTCGAAGATCAATTTTCCGGAGATTTGTTCGTCATCGACGGCGAGGACAGCGCCCTGTTGACGCTCGCGTTTCATTGACAATTTCTGACGGCGTTCTTGGCGCAAAGCCAAGAGGCGATGGCGGCGACCTTCATTGCGCGAGCGGCGCGCGGTCACCCCGCGTTGTAACCAATGTTCTTCCTGGGCGAGCCGCAATTCCAATTTGGCGAGGGCCTTTTCTTCTTCCGCCTCGACTTGCGCGGCCCAGTCTTCAAAATGGCCATAGCCGCGATTGAGCGTAAAAACCTTGCCCTGCCTTAACCAAAATATGGTGTTGGAGGTATTTTCCAGGAATTTGCGGTCGTGGCTGACGATCAACACACCGCCGCGAAAGGCGTTGAGGCGCGTCTCCAGGTCCTCGATGGCGGCGATGTCAAGATGGTTGGTCGGTTCGTCCAGTAAAAGCAGGTCCGGGTCGCTGGCGAACAGCCGCGCCAAGGCTGCGCGGCGGGTTTCTCCGCCAGAAAGACCTTGGGTCGACCGGTTGGGATCCAGACCCAGCGCCGATAATTCCGCTTCGGCGCGGAAAGAACGGTCCGAATCGGCGCTTGGCAAATCGGCGCAGGCATAATCACGCAACGTCTCAAAGCCGGAAAGGTCAGGGTCTTGCGCGAGATAACCGGTGGTAATCTTCGGGTCGGCCCAGCGCTCACCGGAATCGATGTCGATTTGGCCGACGACGACTTTCATTAAGGTCGATTTGCCGGCGCCATTGCGGCCGATCAAGGCGGCGCGCTCGCCTTTTGAAATGGATAAGTCCACCCCTTGAAAGAGAGGGCGAAGACCTAAGGAAAGCTTGGCGGCGCGCAATTGCGCGATCGGCGGCGGCATGATCGTCGTTTATCGGCAGAGGGGCGGAAGGCGAGAGATAGATTTAGCGTTGCACCGACGCAAGTTCGGAGCTGGGCGTATAGCCGACGCGGGCGAAGGCCAGCGCCAAATCTTCGTACAGCGCCAGAAGCGCTTGATCTTTCGGCGATAATTCGAGACGCGGGCCGGTCGGCAACGGCCGCAGCGGCGCGTCTTCATGGGCCTTTTCCATGAATTTCTTCCAGATTTCCGCCGGAATGGCGCCGCCGGTGACCCGCTTCATCGGGCTGTCGTCGTCATTGCCCACCCAGGCGCCGGCCGTGATGTCGGCGGTAAAGCCAATAAACCAGGCGTCGCGGAAGTTCTGGCTGGTGCCGGTCTTGCCGCCGACTTCGCGCTCGCCAAGACTGGCGCGCCGCCCGGTGCCGGCGGTGACGACGGATTGCAATAACAGCGTCATGTCCTGGGCAACGCGCGGTTCGATGACTTGCGTATCGCTGGCGGCAACATGCGTGTAGAGCGTTTTGCCTTTAGAATCTTTGATAGAGGCGATGATATAGGGCTCACGACGAACGCCTTCGGCCCGGAAGACGCTATAGGCGCCGGTGAGTTCAAGTAAATTGACCTCGCTGACGCCTAAAGACAGCGAAACATTTGGCTCCAAAGGCGAGCGAATGCCTAAGCGTTCGCCCATATTGACCATGGCGCGGGGGCCGATTTCCTGGCCAATCTGCGCGGCGACGGTGTTCAACGACTTGGCGAAGGCGGTTGTCAGGGTGACGGGGCCGATGTGATCGCCGCCGAAATTCTCCGGATGCCAATTGCCGATCCAGGTGTCGCGGTCGACGCGGACGGCGGCGGGGCGTAAGCCCTGCTCGAAGGCGGCGGCGTAAACGATTGTTTTGAAAGCAGATCCGGGCTGTCTTTTGGCGTCGCGGGTGCGGTTGAACTGGCTTTGCGCATAGGAAAGCCCGCCGACCATGGCGATGATCTGATTGCCGGAATCGAGGGCGACGAAGCCGGCCTGGGAGGCGTCGGCGTCGGGACCGCGCTCGGACATCGTTGATTTTACGGCGTTTTCGGCAGCTTCTTGCAGCTTCCGGTCGATGGTCAGCTCGATGACGAGGTCAGGCACGCCGGGGCCGACGATTTCCCGGGCGCGCGCTTCGGCCATGTCAACGGCGTAGCCGAGATCGGGGTAAGTTTCAGGTGAAACCAAGACGATCGGTGTCGTTTTGGCGCTGGCGGCGACTTGCGGTGTAATAAAGCCGGCTTCAACCATGCGATCAAGCACGACATTGCGGCGGGCGCGGGCATTGTCGTTTGACTTGGTCGGGTCGAGTTGCGAGGGCGCTTTGGGTAAAGCGGCCAAAAGCGCGGCTTCTGGCAAGGTCAGGTCGCTGGCGTGTTTGGAAAAATAGCGATGCGCGGCGGCGTCGATGCCGTAAGAATTTTGCCCGAGGAAGATGCGGTTCAGATAGAGTGCGAGGATTTCATCCTTGGTCAGTTGTTTTTCTATGCGCAAGGAGAGCATGGCTTCTTGCAATTTGCGCTTGATTGTCTGCTCCGGCGACAAAAACAGGTTTTTGACCAATTGCTGGGTGATGGTCGAGCCGCCTTGGACAGTGCGGCCGGCGCCGATATTGGCGGGCGCGGGGCGGGGGGGGGG
>DHHV01000058.1:0-8830 GCA_002403455.1 Hyphomonadaceae bacterium UBA4763 | reverse complement strand
GATTGGCGGCCGCGGCGCGGGCGATGGCGGCCTGGTCAACGCCGGAATGCTCGAAAAACCGTTTATCTTCAGCGGCTAAGAAGGCCTGCACGACATGAGCGGGCAAGGCGTTGAGGCTGACGGCTTCGCCATAACGCGGTCCGCGCACGGCAAGGACCTTGCCATCGCGGTCGATGAAGGTCGAGGCGGGCTCGCGATTGACGACCCAGAGGGCGGCGGCGTCGGGGACCTTGGGTAAGTCACTGAAAAACCAAGAATAAGTCATGGAAGCGGCGATGAAGCCGGCGCCGAGCGTCAGGCCGGCGGCGCCGAGCCAGAACGCCCGCGAGCGGCGCATCAGCCGGTCTTTCAAGGCGAGGAGGTCAGCGCGGAAAGTCATGGCGGCGAGGGATCCTGTTTGGGGCGCGCGACCGGCGGAAAGATCAGTGATCCTACCCCAGAAACGTCCGCCCCGCGCGCTGAAAATTCAAGCGATTGCCAAGAAAAACCGACAAACGCTCCAACGAGGGGGAAGTTGGCCTCATACTCATCCCATGATCGAAGAATTGGGCGAAAGCGCGGCGGGACCGGCCGGCACAAAAGCGGTCGAAACAAAGGCGCAAAGCGGCGGCCGCAAGCGGCGCAGTCCGGTCGCCAGCGCCTGTCGGCGGGCGCTGAGCCAAGCGGCGAGGGACGTCGCCGACGGCGACCTCGCCGAGGGCGAGCGGCGCGCCAAAGCAGTGACCGCGATCGCGCGGGCCGCCCATGAGATTGACGCGTTTGAACGCGCGGAGGCCAAGGATGATAAAGCCGCGCCAGCCTGCGTCGGAGAACATAACGGCGAGAGCGCCCGAACAAGCCTTGAGCGCCGGCTGGATCGCCTCGCTGCCGGACCGGCAACGGGCGCAGATCCTGGCGACGCTGAATGAGGCGCAATGCGAAAACCTGCTGGGCGATTGGCGGTTTTGGGCGCACCCAGCGCAGACCCCGCCGCCGGGCGATTGGCGGGTCTGGGTGTTCTTGGGCGGGCGCGGGGCGGGCAAGACCTGGGCCGGCGCGAATTTTCTGTTGGAGGAGACACGGGATCGGCCGGGGCGCTATGGGCTGGTCGGACCCGATATCGGCTTTGTGCGCGATGTAATGATCGAGGGCGAAAGCGGGCTGATCGCCTGCGCGCCCCGGCAATCGCGGCCACGCTATGAGCCGACGCGGCGGCGGCTGATTTTCGACAATGGATCGGAAGCCTGGGGCTTTTCGGCGGTGGACGCCGACAGCTTGCGCGGCCCGCAATTTCACGGGGCCTGGGGCGATGAGTTTTGCGCCTGGCCGCATGCCGGCAAGGCGCTGGCGATGTTGCGGCTGGGCTTGCGTTTGGGGCGGGCGCCGAGACTGGCGCTGACGACGACGCCGCGCCCGCTGCCGGCGCTGACAGCGCTGCTGGAAGAGTCGCAAACGGTGATGACGCATGCGCCGACGGCCGCGAATGCGGCGAATTTGGCGGCCGGCTTTGTAGAGACCTTGTCGCGCGCCTATGCGGGTCAATTGGCCCGGCAGGAATTGGGCGGGGAGATCATCGACGAGGCGCAAGGAGCCTTGTGGCGGCGGGCCGAGCTGGAAGCGGCGCGGGTTGGGAATGCGCCGGCGCTCGAGCGTGTCGTCGTGGCGGTAGACCCGCCGGCGGGGGAAAGCCCCTTGTCGGTCTGCGGGATTGCGGCGGCGGGCGCTTGCGGCGAAGGCGCTCGCCGGACGGCCTATGTGCTCGGCGATTTTTCGATCGCCGGGGCGGCGCCGGACGCCTGGGCGCGGCGGGCAAGCGAGGCGGCGCAGCTGGTCGGCGCAGAGATGATCCTCGTCGAGGACAATCAAGGCGGGGCGATGGCGCAAGCCGTGCTGGCGGCGAGCGCGGTGGCGCTGCCGATCCAACGCGTGCGGGCGCGGATCAACAAACGCGCGCGGGCGGCGCCGATTGCCGCGTTGATGGCGCAAGGGCGGGTCAAGCTGGCCGGGAGCTTTCCGGGGCTGGAAGACGAAATGTGCGCGTTCGGAGCGGAGGGCTTTCAGCGCAGCCCGGATCGGCTCGACGCCATGGTGTGGGCGGTGTGGGCGCTGATCGGCGCCGGGGCCGGCGCGCCGCGCGTGCGGCCGATGTGATGGATCAAGGACGGACCGAAAAAGGACGATGGCAATGTCGCTTTGGCGCTGGATTGGCCGTGGACGGACGGAAACGAAGGCAAGCGCGGCGCGCGGGCTGGGGATTGAGGCGCGGCAGGCGCGCCCTGTCTGGACGCCGCGCGATTATGCGAGCCTGGCGCGCGAGGGCTATCAGCGCAATGCGGTGGCGCATCGGGCGATCCGGCTGATCGCGGAAGCCGCCGCCAGCGTGCCGCTGCGCGCCAGCGGCGCCAAAGCGCAGCAGGCGCAGGATTTGCTGGCGCGACCCAATCCGGAACAGACCGGGCGAGCGCTGCTGGAGAATGTCTATGGCTGGCTGCAAAGCGCCGGCAACGCCTATGTCGAAGCAGCGTTTTTGGACGGCGCGCTGCGTGAACTTTATGCGCTGCGGCCCGATCCGCTGCAGGTCGTTCCGGGGGCGGATGGATGGCCGCAGGCCTATGACTATCGCGTTGGGGCGGCGGCGACGCGGTTTGGCCGGGTCGGCGCGCGCGGGGCGCTGAGCGTCCTGCATCTGAAATTGTTTCATCCGACCGATGATCATTATGGCATGAGCCCGCTGGAGGCGGCGGCCTATGCGATCGACATCCACAATGCCGGCGGGGTGTGGAACAAGGCGCTGCTGGACAATGCGGCGCGCCCGTCGGGGGCGCTGGTGGTGCGCTCGGAGGCCGGCGAGCGACTCAGCGAGAGTCAATATCAACGGCTGAAAGAGGAATTGGCGAGCGCCCATCAAGGCGCGGCGCAGGCCGGGCGGCCGTTATTGCTGGAAGGCGGGCTCGATTGGAAGCCAATGGGCTTTGGGCCGCAAGAGATGGATTTCATCGAGGCAAGGCGGGAAGCGGCGCGCGAGATCGCGCTCGCTTTTGGCGTGCCGCCGATGCTGCTGGGGATTTTGGGCGATGCCACCTACGCCAATTATCGCGAGGCGAATGCGGCGTTCTGGCGGCTGACGATCCTTCCGCTGGCGCAGCGCGCGGCGGCGGCGCTGGGCGCCTGGCTGAGCGATCATCTGGACGGAAATGTGGAGATTTCCTGCGATCTCGACGCGCTGCCGGCGCTTTCGATCGAGCGCGAGGCGCTGTGGCGGCGGGTCGGCGAGGCCGATTTTCTGAGTGCGGACGAAAAGCGCGCGGCGGTGGGGGTGGACCCCGCCGGTCGATAGGGACGCTGCGGCAAGAGCGAGGGCGGGCGACATGCAATTCGACGGCAAGATTACCATTGGCCTGATCGCAGCGATCGCGCTCGAGACGGTGGCGGGGCTGTTATGGGCCGGGCGGGCGGCGCAGCGGCTGGAGGCGCTGGAAGAACAAGCGCGGATGGCGCGGCCCGTCGCCGAACGGCTGGCGCGGCTGGAGGAGCAGACCCGCGACATTCGCGAGGCGCTGGCGCGGATCGAGCGCAAGATCGAAGGCGAACGGCCATGAGCGCTCTGGTGGCGGGCTATGCGGCTTTGTTCGATGCGCGCGATCTGGCCGGCGATGTCGTGCGGCGCGGGGCGTTTGCGGGCGCAAGGGCGCCGCTGCCGATGCTGCTGGAGCATCAAGGCGCGGCGATCGGGGTGTGGGAGCGCCTGAGCGAAGATCAGCGCGGGCTGTTGGTGCGGGGGCGGTTGTTCGCGGCGAATGTGGCGGCGCTGCTGGCGCAATTGCGCCGCGGCGCGGTCAGCGGGCTGTCGATCGGGTTTCGCGTGCGGCGGGCTGTCGCGCGGGCCGACGGTGGGCGCGATTTGCTGGCGCTCGATTTGGTTGAAGTTTCACTGGTCGGGCGGCCGATGCAGCCGCGCGCCCGGTTTGAGATCATCCGCGAACGGATGAACGCTTTGGCGGCGTAAAAACAGGGCCAGGGCGCCAATTGCTGAACAGGAGAGCAGCCATGACGCAGGCAGAGCCGCGCGGCGAGATCGCGCGCACGCATGAAAGTTATATCGAAACCAATGAGCAAATCTTGGCGGAGATCGAAACCCGCGGCGCCGCCGATCCGTTATTGGACGAAAAGCTGGCGCGGATTGATGCGGCCTTGCAGGCGCAGCAAGAGCGCCTGGATCGCTTGGCGCTCGATCGCCAGCGCCCGCGTCTGGCCGGCGGCGCTGGGGGCGAAAGCGTTGAGCGCAAAAGCGCCTGGGGCGCCTATCTGCGCAGCGGCATTGTCAGCCCAATCGAGACCAAGGCGCTGAACAGCGTGGTCGATGCGGAAGGCGGGTATCTGGCGCCGGACGAGCTCGATCGCCGGATTGAATCGCGACTTGAGCAATCAAGTCCGATGCGCCGGATCGCCAGCGTGCGGCAAACCAGCGCCGGGCTGTTTCGCAAACCGATCAGCGTGACAGGTCCGCAGGCCGGCTGGGTCGCCGAAACGGCGGATCGGCCACAAACCGCGCAGCCCGTGCTGAGCGAGGTGCAATTTCCGGCCGCCGAGCTCTACGCCAATATCGCCGCAACGCCGCAATTGCTGGATGACGCGTTCGCCAATGTCGAGGAATGGATCGCCAGCGAGGTCGAGGGCGCCTTTGCGCAGCAAGAAAGCACGGCCTTCGTGTCGGGCGACGGCAATGGCCGGCCGCGCGGGTTTTTGAATTACACCTTGGTGGCGGACGCCACCCATAGCTGGGGCAATATCGGTTACATCGCCTCGGGCGCGGCGGGGGCGTTTGCGGCGGCCAATCCGGCCGATCGCTTGCTCGACCTCGTTTATGCGCCGAAAGCGCGCTATCGGGCGCGCGGGCGCTTTGTGATGAACCGCAAGACCTTGTCGGCAGTGCGCAAGCTGAAAGACGCCGACGGCGATTATTTGTTCAGCCCGACCGGGCCGAACGGGACCGGGCCGAGTTTGCTCGGCTACCCAATCACCGAGATCGAGGAAATGCCCGATATCGGCGCCAATGCGGCGGCGATCGCTTTTGGCGATTTTGAACGCGGGTATTTGATTGTCGACCGGCAAGGCACGCGGGTGCTGCGCGATCCCTATTCGGCCAAGCCCTTCGTGTTGTTCTACGTGACCAAGCGCGTCGGCGGCGGCGTGCAGGATTTCGACGCGATCAAGGTGCTGCGCTTCTCGGCGTCGTAAACGAAAGCGGGACGGGCGCGCGCGTCTTGTGAGCGCCCGTCGATTTTTGCTGAAAAATGGAGGGGGCGATGAGCCTGGAACGCCTTGCTTCGCCAAGCGCGATGGCGGTGTCGCGCACCGAGGCGAAAGTCTTTCTGCGGATCGACCACGACGACGAAGACGGTTTGATCGATTCCCAGATCGCCGCCGCGACGGCGCAGATCGAGGCGGCGGCGGCGCTGGCCTTGATCCGCCAGCGCTTTGTCGAGCGAATCGGGGCAGGCCGGCCGGCCGATATGTTTGGCGGGTTTTGTTTGAGCGTGCGCCCGGTGATGGCCGTGCTGGCGGTGCGGATCGTCGAGGCCGATGGCCGCTTGCGCGATCTAGGCGCGGAGGCGTTTCGGGTCGCCGACGGGTTTTCGGCGCGGGTCAGCTTTCCGGCCGGGCCGCCGATCCTGGTCGGCGGGGCGGAATTGGAAATCGAGTTCGAGGCGGGCTTTGGCGAAATGGCGGCCGAGGTTCCGGCCGAATTGCGCGAGGCGGTCTTGCAGCGGGTGCGCGAGCTGTATGAGCGCGGCGAGAGCAACAGCGCGCAAGGCGCCTGGCGGCGGCTGATCGCGCCTTACCGGCCGGTGCGGCTGTGAGCGTCGCGAAATTGCGCCAGCGGATCGGGCTGTGGCGGCCAGAGCCGAGCCTGATCGAAGGCGGCGGCGAGACGGCGGCTTTTGTCGAGGCCGGCAAGGCCTGGGCTGCGGTGGCGCCGATCGGGGCCGGCGAAGACGACCGCGACGGCCATGTGCTGGCCAAGGGGCGCTATCGGCTGCGGGTGCGAGCCCCCTGCCCCGGGCAAGCCGGATGGCGGGTGAGTTTAGGCGCGGGCCGAATGCTCGCCGTTCTGGCGCGGCTCGAGCCGATTGGCGGCGATGGCTTGGCCGACTTGATCTGCGTGGAGACGGACGATGGCTGACGGGTCAAACGGGGCGTTTGGCCCCGATTGGGCGCTGCAAAGCGCGGTGATCGCGGCGCTCGAGGCCGATGCCGCGCTCGCAGCGCTGCTGGGCGAGGGCCGGCGGATTTTCGATGCGCCGCCCAGGCGGGCCCCTTATCCGGCGATCGCGATCGCGCGGGTCGAGAGCCTCCCCTACGAGGCGGCGCTGAGCGAGGGGCTCGAGCAACGACTGACGCTGCATGTCTATAGCCGCGCGGCGCGGCGCGAGGCGATGGCGATCATCGCCCGGCTGCGGGCGGTCTTGCACCACCAGCCGATCGCGATTGCCGGTCGGCGCCTGGTGCTGGCGGCGGTGGTCTATGCCGATGTGGTCCGCAACGCCGATTTAAGCGGGTTTTTGGGTCTGGTGCGCCTGCGGGCGCTGACCGAGCTGGTCTGACGGGCTTTGGGCATTCACGACAGCAAAAGGAGGGCGCGGCATGGCCGGCCAAAAGGGACGCGATATTCTGTTGAAGATCGGCGATGGCGGACAGCCGGAAAGCTTTGTTACGATCGGCGGCTTGCGAGCCAAGACGATCGCGCTGGCGGCCGATAGCGTCGATGCGACCGATAGCGACAGCGTCGAGGCCTGGCGCGAATTGCTAAGCGGGGCGGGCGTGAAAAGCGCCACGGTGACGGGGGCGGGTCTGTTCAAGGACAGCGCCTCAGACGCTCTAGCGCGCGAGGCGTTCTTTGCGCAGCGGGCGGCGAATTGGCAATTGATCCTGCCCGATTTCGGCGTGCTGAGTGGGCGTTTTCTGATCAGCAATCTGGAATATTCCGGCGATTACGACGCGGAGGCGCGATTCTCGCTGACCTTGGCGTCGGCGGGGCCGGTCGCCTTTACAGCAATTTAAGCGGGCTTTTGGGGAGACGGCGGATGATCCTCGCAAATGCGGCGCGCGGCGAGATCGTGCGGCGATTGGGTGGGCGCGAGCGGCGGCTCTGCCTGACCTTGGGGGCGCTGGCGCAGATCGAGACGATACTGGGGGCGCGCGATTTTCAGGACCTGGTGGCGCGGCTGTCCAAGCCAAGCGCGCGGCAGGTGCTGGCGGCGCTGAGCGCGCTGCTGGAGGCCGGCGAAGGGGCGGCGCCCTTGGGGCCGACGCAGCCGGAGGAGCTGGCGCGGAGCGCGGTGACCTTAGCGGAGGCGGGCGAGGCGATCGCGGCGGCCTTTGCGGCGGGGGGGGGGGGGGGGCGGGAAGGGGGGGGGGGGGGGGGGGGCGCGCCCGCCCGCCATCAACGCCGCCAAGATTGCCGGCGCGGGGCAGATCATCGCCATTGATCCGGTGGCGGACAAGCGCGCGCTGGCGGAGCGGCTCGGCGCCACGCACGGCTTCGCGCCCGAAGAGCCCGATCTGGGCAAGAAACTCGCCGCGCTCACCGGCGGTGGCGTCGATTATGCGATCGAAGCGGTGGGCCGGCCTGAAACCGCCGAGCTTGCCTGGACAATCCTGAAGCGCGGCGGCACCGCCACCATTTTGGGCATGATCGCACCGGGCAAGGTCGTCAGCCTGCCGGGGCCGAGCTTTCTTGCCGGCAAGAAGCTGCAAGGATCGCTGCTCGGCTCCACGCGCTTCCCGATCGACATGCCGCGGCTGGTTGACATGTATCTCGACGGGCGGCTCGATCTCGACACGATGGTGGCCGAGGAAATCGGGCTCGAAGACGTCAATCAGGCCTTTGCGAAGCTGCGGCAGGGCGACAGCGTGCGCTCGGTGATCCGCTTCGGTTGATGCGCGCGCGGCTAGCCCTGATTGTCGGCGCTCGTACGACGCACCGCACTTCGCATTGCCATGAGCTTCACTCCGCTGAGGGCCGGCGTTACCCTCGCTATAGTTACGCGCCGGGCTTGTTAAGTGACGAAAGCGGGGCGTGGGAGACAATATGAGCCAAAGTTCAGCCGAAAGTGCGGCCACCACCATGGTCGGCACTATGCCCGTTCCCGCCGACGACACGATCGATGCGGCGAAGATCGGCGCCTGGATGGAGGCGAACATTCCCGGCGCCAAGGGCCCGGTGACGCTCGCCAAGTTCAAGGGCGGCCAGTCGAACCCGACCTACCGCATCGATACCCCCGGCGGCGCCTATGTGCTCCGCCGGCAGCCTTTCGGCAGATTGCTGCCGAGCGCCCATGCGGTCGACCGCGAATATCTTCTGATCGCGGGGCTCTACCCTACCGGCTTCCCGGTGCCGCGCCCTTATGGCCTTTGCGACGATCCCGAGGTGATCGGTGCGAAATTCTATGTGATGGGGCTGGTCGAGGGCCGCAACCTCTGGGACGGCGGGCTGCCGGGCATGACCCCCGATGGGCGCCAGGGCATTTACGACGCGATGATCGACACGCTCGCCGCGCTCCACAATACCGATTATGCGGCCGCGGGCCTGAGCGATTACGGCAAGCCCGGCAATTATTTCGAACGCCAGGTCGCGCGCTGGACGAAGCAATATCGCGCGTCCGAGACCGAGCACATGCCCGATGTGGAGGCGCTGATCGAATGGCTGCCGGCAACGCTCCCCGAGCAGACGCGGACCTCGATCGTCCATGGCGACTACCGGATCGACAACATGATCTTCGCGGGCGACGCGCCGCGCGTGACCGCCGTGCTCGACTGGGAATTGTCGACGCTGGGCGATCCGCTTGCC
>DHHV01000107.1:23925-24085 GCA_002403455.1 Hyphomonadaceae bacterium UBA4763 | reverse complement strand
CAAGGCATCGTGCGTCCGACCGGCGCGGTGCGCCAAGGCGGCTATCAATTGTCCTTCGCCTTTCAAGGCGAGGTGCCGGCCGCCGCCTTCCAGCATGCCGGGGCGCTTTATGTGGCATTCGGCGCGCCGATGACCTTGGACGCCGGCGCCATTGGCGGGG
>DHHV01000107.1:0-23566 GCA_002403455.1 Hyphomonadaceae bacterium UBA4763 | reverse complement strand
ATCGCGGCCGAGGACATCGGCTTGTTGCAGATCGACATGGCGCCCGGACGGCTGGCGACGTTAGTGCAAGAGCAAGGCGGCTGGCGGCTCGACATCCGCGCCAATGTAGCGCCGACCAGGCAGACCTATGCGATTTCCCGCGTCCCCGAAGGCTTACGCGTCAGCGGCGGCAGCTTTGCCGCCCCCATTCGGGTGAAATTGCCGCAAACCGGCGATGACGTCGTCATTGCGCCGGCCTTTGGGCCGGTCAAAGCGATCACCGACCAACGCAATTTGCTGCAAGTGCAAATGCTGCCAACCTTGCACGGCGTGGTGCTGGCGCGGCTGTCAGACGGGATTGACGCGCGTCCGATCCCGGATGGCTTGGTCATTACCGCGCGCGACGGGCTGGTGCTGACGCCCAGCGCCTTGGCCGAGCTGGGCGGCGATCGCCCCTTGCGGACCACCCATGTCGATTTTGCCGCTTGGCGACCTGGTCAGTCGGGGCAGAGCGTTTATGACGAGCTCGCGCAATTGGCCCGCATCGCCGCTAATGCCGATCCCGGGCCGGACGGCACCGAAGCGCGGCTCGATTATCTACGCGGCATGATCGGCGCAGGGCTGGCGCATGAAGCATTGGGCCTCGCGCGGGTTGCCGAAGCCGCCGATGTCGAGCTGACGCGCGATGCGCATTTCATGGCGCTGAAACTGGCGGCGCAGACCATGGTCGGGCGCTATCAAGAGGCGTTGGTGACGGCCAGCGCCAGCGGTCTGCGTGAGGACCCGTCAGCCGCCTTGTGGCGCGGCTTTGCGCGTTTCCAGATTGGCGATTGGGCGCAAGCCCGCATCGAGTTCGCCAATGGCGTTCAAGCTTTCTCTTATTATACTGGCGAATGGCGCGACCGCTTTGCCGCTACGATCGCCGAAGCGGCGCTGATTGCGGGCGATTTGGCGACCGCCGAGCAATTTGTTGGCGAAATCCCCGCCGATGCGGCGTCAGCGACGCGCGGCGTCGCCGAATTCGTCACGGCCGAGATTGCCCGTTTGCGGGGCGACAGCGCCGCCGCTTTGACCGCCTTTGCGGCTCTCGAGCGCCACCCTTACGGCGCGGTGGCGCTGCGCGCGCTGATCGCGCGCGTCGACATGCAACGCAAATCCAAGGCGATCACGGCCGAGCAGGCGCTCGACGAGCTCTCCGGCGCGCAATTTTTATGGCGCGGCGATGGGCTGGAAGCCATGCTCGGCCAGCATTTGGGCGAGGTCTACGCTGATCTCGGGCGCTATCGCGAGGCGCTGTCGAGCCTATGGAACACCTCGCTGCGCAATCCGGATACGGAAGCCGCCCGCCAATTGCGTATCGGCGCGGGCAAGGTCTTTGAGGACTTGTTCCTGCGCGGCGGCGCCGACCGGCTCGATCCCGTACAAGCGGTCGGTCTTTTTTACGAATTTCGCGATTTGACCCCGCTGGGCGGCAATGGCGACATCATGACGAGGCGCCTGGTCGATCGCCTGATCGCCTTTGATCTGTTGACCCAAGCCGCCGAATTGCTGTCCCATCAGACATTTAATCGCGCGCAAGGACTTGGCCGCGCCAAGCTGGCGGCGGATCTGGCTGCCGTCTATTTGTTCGACAATAAGCCTGACAAAGCCCTCGAAGCGCTGCAAACAACCCGCCAACCGGGCTATCCGGAGGAGATTTTGCGCGAGCGGCGCCTGCTGGAAGCCGCCGCCTTGTCGGAATTGGGCCGCCCGGACCATGCGCTTGAATTGCTGGACGGGGTTGCTGGCGCTGAAGCGCAAAATCTGCGGGCCGAAATCCATTGGCGCGCCGGCAATTGGCGGCTGGCGGCGCAAGCCTTGATGACCGCGATTGGCGATCCGCCGGCCATCCCCGATCAAAACGCCGCCGTGACGATTTTAAGAGCGGCGATCGCCGCCAATCTTGCCGATGACGAGAGCCTGGTGCGCGCGATCGCGCAAAAATATGGGGCGGCGATGGCGCGGTCGATCGAGGCCGAAGCGTTTCGCGCACTGGTCGAAGCGCCCGACACCAATGGCGCGCGGGTGCGCGATCTGGCGGCGCGGCTGGCCGATTCCGGCGCGTTCGAGGCTTTTATCGGCCGCTTGCGCGAACGGGTCGGCGCCGGCGATCGCCCAGCCTAGAGCGCCGGTCGAAAAAGTGGAACCCGGATTTTCGATCACCCGGCGCGACCACGTAAAAACGAGAACATGGGGCGATTTCGATAAATCGCCTCATGCTCTAACTTGCCGACTCAGACCCGCGCCCGGCCCGGTGCTGGACTTGCTGGCGATATAGCGCAACGAAATCGATCGGATCGACCAACAGCGGCGGATAACCGCCCTCGCGGGTGACTTCGGCCAAAATGCGACGGGCAAAGGGGAACATCAGCCGCGGGCACTCGATCAGCAGGATCGGCTCGAGATCGGCCGCCGGCACGTTGCGCATTTGGAAAACGCTCGCATAAACCAGTTCGGCCAGGAAAATGACTTGGCCATTGCGCGTCGCCCGCGCGGTCATTTTCAAATCGACGTTATAGATCGCGTCCTGCTGCTGCAGCGGTTCGGCTTTAACGTCGATGCCGAGATCGATCGAGGGCTGCGGGCCGGCCTCTAATTGCGCCAAAGCCGGGTTTTCGAAGGACAGATCCTTCACAAATTGCGAAAGCACCCGGATTTGCGGCCCCATCGGGGCGGCGCCGTTCTCAGGAGCAGCGGTTACGTCGGTCATACATCCCTCTTTGCGATCAATTGGCGCAGATCATGTGCGGGGGCGCTAACACGCCCGCCGCCTCGACCGCAATCCTTGGTTCCGAGGCGCGTTACCGGAATAATGGGCGGTCTCGATAACGGGTCGACAAATGTGCCGCAATTGCCAGGAATTTCGGCAATGCACTTGCCTTTCGCCCGCCCAACGCCGAGATTAGCCGTCGGGGCCAATGCTGATCATGGCGATGGCCGATGCGTGTTCTAAAAGAAGCCGAAAGCCAAGGCCAATGGTCATCATCGAATTGATCGTGTTTGCAGCGGTCGCGTTGTTCATCGTCGCGCGGCTCTATGCGGCGTTCGGGCGCAAAACGGGTTCGATGGCGCGCGAAGGGCAAGCCGACGCGCCGCGCCCAACCGGCGAAGCGCCCACCCCGGGCGCGCGGATCCGCCCCGCCTTCACCGGGCCCGCCGCCGGCGGGCTCGAAGCGATTGCCGCGATCGACAGCCATTTTTCGCCGGAAGGCTTTTTGACCGGCGCACGCGCCGCCTATGAGATCATCGCCAACGCCTTTTCGGCTGGTGACAAACAGGCGTTGCGCCCGCTTTTGGCCGATGACGTCTTTGACGCTTATGCCGGCGCGATCGATGCGCGCGGTCCGGACGCGGTTGCGCCGCGTTTTGTGACCTTGCGCAAAGCCGATATCGTCGACGCCGAGGTTGATGGCGGAACCGGCAAGGTCAGCGTGTTGTTCCACGGCTCATTTGCGGCGGCCGATGACAATGTCAGTTTGGAGAAGCAGGTCTGGACGTTCGAGCGCGACTTGCGGTCGCGCGATCCAAACTGGCGGCTGAGCGCGGTCGCGCCGGCCCAATAAGGGACGAGTGGCCCGGCTTCAACATTTGCGTCGCTTGCCACAGGTCGGTGAGCAAATGTTGGACTCACCCGAACCACGCGCAAAATCACTCATGTCGAGGAGCTTTATGAGTTCCATGAAGAGGCGCGGCTTTGCCACCGTCGCGGCGCTGCTGATCGCCGGTTGCGCCGAGTCTTCATCCCCGTCGCTTGAGGCGCCCATTTGTCCGCCGTGCGCTGCGGAAACGCCGCTTGCCCCGCCGCGACCCGTTTTGTCCTTCGCGCCAATCGATTTGGCTGCGGCGCTTGGCGATCTCGACCCGGAGCCGGCTTTGGCCGCTTTTCGTCGCCAATGCGCGGCCTGGGAGCGGGCCGATCCGGCCGTTCTGCTCAATCCACGGGCGGCTTATGCCGGGCGCGTCCAAGATTGGGGGCCGGCCTGCGCGGCCGTGCCCCCATTGTCGGATGCGATGATCGCGCGCGGGTTTTTCCTGGCGGCGTTTGACGCTTTTGTTTTGAGCGCGGATCCGGTCGATCCGCCGAACCGGCTCACGGCCTATTATGAGCCGGTGTTCGATGCCGCGCGCGCACCGTCGTCGAGCCAATGGGCGCCCGTGCCGGCGCCGCCCGCTTGGCTAACGCGCATTCAATTGGGCGATTTTGACCCGACCCTGGCGGGGCGCGCTTTTTACGGCAAGGTTGAGGCGGGGCGACTGGTCCCGGCCCCGCCGCGCGCGCAAATCCCCGATGAGCCGGCCCGCGCGCTCGGTTTCTTGCACCCGGCCGATCTCTATGTGCTGCAGGTGCAAGGCTCGGGCCAGCTGCGCTTTGCCGACAATGACGCGATCCGGGCGGGCTTTGCCGGGCATAATCAATGGCCGTTTCGCTCGGTGACGCGGGCGCTGGTCGAGAACGGCGCGCTGGCGGCGGCCAACGCGAATGCAGCCGGCTTGCGCGCGCATTTTGACGCGATCGGGCCAGAAGCGGCGCGCGCCGCGCTCGCGCTCAATCCCCGCATGGTGTTTTTCACTGCGGAGCCGATCGATGCGCGCGCGCCGGGACCCAAAGGCGCAGCAGGATTGCCGTTGACCCCCTTGGGCAGTTTGGCGGTTGATCGCGCCTTTCACGCCTTTGGCGCGCCGTTTTTGATCAAAAGCGCCGCGTTTTCCGGCCTGGTTATCGCGCAAGACGAGGGCGGCGCCATTCTGGGGCCTTTGCGCGGCGATCTCTATTACGGGTCAGGCGCGGCGGCGGGGCGCGCCGCCGAACGGATTACAACGCCGGTGGATTGGGTCGTGCTGCTGCCGAAGGGGCTCGATCCGCGCGTGGCGGCGACAGCGCCGTGAAACGCGGGCGCGGCATCAGCCATGCCGATTTGCGTTTGTGGCGAGCGGTCGCCCAAACGGTAACGCCGTTGCCGGGCAAAGCGTTGCCGGAGATTGCGGACGAAGCCCCCCCGACGCCTTCAACACCCGCTCAGCCGGCAAAAGCTGCTGGCCGAATGGTCGCGCCTGCCCCGGCCACAAAGCCAGCGCGGCTCGCCCCGCCGGCCGATCGCGGCCAAGAACGTCGCGTGCGCCGCGGCCGGGTCGACATCGACGCCCGCCTTGATTTGCACGGCATGACGCAATCGCAAGCCGAGGCGGCATTGGCCGCGTTTCTGCTGGAAGCTCACGCCATGGGGCGCCGCTGCGTGCTGGTTATCACGGGCAAACCGCGCGAACATCCGCATGCCGATCTGTTCGCCAGCCCGCGCGGCATTTTGCGCCGTCGCTTTCCCGAATGGATTGCGCAAAATCCGGTCCGCTCGGTATTGGCTGGCATTGCGCCCGCGCATCGCCGGCATGGCGGGGACGGAGCGTTTTACGTATTCTTGCGGGCCAAGCCTACGGATTAGGTTACGCCGCCCGGCGCCAACCCGGATTGCGCAAATAAAGCCCGCGATGGCCCGAGGCGGCCCGGAAGGCGTCCGTAATGCCCATGACGGTCTCGGCCGCGCCGAGGATCAAAGCGCCGTCGTCATTGAGCTGCTGCGCCAAGCGCTCCAACACATTGGTCTTGCTCGCCCCGTCGAAATAAATCAGCACATTGCGGCAGAAAATCACATCGAATTTGCCTAGTCCGCGAAAGTCTTCCAGCAAATTCTGGGTGCGATATTGCACGGTCGAACGGATCGAGTCCTTCAGGCGCCAGGATTCATCGATCTTGTCGAAATAACGCATCAGCAATTGGATCGGCAGCCCGCGCTGCACTTCAAATTGGCTATAGAGGCCGGATTTGGCTTTCTCCAAAACGCGCGGCGAAATGTCGGTGCCGACGATCTCCACCATCGCGCCTTTGTGGATTTGGGGAGCTTGATCGATCGTCATCGCAATCGAATAGGGCTCTTGCCCGGTCGAGGCGGCCGCGCACCAGACGCGCAATTTGCCGCCGCCGCCGCGTTTACTGGTCAGATCGGGGAGCACCACATCGCGCAATAGATCGAATGGGGCTTTGTCGCGGAAAAAAAACGTCTCATTGGTGGTCATCGCATCGACGATCGACCAAACGATCCGCTCATCGCGGCGGGCGCGTATCGTTGCAATCAGGTCGTCAACGGAATTCATCCCCTCGCGACGAGCGACCGGCGCCAGACGGCTTTCGATCAAATAGGATTTGTCCGGCGTCAGCACGAGACCCGAGCGCTGGCGGAGCAATTGCGCGAGAAAGTCGAAATCTTGCGGCGTCATCGCGCCCCTCCCGAAACAATGGTTTGCACAAAAGCGGCCATCTCGCCGAGCGGTTTGATCGCCGCCGCCAAGCCCGCTTGCGCCACAGCGCCCGGCATTCCCCACACGGTCGACGTCGCTTCGTCCTGGGCGAGCACGACCCCGCCTTTGCCGACGATCGTGCGCGCGCCGTCGCGGCCGTCATGGCCCATGCCGGTCAACACAACAGCCAACGTGCGCGGCCCGAAGGCCTCGGCGGCGCTGTCGAACAAGGGATCGACCGCCGGTCGGCAAAAATTCACCGGCGGGCTTTGGTCGAGCGCAATCACCGGCGCGCCATGGCGCAAGGCGATCCGCATATGTTGACCGCCCGGCGCGACCAGCGCCTGACCGGGGCGGAAGGGTTGGCCATCGCTCGCCTCGGTGACGGCAAAGGGGGTGGCTTTGTCCAATTGCTCGGCCAAAATCGCCGTGAACATTGCCGGCATATGTTGGACGATCAGGATCGGCAGCGGAAAGCGGGCCGGTAATTTCTCCAACACCGCGCGCAAGGCTTGCGGACCGCCGGTCGAGGAGCCGATGACAAGGATTTCTGGGCGAAACCCCGATGGGATCGCAGCTGCGGTGGCCCGCGTCAAACTTGCGGCGCGCGGCGCGGCGGATGCGCCGGCCGCCAAGGCTGGCGGTTTGGTTCGGATTTGGGCGAGGCCGCGAATCTTGGAAATCAGCTCGCGCTTGTAATCGGCGGCCGACACCATCGAGCCCGCTTCAGGCTTGGGCAGATAATCGGCCGCGCCCAATTCCAGCGCGCGCATGGTGATCGTCGCATTGCGCCTGGTCAGGGTGGAAGCCATGATAACGGCAAGGCCTGGCACGGCCTTCAGCATATGCGGCAGCGCTTCGATGCCGTCCATTTCCGGCATTTCAACGTCGAGGATGGCGACATCGGGCTTGGCTTCGCCGACCTTGCGCACCGCCTCGCGGCCATTCGAGGCCAAAGCGACGATCTCGATATCTGGCTCGGCTTCCAGCCAGCGCAGCATCAAGCCGCGCACCACAGCGGAATCCTCGGCGATCATCGCGCGGATTTTGGGGGCGGCGGCAGGGCGAGACGCAGGCGTGGTCATGTCAGTGGCTTTCAAACGCGCGGCGGAAAATCAGACCAGTCCGACTTCGGCGAATTTCGATTCGAGAATTTCGCTGTCGAACGGCTTCATGATGTACTCATTGGCGCCGGAACGGATCGCTTCGGCGATATGGTCCATGTCGTTTTCGGTCGTGCAGAACACCACGACCGGCTTTTCCCCGCCTTGTTCGCGCCGCAGCGCCCGCAAGAAATCGATGCCGTTCATCACCGGCATGTTCCAATCGAGCAGGATCGCATCCGGCATGCCGCCACGGCAGCGCTCGAGCGCTTCCATGCCATCGGCCGCTTCGGAAATATCGAAGCGCATTTCTTCCAGAATGCGCCGCGCCACTTTGCGAACGACGCGGCTGTCATCGACCACCAAGCATGTTTTCATCGGTCGGTCCCTTTCCCTCTCAGCGCCAGATCAGTGAACCGGCGCGCAATCGAGCATCCGCTCGAGGTCCAGCGCGATCAGCAATTTGCCGTCTAATTGGTAAACCCCGGTCGACAAGTCTTTCCACGTCGTGTCGAGATTGCTTGGATTCGCTTCGATCGTCGCCGGGTCCAATTTCAACACTTCGCCAACGCCATCGACGATCAAGCTGAAATATTCATCATTGCGCTCCACCCCAACCGCCATGCGCGGCGCTTCGCCGGGGCGGCCAGGCATGCCGAGCCGCTCGCGCGCTTCGATCGCCGTGACGATTCGGCCGCGCAGGTTCAACAGGCCGGCCACGACTTTCGGGGCGAGCGGCACCGGCGTGATGTTTTGCGGGTCAAAGACGTCGCGCACGCGGCTGACTTCGGCGCCGAACAAATAATCGCCGACCACCAAAGTCACATATTCACGCAAGTCTTGGGAAACAGCGGCGCTCATGCGGCTTTCTCCTGGGTTTTAACGAGATAATCGAGCGCGGCGAGCAGGCCGGCGCGGTCGGTCTTGCGCACCGCATCGCCAAAAGCGGGGTCGCGCGCATCTGTCTTGGTGAGGCCAAGACGCGCAATCGAGTCGCCAGCCGGGGAATTGCGCAAGGTCTCTGCGAGTTCGGCGCGCATGGCGGCGTCATCGATGTCGGCGAGCACAACGTCAAACTGACCGCCGGCTTCCATCTGCGCCGAGGCCGCTTTGGCGTTGTCAACGCCGGTGACGCGATAGCCCGCCGCTTGCAGCAACGGCGTCATCATGTTGCGGAAGAACGGATTGGCTTCGACCAACAGCACCGAGCGTTGAGCCGCGGCGGCGCCGAAGCTCCACGAATCGGTCGCCATTTCCAAATGATAGCCGAGTTCGATGACCTCCGTCGCCTTGCCGCGCAGGACGGCTGTCCCCATCACGCCCGGCGTTGAATCGGCCAATTGGACTTTCAACGGCTCGTGGATGATATCGACAATGGCGTCGACCGCGAGGCCGATCGTGCGACCCTCATAAGTGAAGACGAGGATCGGCTGGCGGCCTTCGCTGCGGAAGGCGTACTCGCCGGCCGGGTGGATGACCGGCATCAATTGACCGCGATATTGTACGACGCGGCCGCGGCGGGTCGGCTCGAGCGTTGCAACGTCGAGCTCTTCCAAGCGCGTGACCAGTGACAGCGGCACCGCGCGCGGCTCTTCGCCGCCGGCTTTGAACACCAGCAGACTGATCGCGTCGGAGGCGGTCTGTTGCTGGACGGTTTCCGCGACATTGGCGCGCATCGCCGCCATGGTCGCCGAGGACATCGTCCGCGAAACACCGTTCGGGTCCACAATCATGATCACCGAGCCATCGCCCAGGATCGTCGCGCCTTGATACATGGAAAGACCGCGCAGCACGCTGGCGACCGGCTTGACGACAATTTCCTCGGTGTCGAACACCTCATCGACCACCATGCCGAAGCGATTGGCGCCGACCTGCATCACCACGACGAATTGGGCGCGACCGGGCCGCGCAGCCGAGGTTAGGCCCAGCATGACGCTGAGATCGACCAAAGGCAGCAATTTGTCCCGCAGGCGCAGCACGCGGGTGTTGTGGATATGCTCGATCTTGTTGGCGCCTTGGCCGGACACGCGGACCAACTCGACGACCGCCAATTGCGGCAGCGCAAAGCGCATGCCGGAGGCGCCGAGGATCAAGGCCGACACGATCGCCAAGGTCAGCGGGATCTTGATCGTAAAGACCGTTCCTTGACCAGCGCGGCTGTCGAGCTCAATGACGCCGCCAATCGCATCGATATTGGTTTTCACCACATCCATGCCGACGCCGCGGCCTGACATGTTGGTGACCTGCGCCGCCGTCGAAAAGCCGGGCGCGAAGATCAAGCGGTGGATTTCCGCATCCGACATCGTGTCGGCGTCCGCGGCGGCAATCAGGCCCTTCTCAAGACCTTTTTCGCGGATGCGCTTGGTGTTGAGGCCAGCGCCGTCATCGCTCAATTGCACAATGATATGGCCGCCTTCGTGATAGGCGACGAGGCGGATCGTGCCGGTTTCCGGCTTGCCGGCCCCGACGCGCACATCCGGCCGTTCCAAGCCGTGATCGCAAGAATTGCGGATCATGTGGGTGAGCGGATCCTTGATCAGCTCGAGCACTTGGCGATCAAGCTCGGTCGCCTCGCCTTCCATGACCAGGTCGATCTTCTTGCCAAGGTCGCGGGCGGCGTCGCGCACGATCCGCGGGATTTTCTTCCAGGCATTGCCGATCGGCTGCATGCGGGTTTTCATGACGCCGTCTTGCAACTCGCCGGTAATCGCCGACAAACGTTGCAGCGGCGCTTTGAACTGGCTGTCATTGCTGCTGCGCACCATTTGCAGCAATTGGTTGCGGGTCAGCACCAATTCAGAGACCAGCGTCATCATGTCTTCGAGCACGTCGACCGGCACGCGCAAGGTCGCGTTGGTCTGCGGGCCTTCGCCCTTGGCGCGCGCGCCGTCGTCGGCGTCATCTTCGAGCATGATCGGCCGGGTCGGTTCGACTCGCGGCGGTTCAACGATCGCTGGCGGCGCCGTCGGCGCTGCGCTGACGACCGGCGCGGGCGCAGCGGCAGGCTCCGCTTTGATCTCTTCGGCGTCAACGGCGTTGAACGCGGCTTCCAGCTCGGCGAGCGAGACTTCGCCCGGGCGCAACACGCGGCCAAGGTCTTCGTCCCAGCGCTCGCCCGGGCCAAGATTGGCCGGGGCGGGTTTCTTGGCCGGATTTGCCGGAACAGCAACGGGCGCGGCGCTTGGCGCCGGTGGAGAATTGCTCTTTAACTTGCCCTCAGCGGCCGCTTCGAGCAGATCAATCAGATCACGGTCGTGGCCATTCGGTTCGGCGCCGGCCCCCTCGAGATGGGAGAGGATCGATTTGATCCGATCGATCGAGTCGAGCACCAGTGACACGGTCTGCTCGGTCGGGAACAATGTCCCGTCGCGATAGCGCCCCAGCAGGGTCTCGCCAGCATGGGCAAGCGCCTCTAATCGCGGCAGCCCCAAAAAGCCGCATGTCCCCTTGATCGTATGAACCAGGCGGAAAATGTTGTTGAGCGTCGCCCGATCGCCTGGATCAGCCTCGAACCGGACCAATTCATTGTCGATAACGTCGAGGCTTTCGGCCGTTTCCGTCAGGAACTCGCTCAGCAAGTCATCCATGGCGCTGTCACCCTATAGGCGCGCGCCAAATCGAACCGGCGCGCCGTCTGTCAGGCCACATGACTCGATCGACGTTAATTTTACGCTGAAAAATCGCCGTCCAGTAAAATTTTGTTTTTCCGGGGCAGAGACCCCACCCGATCAGCGCGTTTGCGCATTCGTCTTGCGCATCTGCACGCGGAACGCCACCACATCGTCCTGGCTGGTTGCGCCTTTGCGCTGATCCCACTCCATCTGCGCGGCATTTTCCGCCAGCAATAACGCGATAAAAAACGGCACGACGGCGGCTTTGTTGGCCAAAGCGGCCGCTTCATCGCCTCGCAACCCGGCCAGCACCATGTCCGGCACATGGGCGCGGTCGCCAATGCAGCGAATTTCAGCGCGGTAGCTGTCGCCCTCTTCGCTGTAATAGACGCCGACTTCGCCGCCGCGCGGCACGCATTCATGCCCAAGCCACGCCAGCGTCAGGATCATTCGGGCCATCGCCGGCGGCGCCGAGGTCTCGCTCGTGCGCCACGCCAGCGCCGGCCGCACCAACGAAAACATATTGCTCAGCAATTCACGAATTTCGTGCAATTGCGCGATGGAGCCTTCCTGACCGCCTTGCAGCGCCGTGCCGAACGCCATCCGCGAGAAGGTCAGCCGCGCATGCGCGCTGCGCACCGCGTCCTGGATCATCGCCAGGACGCTTTTTTTCATCTCCTCGGGCGTCGTTGGATCGTCGAGGATCTCAAAGCCATTATTGATGGAGCCGACCGGCGTCAGCGTATCATGACAAATGCGCGAACCGATAAGTGCCGATAAGGTCAAGGCATCCATGATGTGTTCCGCCGCAGGCCCGAGCGCGAGGTCGATCGAGAATTTCTCACCTGATACACGATTCGGCCCGACTTGGCCTGTCCTATTCCGGGAAAAGCCCGGCGGTGGGATCAAATCGCGCTTTGCGGGCGGCCAGACGGCGGGCGCCTTCGGCCAACCGCTCCGAGCGTAATTTCTGGGTGATTTCCCCCAAATGCGCCGCGAAAAACGCATCGCAGCCCATGCAAAGATTGGCGTAGGCCGCGCCGTCGGGGCGCGTTATCGCCGACTCCGCCTGAAAGCGGGCGCGGTCCCAATCGAGATATTCGCCCATCCGCTCTGGATCGCCGGCATTGATCGCCTCAAACGCCGGATGGCCTTTCAAGCTGTCGAGAATGTCGGTCAAGCGTTCTTCGGTCAGGTTGCCGAGCGCAACCTTGGTTTTCATGCAGCAGGGATAGACATCGCCATTCGGTTCGATCGCGACTTCAGCGCCGGCTTGGCCATGATTGAGAAAATTCTTGCCGCCGGACCAGCGCGCGCAAAAGTTCACCGAATAATCGGCGCTCGACAAGGAATTCGACCAAGCCCGACCGCGCGGCCAAATCTCGCCGATCCAGGATTTCGGTTGAGCGCCGAAAAACAGGAAAAACGGCCCGGCCTCGGTGAGGTAGCTTTCTTGACCCTTGCCCATGACGACTTCGCGCACCCCAGCCGCGGCCATCATGCCGCGAATGCGCTCCATCAAGCCAAGGCGCTTGTCGCCCTCTAGCCCGACATGGAAATCATCCATCCCCGAAACGGCGATCATCCAGACGCCGCGCTCAAGCATTTCTTCGATATATTGCAGCGTCAACAAATCGCCGGTGGTCTGAACGGTAATTCGGGCTTCGAGGCCCCAATATTTGTTCTGGATTTCATCCAGGCAGGGATAAAGCAGGCCCTCGCGGACCCCATCGATCAGCAATTCGCCGCCGGCCAGAATAATCCGACCGATCCGCTCGGACGGCCGACCATCGGGCAGCGGATGATGAGGGTCTTGATAGAGAAAAGTCTCCGGCAAATTGGAGATGATGCGCTTGTAGGTCGATTGACTGGAGGCCAGCAGCGATTGAAATTCCGCGCGCACATAGGGGCGGAAGCGGTCATCATAACAATGATCGCACCGCCGGTGGCACGCCCAAGAAAGAACCCAATAAACGCTTTCCAACGGCGCACCCGCTTGCGTTGGCCATCGCCCGGCCGACGCGTGACAGCATCGCCATACATGACGGCGCCTTATCAAATCACTTAAAAATCGACGAAACTGGCGTTTGGCGCGATTTCATTCGACAAGGTCGGCGCGGCGCGGGCTCATATCCTCGAAATCGGATTGCGCGATCTGAAACGCCCAGCCGGCTGCGCGGGCGTTGAAGGCGTCAGCGCGGGTTTTGCCATTATCGGTCGCGCCTTCGGCCGGATCGGCCCGCAAGACCGCCCAATATTGCCCGTTCTCGTCGAACAAAGCGGCGGTGGCTGTCAGGCCAACCAAGCTCGTCATCCGATAGATCGCCTGCGGGCGCGCGTTCAAGAAACGATCCGCTGTGGCGACGTCGAGCGGGCGCAGCCGGCTGAGCGCCAAGGCTGTCGCGGTCAACGCAGAGGCGGAAACGGCGTCCTTATCGCTGCTCAACGCAAACGTGCCGGTATTGGCGTCCTGCACGATAACGATCTCGCCTGCATTTGGCCGCGCAACCGACACGGCGGCGATTTCGGCGCGCGAAAAGCTCAAAAAACTGAAATCGAGCCATTGGGCCGGATCGCGCAGCGGCGGCAGGGTTCCATCCGCGGCGAACGCGGCTTTGGCGTCCGGCGCGCGCACGAAAATGCCGCGCGGGCTCACCGCCACCCATTGGTCAAACGCCGTCGTTCCATCGGCTTTGCGCAAGCGCAGCCGCGCCGCACCGCCGCCCTCGGCTGGATCGCCGAGGCCCAAACGGTCGAGCTTTTCCGGATCGGCGGTCAAAGCGCGGGTCAGTTTCAACTCGGCCAGCCCTTGCGCGAGCGCGCTCATCCGATCGGCCCGCACGGGAAACAAGTCGCGCTCGACCAGGCCCCAATTTTCGGCGCCGCGCCGCAAGCTGTAGGAGCCTTCGGCCAAATCGATCTGGACTTCCGTGATTTGCGGGGCGGCTTCGGCGAAATCCGGCGCCAAAAGCGCATCAAGGCGCACCGGCGCCTTGGCTGGCCCCAAGGCGATTTGCGCGATCGCGCCGATCGCCAGCGCGGCGACGGCAATGCCCATCGCGATCATGGCGCTGCGCTGACGCCGTGCGGCCAATGCTTCGCTCATCCGACGCTCCGACGATGTTGACGGCGAAATTGGAAGACGACAAGCCCGGCAATGGCGAGGCCAATCGGGGCGAGCCAAATATTGATGGCGGCGATCCATCCCTCGACCCGCGCCACGTCCTTGCGGAATTCCCGTTCTATGCCGCGCAATTCGCCGCGCAGGGCGATGACGCGTTCGCGGAAGCGCTCGATCTCGGTCTCTTCTTCTTCGGTCAGCTTGGCGCTGAGATCGCCGGCAAAAAAGCCCGACCCCCGTCCTTGCGCCTCGATGGCGGCAATGCCGGCTTCAGCCTCGGCGAGTTGGCCTTCCAAGGCCGCCTGCGTTTGAAACAGCCGCGCCCGCGCGCTCTCGCGCATGCGATCGAGCAATTCCATCGGCCGTAAGGACGGCGCGCGCGAACGCAAGCCGACCAGCGCTTCGCCGCCGGCCAGCACGTCGAGCGCATTAACGATAAAGGCGGCGTTGTCGACGAAGGCGGCGCCGGCTTGCGCGTTGAAATAGAGCGAATCGTCGAGCAGATCGCTGTCGGCGACCAGGATGATGTCAGCCTCGTTCTGCGCCGCGCCCAATGTGGCGCCTTGCAAATCAACGCCCGGCGGCGGTCCGGCCGCGAAAGCGCTCGGCAATTTGCCGGTCAGCCGCACCGCCAGCGCCCGCGTCTCGCCATCGGCGGCGAAATTACGCAGCAGCGTGCGCGGATCGGTCGGCCCGAGCGCTTCGGCGCTCGGAATGATCATCGTATCGTCGCTGGCGGCGACCAGCCGTTCGACCTTCAGTCCATTGGGCAATTCGTCCGCCGCGTAATCGACAAATCCAGGCGCGGCAAAATGCAAGCCGCGCGCCAGCGCCGCGACCGTCAAATCCGCGCGCGACAATTGCGCCGGCGGGGTCAGGATAAAGCCCGGATGCGGGATCACCTCGACGCGCCCCGTGGGCGAGGTCGCCTGGACCGGCAAGGCCCGCGTGCGGTCGAGCAACACGCCATCGCCGACGCTGACCCCCCAGGCCGAAGTCAACGCGCCCAAAGCCGAGGACCCGCGCGCTGCGCCCGACGGCAGGCCGCTGGGTCCGGGCGTGAACGCCATGTAACTCGCCGGATCGAGCAGGATCAGCGCCCGCCCGGTCGAGAACAGAAATTGCTCGATCGCAAAGCTCTGCGCGACGGTGAGCTCGCCCGGATGGGCGATCAGCAAGGCGTCGAGATCGGCGGGGAGCTGGGTGAAATCCGGCTCAATCCGCGTGACGTCGAAGGCTTCATCCAAGGCCCGCCAGATCGCATAACCCGGCCGCTCTGGATCGCGCGCAAAGCCGCCCGGACCGCTGTCGAGCGGCAAACTGGTCAGCACGCCGATGCGCGGCGCCGCCGGGTCTTCCAGCACGCCCAACATCCGGGTGATCTCATATTCGAGATAAGGCTCGCGCGCCGGGTCGAGTTGAGCGATCGCCGTCGTCTCATCGAGCGCATTGCGCCCGACCAGGCCAAAATAGATCGGATCGCCGCCGTCATCGGTCGGGATTGGCTGCAGGCCCTCGGCAATGGCCTGGTCTTCTTGCTCGGAAAACGGCGCGGGGTCGATCTCGGCCAACCGCACCTTGGCGCCGCCCTTTGCGGCGATCGCCGCCAGCAATTCGCGCACCCGCGCGCCATAGGCGCGGATCGCCGGGAAATCGGCCGCGCGGGCGGCGGAATAATACAGCGTCAGCTCGACCGGCTCGGAGAGGTCGGCGATCGCCGTTTGCGTGCCTTTGGCCAAGGTGAACAAGCGGTTTTCGGTGAAATCGAGCCGCGCCGGCGCCAGCAGCCGATCGGTCGCCATGACGCCGCCGACAAAGGCCGCCAAAGCCGACAGCCCGATCGCCCAAGAATAGGTCGTCGATCGCATCGCTCTTAGCCTCGCCGTCCCGCTACCCACACCCCGTTCAGGGTCAAAAACGCGCCAATCAGCAGCCCGAAATAGGCGATCGCGCGCAATTCCAAGACGCCGCGCTGCGCCGCTTCGAATTGGCCGAGCGTCGAAAATTGCGCGATCAGCGCGCCAGCGCCCGCGCCGAACGCATCGCGCACGGCGCTCGCGACCAAGGGCAAGCCCGCCGCCGTGAACACAAAGGCGATCGCCGTGGCCAGCACGAAGGCGACGACCTGGTTGTTGCTGAGGCTCGAAAACGCCGCGCCGATGGCGATGTAGCCGCCCGCCATCAACAGCGAAATCGCATAAGACAGCAAAATGGCCGAATTGTCCGGCTTGCCGAGCACATTGGCGGTCAGCCACATCGGCAAGGTCAGCGCCAACGCAAACGCAGCCACCGTCCAGGCCGCCAAGAACTTGCCGAGCACCAAATCCGACAGCCGCACCGGCAGCGCCATCAGCAAATCAAACGTCCCGGCCCGCAATTCATCGGCCCATAGCCGCATCGCCAAAGCCGGCATGAACACGACATAAAGCCACGGGTGAAACACAAAAAACGGCGCAAGATCGACCCGCCCCGTGTCCAAATACCGCCCGATCTGGAAGGTAAACGCGCCGAGCGCCAACAAAAACACCGCGACGAACACATAAGCGACGGGGGTCGCGAAATAGCCCGACAACTCGCGCCGATAGACCGCCAACAATCCACTCAAGCGACTCATCACGCAGCCTCCGCCGACGGCGCCAGGGTCAGATCGCGGAACAGATTGGCCAGCAGACCATCGCGCGCTTGCGCTTTCAGCGCGCCAAGATCGCCTTCGGCGACGATCCGGCCAAACGCGATGATCAAGGCGCGATCGCACATGGTTTCGACTTCTTCGAGCGAATGGGTGCTGATCAAGATCGCTTTGTCCTTTTTGCGCGCCGCGATCAGATCGCGCACAGCGATTTTCTGATTGGGGTCGAGCCCATCGGTCGGCTCATCCAGCATCAGCACCGGCGGATCGGCGACCAATGCGCCGGCAAGGCCAACGCGGCGCTTAAAGCCCTTTGAAAGCGTCTCGATCGGTCGATCGAGCGCCTCGCCCAATTGCGCGTCCGTCGCGGCGCGACGCACGGCGTCGGCGATGTCTTTGGCCGGCATGCCGCGCGCGCGGGCGATGAACGCCAGAAAATCGCGGGCCCGCATATCGCCATAGGCCGGCGCGCCTTCGCCGAGAAATCCGAGCGCGCTTTGCGCGCTGATCCGCGCCGTCAGGATGTCATGGCCGGCAATCCGCGCCGTACCCGCGTCAGGATCGAGAATGCCGGCGATCATCCGCATGGTGGTCGACTTGCCGGCCCCGTTCGGGCCGAGCACGCCCAAAACCTCGCCCGGCGCGACGCGAAAGGAGACGCGATCGACCGCAACGCGACCCCGAAAACTCTTGGATAGGCCGACAACGTCCAACCCCAGCGGTCCAGATTGTGGCTCGACCGACATCAAGAATCCCCAATTTGCATTTGCCGCCCGTTTATCGTGGCGAAACGCGTCTGTGAAGCGGGTTTCGTGGCAAAGATTGCGCCGATTGGCCAAAATGGACTATGCCCGCCATGCGCTTTTGGGAGGGCGGGCAATGGAAATGCGCCAGGAAACGCCGCGCGCGCCGGCATCGCGCTTTCGTCAGCGGTTCTATGTGGCGCTCGAACCCGATGCGCGCCCGACCGGCCGATTAAGCGCCGTCGATTGGGCGTTCATCGTGATCGTTCTGGCAAGCCTTGCCACTTTGGCGCTCGAAACCGAGCCGACCTTGCCGGCGGCTTTTCGCGAGGGCCTCGCGCAGATCAATCTGACGATCCTGATCCTGTTCACAATCGAATATCTGGCGCGTTTGTGGGCGGTCGGCGAAGACCCGCGCTTTGCCGGGCTCGGCGGGCGGTGGCGTTATGTGACCAGCTTTTACGCGTTGGCCGATCTTGCCGCGTTCTTGCCGGAAGTCTTGACGCTCGCGCTGATCGGCCCGCAAGCCGGCGGCATCGAAGCGTTCAAAGCCTTGCGCTTGCTGCGGCTGATCAAATTGGCCCGCTATGTGCCCGCCTTCGACATTCTGGCGCAAGCCATCCGCAATAGCGGCGCGCAACTCGCGATCGCCATGGCGATCGCCGGCGGCTTTGTCTATCTCGGCGCGATTGCGCTTTATTTCATCGAAGGCGCGGTCAACCCGGGCAATTTCGGCTCGATCCCGCGCGCATTGTGGTGGGCGGTGGTCACCTTGACGACGGTCGGCTATGGCGACGTCTATCCGGTCACCGCCTTGGGGCGCGTCGTTGCTGGCTTGATCGCTATTGCGGGGATCGGCATCGTCGCGCTGCCGACCGGCATTCTCGCCTCCGCCTTTACCGACGAATTGCGCCGTCGCGAGGCCGAGCGCGCCCAAAAACGCGATGCGCAAGAGGGATAAACCGTCGCGAAACGGTCACCGGCCGAGGCTATAGCCACGCAAACCAAAGACTTTGCGCCGCAACAAGGATCGCGTCCAATGAAGAACCTGCTCGCTCTCGCCGTTTCCGTATTCGCTCTGGCGATCGCCGCCCCCAGCATCGGCCACGAGAATCACGCCCCAAAGCCGGCGCCGCGCGCATTGGACTTCCCCGCGCTCAAAGACGGCCGCTCAGCCTTCGCGGTCGATTTGCACACCCATTCGGTGTTCTCTGACGGGCATGTGTGGCCCTCAATCCGGGTGGAAGAAGCGCAACGCGACGCGCTCGATGTTTTGGCGGTGACCGAGCATCTCGAATATCAGCCGCACGCCGCCGACATTCCCCATCCCGATCGCAATCGCTCCTTCGTGGTCGCGCAGGAAGAATATCGCCGCCGGATCGAGCGCAATGGCGCGCCCGACAATCTCGTCATCATCAATGGCGCCGAGATCACCCGTCAATTGCCCTATGGCCATATCAACGCAACGTTCTTGACCGACGCCAACGCCTTGCTGACCCCGGATGCGGAAGCGGCGATCGCGGCGGCCAATGCGCAAAAGGCCTTCGTCTTCTTCAACCACCAGGCTTGGCCGGCGCAGCGCCCCTCGGGCGTCGCCGAACTGACGCCGGAGCAAAAAAGCCTGATTGCGCGCAAGCAAATCCACGGCGCCGAAGTCGTCAATGGCGACACCTTCTCCGAAGACGTGTTTCAATTCTCGATCGACAATAATCTGACGATTTTGGGCACGTCCGACATTCATGGCTTGATCGATTGGGATTATAATTTGGCGCAAGGCGAGCAGCGCTCGATCACCTTGGTGCTGACCAAAGACTTCACCGCCGACGCCATCAAAGCCGCCTTGTTCGCCGGCGACACGGTCGCAGTGTTCCGCGACCAATTGGTCGGCCTGGAGCGCAACGTCAAAGCGGTCGCCGAATCGACCTTGCGGCTCGAGATCGGCGACTATCAGCGCAATTCAACCGTGCTGAACGTCACCTTGCACAATGACGCGCCGATCGATGCGCTGCTGCGCAATATCGGCGGGGCCGGGTTACAGAACCAAAGCGACGTGTTGGCCATTCCGGCGCATGGGTCGATCAATCTGCAGGTCCGCAATGTCGCCGCGCCCGAGGGCTTTACGATGGAGCTCGACATGCTCAGCGCTTGGATCGCCCCGCGGAAAAATCTCCGCCTGACGTTATTTGGCGCGCCCGCCAAATAATCGCCCCGCTTGACGCCGGCGCGCCTCCCCGGCCACGGTCTCGCAATGTGTGGACGGTTTCTGCATACCGCGCCGATCGAGACGGTGCGAGCTCTGTTCGACGTGGCGGTCGAGGGGCCGCCGGCGCCGCCGCGCTACAACATCGCGCCGGGCCAGCCGATCGGGTTGATCGTGCAGGACGGATCCGGCGCGCGGACGCATCGCTTCGTGCGATGGGGGTTTTGCCCGGCTTGGGCCAAGCCCGACAGTCCAATGGCGAAAGCCCCGCTGATCAATGCGCGCGGCGAAACCGCCTTTGAAAAGCCGAGTTTTCGCGATGCGTGGCGCAAGCGCCGCTGCTTGATCCCGGCCACCGGGTTTTACGAATGGCAAGGCCCGGCGAGCCGGCGCCAACCGGTTTTACTAACCCCCAATCATGGCGGACTGCTGGCCTTCGCCGGTCTGTGGGAAACCCAAAAAGGGTCGGACGGCGCCGCGATCGATGGGGCGGCGATTGTGACCGTGCAAGCCGGCCCCGACATCGCGCCTTTGCATGACCGCGAACCGGTGGTGATCGCGCCGGAGGCGTTTTTGGCCTGGCTGTCCATGCCGGAAAGCACGTTGGGACTGATAAAGGCCGCTCCGGCCGATTTTTGGCGCCAGCGCGCGGTCGCTCCGATCATCAACCAATCGCGCCGCGACGGACCCGAGCTCGCGCAAGAGCTTGGCATTCCAGATTTCGGCGCAGGACACGCCTAAGATATTTCACAACCGCGCGGCGCAGCCTATGATGAGGCGATGTCTCCCCTCTTGATTGCGCAAGACGACCCCATCGCCTCGGCCGCCCCCGACGACCTCATCGCGTACGCTTGGGCTTTGGCGAGCCAGCCGACAGCGGCCGACGCCCCCGGAGACGGCGCCCGGTCCGCTCTCGCAGCGCAATTGAAAGCCTTCCTCGCAGCGGAACGCGCCGCGGCGCTTGCCGCGCTCGATGCCGGCGCATCGGCCCCCGTCCTCGCCAAGCGCCTCGCAGCCGCCCATGATCTGGCCTTGCAGGCAGCCTTCGCTTTTGCCGAGCGGCGCGCCGTTGACCTGAAATCCGCGCAAGACCGGTTGGCGTTGGTTGCTTTGGGCGGATTTGGTCGGGCCGAAATGGCGCCCTTCTCCGATCTTGATATGTTGTTCCTGACCAACAAGGCCAAACCAAGCCCGTGGTCGGAAACGCTGACCGAGACGATCCTCTATGTGCTGTGGGATGTTGGCTTGAAGATCGGCCATGCCCAACGGGGGCTCGATGAAAGCGTCCGGCTCGCCCGCGGCGATGCGCAAATTCTCACGCCGTTGTTGGAAGCCCGCGCCATTGCCGGCGACGCCGACCTCGCCGCCACTTTGTTCACCCGTATCGAAGCCGAAACGATCGCCGCTGATGCCGGCGCCTTTCTGGCGAGCAAACTGGCCGAACGCGATGCGCGTCATGAAAAAGCCGGCGCCTCAAGGTTCCTGGTCGAACCGAACGTCAAGGACGGCAAAGGCGGCCTGCGCGATTTGCAGACGATCGTGTGGATCTTGCGCCACGCTTATGGCGAAGCTGGCATCGAGACCCTGATCAAACGCGGTTTGCTGACGGCGCGCGAAGTCGCCCGGCTGCGCTTGGCCGAGCGGTTTATGTGGCAAATCCGGTTCTGGATCCACGCCTTGCGCGGTCGCGCCGATGAGCGCTTGACCTTTGATCTGCAGCCCGAGATCGCCCGGCGCTTGCGCTTTCGCGACGGCGGCGGCCTTTCCAGCGTCGAGCGCTTGATGAAGCGCTATTTTCTGGCGGCGCGCGATGTCGGGTCGCTGACCCGCTGGGCCTGCGCGGCGCTCGAGCAGGATTTCGCCAAATCTCCGCCGCGCGCCTTTGGCGATTTCGTCGCCAAAGCCATGGGCCGGTTGCCCGGCGGCATCGTGTTGCGTGGCGGCCGGTTGGATTTCGAGGCGCCCGAGCATGAACGCAAACCTGATCGGATCATGGCGCTATTCGCCGCCGCCGCCTTGCGCGGTTATGACATCCACCCAGCCGCGCTGAGCGCCTGCGCCCGCAATCTGCCTGTCATCGACGACGCCAGCCGCGGCGAGCCAAAAACGGTTCAGTATTTCCTGTCGGCGCTGACCGCGCAGCGCGCGCCGGGCCAAAGCCTAAGGCGCATGAACGAGGCCGGCGTACTCGGCCGGTTTTTGCCGGAATTTGGCCGCATTGTCGGTCAGACCCAGTTCAACATGTATCATCATTTCACAGTGGACGAACACACGCTCAACGCCATCGAGGTGATCAGCGACATCGACAATGGCCGCTGCGTGAAGGAGCATCCGCTCGCCTCCAGCTTTATTCATTCCATTCGCAATCGCCGCGCCTTGTTCCTGGCCATGCTGCTGCATGATGTCGGCAAGGGCAAAGGCGATCAGCAGGCCGAAGGCGCCCGCGCAGCCCGCGCCGCCTGCTTGCGCCTGGGCTTGCCGGAGGACGAAGCCGACCTCGTCGCCTGGCTGGTCGGGCGGCATTTGCTGATGAGCGACACCGCCCAAAAACGCGATCTCGGCGATCCGGCAACCATAACGACATTCGCGCGCGAGGTCGGCTCGATCGAACGTTTGCGGATGTTGGTGGTCATTACCATCGCCGATATTCGCGCCGTTGGGCCTGGAATTTGGAATGGCTGGAAAGGCCAATTACTGCGCGATTTGTTCCGCTTGACGGAGGCGGCTTTGCGCGGCGGCCGCACCGATTCCGGCGAGATCGCGCAGATTTTAGACGACCGCGCCCGGGCCGCGCGGCGCGCTTTGCGCGCGCAGGTCTCCAACGAGACGGCGGCCCGGCTGCGGGCCGAGTTTGGCAATTCCGAAACGGCTTATTGGCTGGCCTTCGACGCCGCCGCGCATGTGTGGCATGCGCGCGAGGCCGATAGCATGCTGATGATGGGGCGCAGCGCCCATGCCGCCGTGCGGCCGAACAAGGTCCAAGGCGTAACGGAATTGCTGGCGGTCGCCCGCGATCGGCCGGGGCTGTTCGCCACCTTGACCGCAACCTTGGCTGGCGCCGGCGCCAATATCGTCAGCGCCCATATCTTCACGACCAAGACCGGCTGGGCGGTTGATCTGTTCCGTTTGCACGATCCAACCGGCGCGCCTTTTGCCGAGACCGACCCGTTGCGGCTCGAGCGGTTGCGCAGCCAGATCGAGCGGGTATGCGCTGGCCTTGAAGAGGCCCCGGCACGCATCTCTGACGCGCCCGAATCGCGCCGCGCCCAAGCCTTCCGCTTGCGCGCCTGGGCGGTCGCCGACCAGGAAGCGAGCGCCGAGTCGACCGTCATCGAGGTGTCGGGGCGCGATCGGCCCGGATTGCTCAGCGAGCTCGCCGCCGCCTTGACCCGCTCCGGCGTTACCATCCAATCGGCTCATATCGGCGGTTATGGCGCGCGCGCCAATGACGTCTTTTATGTGCAGGAGTTGTTCGGCGGCAAACTCGCCGATCCCGCCCGGTGTGACGAGGTTTGCGCGCGCCTGGAAGCGGTCTTCAACCACAGCGAAACCGGGCTCGCGGCAGCGCCGAGACGTCACAAATTCGCGCGGGCCGACGCCTCGGATTTGCGTTAAGCGCGCATTTGGTGTTTGCTTGATCGCGTCAGGCGTCGCGGCTAGTGTGGCAATTCTTAAATTCGCCCTATAATTGTGGCAGGCTCTGAGCGAATTTTAGAATCAAAGCCACACTAGAAATCAATGAGTTATAGTGTCCTTTTTGAACCAGAAGTTCGTTAAGCGCTGTACCCAATTATCGGACGAAGTTCTGATTCAGGACACTATCGCGTTTTAAGCCGCTGCGTCCACGAAT
>DHHV01000152.1:4509-11480 GCA_002403455.1 Hyphomonadaceae bacterium UBA4763 | reverse complement strand
CGCGACATGTTCGAACAGGCCAAGAAAAACGCGCCCTGCATCATTTTCATCGACGAGATCGACGCGGTCGGGCGCCATCGCGGCGCCGGGCTTGGCGGCGGCAATGACGAGCGCGAGCAAACCCTCAACCAATTGCTGGTCGAGATGGACGGCTTTGAGGCCAATGAAGGCATTATCATCGTCGCGGCGACCAATCGCCCCGACGTGCTCGACCCGGCCTTGCTGCGGCCGGGCCGGTTTGACCGGCAAGTGATCGTGCCCAATCCCGATATCGAAGGACGCGAGAAAATCCTGCGCGTGCACATGCGCAATGTGCCGCTCGCCGATGATGTCGATCCGCGGACGATCGCGCGCGGCACGCCGGGCTTTTCGGGCGCTGATCTCGCCAATCTCGTCAATGAAGCGGCCTTGCTGGCGGCGCGGCGCGGCAAGCGCAAAGTGACGATGAGCGAGTTTGAAGCCGCCAAAGACAAGGTCATGATGGGGCCCGAGCGCCGCTCCAGCGCCATGACCGAGGCCGAAAAGGCCCTGACGGCCTATCATGAAGGCGGCCATGCGATCGTCGCCTTGTCGGTGCCGGAGACCGATCCGGTCCACAAAGCCACGATCATTCCGCGCGGGCGGGCGCTTGGCATGGTCATGCAATTGCCCGAACGCGATCAATATTCGCTGAACTACACCCAGATGACCTCGCGGCTCGCCATCATGATGGGCGGCCGGGTCGCCGAGGAATTGGTGTTCGGCAAAGACAAGATCACCTCTGGCGCGTCCTCCGATATCGAACAAGCAACGCGGCTTGCTCGCGCCATGGTGACGCGCTGGGGCTATTCGGAAGAATTAGGCGTCGTTGCTTATGGCGAAAACCAGGAAGAAGTGTTCCTAGGCATGTCAGTGGCGCGCACGCAGAACGTGTCGGAGAACACCGCTCAAAAAATCGACGCGGAGATCAAACGCCTCGTGCAGGCTGGCTATGAGGAAGCCAAACGCATTTTGACCGAGCGCCGCCAGGATTTGGAATCACTCGCAAAAGGCTTGCTGGAATATGAGACCCTGACCGGCGATGAAATCCGCAATCTGATCGCCGGCACGCCGCCCTCACGGCCCTCGGTCAGCGACAAGAAAGACTTGCCGCCGCCAGGCCCAGCGATCCCGGTGACGCCGCCCAAATCTGCGCCCGGCGGGGCGACAGGCGGACCTGCGACCGCGGGCGTTTAACGGGTCGTCATCATAGGTTTAGGCCCGGCGATGGACCTCCTCGCCGGGCATTTTCCATTTTATCTATTGCACTTTGCCGAAGGCATGACGCCGCGTTTGCCTGCGCCTAATCCCGGCGACGGAAAGCCTTGCTGCGCTTGGCGACTTCGCGCATCGCCATGTCTTCCGGCATTAGCCGCAACAGCCCAACGATGAAACGGTTTTGCTTGCCGGTGACGATCACCGGGCGATTGGCGGCGCTGGCGGCGAGCGCTTCTTCAACCACCGCTTCGGCGGTCTGGTAGGCCGAATTCGGAATTTTGCCCATGCTGGCGCGGGCGCCGTTGACGTCGTGAAATTCGGTCCAGGTCAGCCCTGGGCAGACCGCCGTCACATGCACGCCGGTTCCGGCCAATTCCTGGTTGAGGCTTTGTGAGAACCGCACGACCAGGGCTTTCGTCGCGCCATAAAGCGTATGGCCGGGCCCGGGCGGGACGAGCCCCGCGACGGAGGCGATATTGATGATGGCGCCCTTGCCGCGCCTTTTCATGTCGATCGCGCAAGGATGGGCAAGCGCGCAGACGGCCGTCACCATCACATCAAGGAATTTCTGCTGGTCCGCCCAGCTCGTGCCGACATAATCGCCGGGCAGGCCGTAACCGGCATTGTTGACCAAAACGTCGATCGAACGATCGGCTTGCGCAATGCTGTCGAGGATGAGGGCCGGCGCCGCGCGATCAGCAAGATCGGCCGGGATCGCCATGACGTCGATGCGGTGGCGCTGGGCAAGCTCGGCCGCAAGGTTCTCCAGCCGGTCGATCCGCCGCGCGGTCAACGCCAGATCAAAGCCGCGCGCTGCATAAGCCCGCGCAAACGCCTCGCCAATGCCGGCCGAGGCCCCCGTTATCAGCGCCAAAGGCCGATCTGCGTTCGCCATGGGCGCCGGTCTCCGTTTTCTGTGCGCTCACCTCCTAGCAAACAAAGAATTGCGCCGTCCACCATGCGTCACGGACAGGGGTTGGGGCAGCTTTCATGCAAAGCGGTGACGGCTTTTTCCATGTCCTCGGTCCAGGGCGCGTCAAAGGCGTCGATGTCGATGCGCAATTGCTCGAGCGTCGTCGCGCCGATGATCGTCGCAGTCATGAAGGCGCGCGTGTCGCAGAATTTCAGCGCCAAGGTCTCCGGGCGCAGATCAAATTGTGCGGCCAGATCGCAATAGGCGTCGATCATCCGTACGCCCGACCCCGCTTCATACCGCCCCAGGCGGTTGAACATCGCCTTGCGCGAGCCTTTTGGCAGCGCGCCATGCCGATATTTGCCGGACAAATAGCCTTGCGCCAGCGGCGAATAGGCCAAGAGACCGACATGTTCGCGCATGGCGATCTCGGCAAGGCCAATCTCGAAGGTGCGATTGACGAGATTATAGGCGTTCTGGATCGAGGCCATGCGCGGCAGGCCATTCGCCTCGCTCTCGGCCAGAAAGCGCATGACGCCCCAGGAACTCTCATTTGAGACGCCGATGAAACGGATATTGCCTTTGCGGATATGCCCATCGAGCGCCTCCAGAATCGCTTCGAAGGGTTCGAAATCTTCCGGATAGTCTTTATAGACATGGCCGCCGAACACCGGGATCGGGCGATCGGGCCAATGCAATTGGTACAGATCGATGTAATCGGTCTGCAAATTGCGCAACGAGCGTTCGACCGCAAAATCAATCTGCGCGCGCGTTTGACGGGCCGGCGCCTTGTTGTCGCGGAACCAATCCATCGCGGTGCGACCAACGATTTTGGTGGCGAGGATGATTTCCCTGCGCTTGCCGGTCTTGGCGAACCAGGACCCAATAATCCGCTCTGTGGAGCCTTGCGTCTCTGGCTTCGGGGGGATCGCGTATAATTCGGCGGTGTCGAAGAAATTGACGCCGCGCGCGACGGCTTCGTCCATTTGCGCATGGCCTTCGGCCTCGGAGTTTTGCTCGCCCCAGGTCATGGTGCCAAGGCAACAGGCGGACACTTTCAGGCCAGTACGGCCGAGCGGGCGAAATTCCATGAGGCGATCCTTAGTGCTGTGCGATTTGACAATCGGATCGGCTGGTGCAGGTTGGGTGCGGTGGCGTCAAGCGCAGATCGCGCCGTCGTTCTTGGAGTTGGCCATGACCCCTCATTTTGACCGTCGCGCCGGCATCGGCCTGATCCTGCTGTCAAGCATCGTCATGGCCGCGCCCGCTTTGGCGCAAAGCGCCAATGGCAAGGGCAAAAAGCGCGGGCTGCTCGGGCAGGTGTTTGGCGGCGGGGCCGGCGCCGCAGCTGGAACGGGCCTTACCGCAGAACTTGCGGAAAAAGGCATGCGCGAGGCGTTGACCTTGGGAGCCGGTAAGGTGGTGGCGCAGGTCTCCAAAGTTGGCGGCTATTTCCTCGATCCCGCGATCCAAATTCCATTGCCGGGCGCACTGGCTGGCGCGCAAAAACGCCTGAAGCCCTTGGGGCTGTCGAAACCGCTGGATGATGTCCAAGAACGCGTGAACGCGGCGGCAGAGCAAGCCGCCCCCGCCGCCAAGGACCTCTTCGTCAACGCCATTTCGACGATGAGCGTTGAAGACGCCATCGGCATCGTCAAAGGCCCACAAGACAGCGCCACTCAATATCTGAAATCGCGGACAAGCGAACCGCTAACGGCGGCTTTTCGTCCGGCGATCAGCGGCGCGCTCGACAATACTGGCGCGATTGCGGCGCTGCAAGACACGGCGGGTCGCTATGGCGCCGGCGCGCTGGCGACCAACGCCAGCGCCAATCTGTCGGATTTCGCCGTAGGCAAAGCCCTCGACGGCATGTTCTTTTACATTGGCAAGGAAGAAGCGGCGATTCGAACCAATCCGGCGGCGCGCACCACCGATCTGCTCAAGCAAGTGTTTGGCGGGGTCTGAGATCAAGCCGCCGCAAAACTGGCGGGCGTGATATCCTGATCGGGATCAACAAACAGGCTGGCGATCCGCCGATCGGCGGCGTCGGGCCGGAATGGGATCGTGCAATTGGTCGGGAAGCTGGTCAGCTCGCCCACCAAGAGCTGATCGCCGACCACATACAGATCGACCCGCAGGAACGGGAAACCGCCGGAAAGCGCCTTGGCGACCTCTACCATGCGCGGTAACAAATCAGGATGCGGAAAGGGCAGCCCGGCCGCAGCTTTGCGCATCGTGAGCGGCAAAAGCGCGCCGCGAATGTCGAAATAATCGCGCCGGTGGCCGTCAAAGCGGTCGCGATCGACCTGGATCAATTTCGGCCTGCCGTGAAAGCATAACAGCTTGACGTCTTCAAGGGGCTGGCCGCCATTGTCGATCCACGGCTCAACGATCAGTTTTTTCGCGAGATTTTTGTAATTGAGTTCGCGGTTGGCGGCGAAATAGCTTTTGCCGAGCCAATAGCGAAGCGCCTGGCGCTCGCGGGGTGTCGGCTGGCTGTCTTTGAGGAACAAAACCTCCTGGCTCGAATGAGTCGGTTTGACGACGCAAGGCGTCGGGAACACCGCGCCGCGCAATTGGCGCTGGCTGCGAATAACGTCCAAGGTCGGCACGACATGGCCCGGGCCTAAGCGCTCGGTAACGAAATTCTTGACCAATTCCTTGTCGGTCAGCTGTGTGCGCAGCGCAGACCCCGATTGCGGGTCGAGTTTCTCGCGCATCAAGAAATCGTTGAAATGCTGCGGCGTCTCAAGGTTGGCGAGGCGCTTGTTGAAATGCCAATGATAAAATTGCGAGATCGCCGCGTTGATCGGGCGAACCGAGGGCAGCAAGCCAAAAACTTGGGTGCTGGCCCATTCCAAAAACAAATGCGATTTGGATCGTTCTGGCAGCATGGTCAAGGTACGCCAAAGGCGGCGGTGGTTACCCGATCGGTCCCAATCGCGCAATGCTTGCGCGGCAACAGCTTTGGGGAAAAACGCGCCTTTGCCGCCCTGTCAGTAGGCGGAAATGCCGCCGTCGATTTTCAGTTCGGACGCGGTGACGAATTTAGACTCGTCCGACGCGAGATAAAGCACGGCATAAGCCACATCATCCGGCTCGCCGATTCGTTTCATCGGGATTTGCCGCGCCAATTTGTCGATCGCGCCTTCCTCGCCAAACATCGCGATGAACGGATCAAGGATCGGCGTCTTGATAAAAACGGGATGCACCGAATTGCAGCGCACGCCCGGCGCGCTGGCGGCGGCGTGGAGGGCCACCGATTTGGACATCATCAGCACTGCGGCCTTGGCGGTGTTGTAGGCGACCATATTGCCCGAAGCGATGATCCCGGCGATCGAGGAGATATTGACGATCGAAGCGGGCGCGGCCTCGCGCAAAAACGGCATGGCCAGTTTGCAGCCCAAAAAGACCGACTCGACATCGACCGCCATGACGCGCCGCCAATTGTCGAGCGTTTCATCCTCGATCGTGCCAATCGCGCCGATCCCGGCATTGTTGACGAGAATGCTGAGGCCGCCCATCGCCTCGACCGCGCCTTCAAGCGTTGCGTTCCATTGCGCCTCGCTGGTGACGTCATGGGTGAAGGCAAAGGCCGTTCCCGGGCGTTCGGCATTGATCTCGGCCGCAATGGCCGCAGCGCCGGGGCCATTGAGATCACTGACCGCGACCTGCGCGCCCTCTCGGGCAAGCATGCGCGCGATCGCCGCGCCAAGGCCTTGCGCGCCGCCGGTCACCAAAGCCTTTTTGCCTGCGACTCTGCCAGTTCTGGTCATGTAGGGTCTCCTTGCGGCCGCGACGGCGGTCGAGGCGGTTTCGCGTCAGGCGCGCGCAAATAACAGGGATCGGGCTTCGCCAGCGCCGGGTCAAGACGCGCCCCGGACTGCGCCAGCGCCGCAGGATCGATATGCGTTTTGGGAAAGAGAGCAAGGCCGTCTCGTTCGGCTAGATCGAGCTGCAACGCCGCCGGCCCACAGAGGATGATCTTGGCCCCTGCCCGGTTCGCCATGTCGATCTCAGTCTTTGCCGCCTCCAGCGCCAATAAGCGTGGCGCATCAACGCTGGCGCCGGCTCGAAAACCGGCGAGATAAATCTGCTGCATCGGCGCGGGGATGGCGGCGAACGCCAAGGCGTCGGGATCGTCTGCCGACAACGGGTCCGCATAAGCCTGCAAGGTCGACAGCCCCAAACAGGGCGCGCCGCAGGCGAGCGCTAGGCCGCGCGCATAAGCAAGCCCGACCCGCACGCCGGTGAAGGAACCGGGTCCGGTCGTCACGACGATTTTGGTGATCTCGGCCGGCGTTCGGCCTTGTGCGGCGAAGAGGGTCCGAACCTGACCCGGCAGGGCTTCGGCATGGCCGCGCGCGATTTCCAACCGATTGATGTGGACCACGCCGTCATCGCCGCGCAGAGCGATGGCGCATTGCTCCAAACAGGTGTCGATCGCGAGCAGCAGCCCCATCGGGCGCGCTTGGGCAATCCACGCGCGCCCGTCAAGACATTGTTGCGGCGCTTGGGGCGGCTACCGCGGTAAAGCGCGCGAGCGAGCCTTCCCGAACCGAGCCAACGATTTGCCGGACGACCCGCGAAGACAACGATTGCGCGGCGGCCACAAACGCCGCGGTCGGCGCGGGCATTTTGCTCGCCCCAGAGGATTGCGCAGGGTCGGAAATGACCGCCAGCATCGTCCCAACCAATAATAGCTTCAACAAGAACGAGTGCACCGGGCAATCCGTTACCTACGGCTGGAGCAATTCCGACGGCACCCATGCAGCTCAGCTTATCATGAGTAAACGGTTCGTGGTCACCTCTAACGAAACCC
>DHHV01000152.1:0-4183 GCA_002403455.1 Hyphomonadaceae bacterium UBA4763 | reverse complement strand
AACCCCGCCAATAAAAAAGAAAACTCCTATGCCAGGTGTAAATCTCTATAATGCTGCGCGTGGTCGCCACTTTTTGAAAAATTACTACCCGCATCGACTGGACAAATGACAAATGCAGATAAAATGATCTGTCCATAATACATATACATTTTTCTATAAGATTTTCGTTTACAAAAAAATCTAAAATCAGGTTTGAAATTCAAGCTGCGAGTGATCAATGCGCTCAACCATCTGACGTAAGCCTGTAGCGTCCAATGCCGACCACAGAGCAGCCATCGCCGAATCAGACTCAAGTTCTTGCGTATTGGGGTCGACAAAATGGGTGCGGTGAAATGCAATTATAATCGCATCTCGCAGAATATGCGCGTTTTCGCGCAATTTCCAATGATCTTTTCCGCTTGCCACGACGTAACGTAGATTCATAAAAGCATAATTGACGATTTTTTTATTGCGAACAACCGGAAAAGCAATACCTAAAACATCTACGCTTCGAGCACTTTCACCAGCGTCGGTTTCTTCATCGTCTTTATCCTTAGATTTGACCGCCGCCAGAGAAACACCCGGCGACGCGAGGGCGGCGCCCGCGATCATCGCACTGATCGCGCAGCGACGGTCAGGTCTTGCACAGGATAGAGGCGCGTGATGTTCTTCGGGCTCCATCAGCGTAGATTAATGGCGTGCAATTACAAAACCCTTAGCCCTGACCTGAAAAATGTTGATATCCCCCCCCCGTGGACGCGATGGGCGCGCCGCAAAACAATAGCTGCAAATGCTCGCTCGATCTGGCCGCCGATGCCCCGCCAATCGGGGTGATCGCATAGCCAAGCTGCGCGGCGGCGGCGGTGAAGTCGTTCAGATCGGCGGGGGCGATGCCCAAGGCGATTTGGTAATCATCGCCTGCGCTGGCCAGCCAGCGGAGCGCGTCAAGCGATCCGGCCTCATCGCCCAAAACTCCGCGCGCCTGAGCCGACAGGGGTACCTGCGCCAAATCCATGGTAATGGAGGTCGTCGAAGCGATAGCCAGCTGGCGCAAATCCGCGATTAGCCCGTCCGAAATATCAATGGCGCCGGTCGCAAAACGCGCGATCAGCGGCCCCAACGTTACCGGCGGCGCCGGCGTTTCATGACGCGCGATCAAGGCCTCCGCGATCGGAGCGGGCGCTATTCGTGCGCCTTGCGCGAGCTGCAAGCCCAAACCGGCATCGCCAATCGGCCCGGTCACCACGATCACATCGCCTGGCTTTACGCCAGCGCGCCGCACCGGACCGCGCGCGCCTACCCAGCCGAACATCGTTACAGAGAAGTGAGCCGGTCCCAGAATCGCCGCGCAATCACCGCCCGTCAGATGGATGTCGTAAAGCTGCTGATCATCCGCCAATCCCTCGGCAAAATCACGCAGGGGCGCCAAATCGCTCCCGCGCGGCCAGGCGATCGCCAGCTGATAGGCAAAGGGCTGGCCGCCTTTGGCGACAATGTCGGAAATATTGCGCCGCAATAATTTCTGCGCGACCTTATGCAGCGGCGCGCTGCGCAGATAATGAATTCCCGCGCTCATTTGATCGGTGGAGACGATCAGGCGCGCATCGGCTCTCTGCGGCAATTCAGCGACATCATCGCGCAGACCTGCCGCCCCGCTCGCGCCGCGCGCCAAGGGAGCCAATATCGATTGGATGAAGTCGAATTCGGTCATCAAGCTCAACGTACCACGATCGCCGGTCGCGCTGTCAAAATTTGCGCTCCACCAAGATTTTCCAAATGAACCCAATATGAAATAAAGGTTCAGAACGCATTCAAGGCGCCCCGATTAAGGTCTCCCCATCATCCCAAGCGATGATGTCAGGAGAGCGCAAATGTCTAAATTGTTTTCCAGCGCCGCGATAATCGCCAGCCTGATCGGCGTCGCTGGCCCGGCTTTGGCCGACTCGCCCGCGTTGCAGATCTACGCGCAACCGCAATTTGGCGGGCCGGCGATCACGCTGGATCGCCCCGTCGCCGATTTGTCCCGGTTTCGGTTCAACGACGCCGCTTGGAGCGCCAAGGCCTTCGACGGCGCCTGGGAAGTCTGCGAGCATGTCAATTTCCAAGGTCGCTGCGAAATCATCGATCGCGATTACGCCAATCTCAATCGGGTTCAATTGGGTGGCCTGATTTCGTCGGCGCGGCCGGTGGTCGTGGAACTGGATGGCGGCCATGACGATGGCTTTAACGGCGGGCGCGGCCCGGGCCATGTCCATGGCGATGGGTTCCGCCCAAGCCCCAATTTCGGCTACAAATTCCGTGCGCCGGATGCCTTGGGACAGCGCGCGGCGTTCTTCAGCCGGCCGCTCACGGCCAATCGGGTGGGCGTCGATGCGTGTTTGTTCGACCGCGGCCGCGGCTGCGGCCAGCCGGCGGCGGACGCCTTTTGCAACCAAGTCGGGTACCAAAAGGCCGCTTATTGGAATGAAGGCCCGCGCGGCGTCATTACTGTGCGCTTGGGCGAAGGCGCCATCCGCGATGGCCGTCGCACGATCGCTCTCACGGACGTGCTGTGCGTCAAATAAAGCGTCAAGGAGCCCGCTGCGCCCGCGGCGGGTTCATTTTATTCGGCCTGCCAAATATCTGCGCAAGCTGGCCCCGTAAGGCGGGCGGAAAGCTTGCATGACGGCTGGGTCGGCGCTGATTTGCCGATAGACGCCGCGCGCATGGCTGAATTCCTCAAAACCGCGCCGGCCGTGATAGGCTCCCATGCCGGAGGGACCGACGCCGCCGAACGGCAGGTCCTCCATCGACACATGGAAGATCACGTCATTGATGGTGACGCCGCCTGAAATGGTTTTCGACAACACCCTTTCCTCTTCGGCGCGGTCAGCCCCGAAATAATACAACGCCAGGGGGCGCGGTTGGGCATTGACGAAAGCGATCGCGTCGTCGATCCGGTCATAAGACCGCACCGGCAAGATCGGGCCGAAAATCTCTTCTTGCATGACGCGCGATTCAATCGGCGGATCGATGATCAAGGTCGGCGCAAGCTTGCGATGCTGCTGCTGGATGAAGTCTTCGCTTGCGGGATTGATGACGCGGATTTCCGCGCCGCGCTGGCGGGCGTCCTCGATCAAATCGCGCAAGCGCTGCAAATGGCGCTCGGAAATGATGGCGGTGTAGTCCGGGTTATCGCGCAAACTCGGGAAGAATTGCGCGGCTTTGGCTTCGAACGCCGCCAGCACTGGTTGCAGCTGGTCGCGCGGCGCCAGAATGTAATCTGGCGCCAAGCAAATCTGCCCGGCGTTGAGCAATTTACCGTTCATGATCCGCGCCGCCGCAATGTCGAGATTGGCGCTCTTGCCGATCAGCACGGGCGATTTGCCACCCAATTCCAACGTCACCGGCGTCAGATTGGCGGCTGCCGCCGCCATGACTTTCCGCCCGACATTGGTCGAGCCAGTGAAAACCAGATGGTCAAAAGCAAGTGCGGAAAAGGCTTCGGCAACGTCGGTTCCGCCATTGACGACGGCCAATTCGGTCCGATCAAAGCGCGCGTGTAAAATCTCGGCAAGCGCTGCGCCCGTTTCCGGCGCAAATTCCGACATCTTTATCATCACACGATTGCCGGCCGCAAGCACGCCCGCCAATGGCGCGAAGGCCAATTGCAGCGGGAAATTCCACGGTACGATAATTCCAACAACGCCTTTCGGCTGATAGCGCACTTGCGCGCGCGCGCCGAACAGGCCGAGCAGCGGCGGATCGACCGCACGCGGCGCGGCGCGCATCCATTGCTCGACATGGGCCCGCGCATGGCGCAGCGGCGCGATCGAAGCGGCAATGTCGGCAAGCATGGACGCATCAGGCGAGCGCGCGCCAAAATCAGCGTTCAACGCCGCCACCAACCGATCGGCATGGTCGCGTATGGCGCTGATGCAGCGATCAAGGCGATCCTTGCGCAAAGCCGCATCGGGATATTCCCCGACGGACGCTGCTTTTTGCGCCGCGAACAGCTGCGTCAATTCAACCGATGCTTTACCCGATAGCGCCAAGTTCAAACCTTCAAACCATTGCTGCTGATAGATGCCGCCGCGGCGAGCATTTCGTCAAGAATATCGTTTTGCTAATGCAAATCGCCCAAGTTTGGCGATACTGGAATTCGCCCTATAATTGCGGCATGTTCTGAGCGAATTTCAGGATCAAAGCCACACTAGAAATCAAT
>DHHV01000111.1:45124-50131 GCA_002403455.1 Hyphomonadaceae bacterium UBA4763 | reverse complement strand
CCTGAACCAGAAGTTCGTCCGATAATTGGGTCAAGCGTTTAACGAACTTCTGGTTCAAAAGGACACTATAACTCATTGATTTCTAGTGTGGCTTTGGTTCTTAAATTCGCTCAGAGCGCGCCACAATTATCGGGCGAATTTAAGAATCGCCACACTAGGCGTCCGCGAACTAGCCCACCCCCATGTCGAGGAACAGCCCTTTACCCGCGCGCTGGAGAATTTTCGCCCGCCGGCCGGCGTGACCGAGCTCACCATCCGCGCTCGCGACAGCGTGCATGGCTTTGGCGGCCGCGGCGTGACGATCCGTTTGCCGGCGCCTGATCGCTCATCCTAGCACCGGGGCGAAAGATCCAGCACCATTTAGCCCAGCGACCTATTCGACCCGCGTGACTGATGCTGTGCGTTTTGTTCTCACGACCGTCAATCGATAATTACCGAGCGCGCCTTTTTGGATCCTGACATTGAATGGTGGAGCCGGCGCCAGCAAATTTACGGGCTCCTGTTGGCGCCACGTCTGGCCATTGTCGAGCACAAATTCCAGGCGACCGGGTCCAATGACGCGTAGGCCTATGACCTCGCCTTCCACTTGATCAAGACGCTCATTTTTGGGCGGCGCTAGACCGATTTTCGTTTTACCGTCGATGTCGAGGTCTTCTGCACCAAACGCCTGCTCCGGCGAGACGGAAGGTAGCGGTGACGCGGCGCCTGACCGGGGAGGTGATTTGTTCTCCGCCTGGGCGGCCGCGTCAAGGCAATCTCGGCGCAACGACTCGCTCGGCAAACCGTCGCAATAGGCGCGCCACGCGTCCAGCAAAGAATTTGTCTGGGCGAGAGAAGGGTCGAGCCCCGTGCAAGCAGCAAGAAAAATAATGAAAAATGTATGCGAAAACAGTGATTTATGGCCGATAAAACCCGTTTGGCGTTTACATCCCATGGGCGCATCTCTCATGACTAAAGTTTGAGCGGAGGCATGACAGCTGATAAGTCGGCGACACTGGCCATATCCTACGCGTCTCGACGAATGGCCATAAGTCAAGCGATTTACATACGAAAACGACGTTCGCCCGCTAGTTGCAATCTGTCGAAGTCGACAATAATCCTCAGGCGGTGGCGGCGATGGCGCGCGATATCGATCCTTCCCATGCTCTTTCACGGGCGTGACCTCAACGAAGCGGCCGCGACGTCCCACAACCACGTTCGGAGACAGCGACATGTCGGTTCGACTAACGCCGAAAGAAATCGACTGCCTATTTCTCGCTGGCCGGCGGCTGAGCGACGCCGAGATTGCGCAACGTCTTGATTTGTCACCGCGAACGGTCAGCAACCATTTGTCGCGCGCCTACGCCAAACTGGGTGTGCATGATCGCATCCGCGCCGCCGCCAGATTGAGCAATCTCTACCCTGAGTATCCTTTACCGATTGGCTTTGACGCGCCGGACGGGCCTTCCTCGGTCGCGTCAGCGCAACGAAGCGCCGCTGGCGGATGGGGTTTGGCAAAAGCTTTTGCCGCGCTGCCGCCGCCGCCCTCGCGGGTGATGAGGCTTGTCCTCATTCTCGCGGTGGCGTCCAGCGTCGCCTTCGTGTTTGCCGGGGTAACGGTCATTATGAGCGTCTCGACTGATCGGGTCGCTGAATTTGCCCCACGCAAAGCGCGCTGACGACTCTGTTGAACTGAAACGAGGCACGTCATGAAACAAATTCGTTCCGCCGCGCGTCTTGCGCGCAAGATCCAACAAACCGAAGCTGCAATCGACCAGTCTATTCTTGAAGCTACCGCGTTGATCACCGTCATGATCGAGGCGCGAAAAGAGGGCAACCTAGCGGCGGAAGTCGGTCAAGGGGCTCTCGAGAACATGGTGCGCGGCCTGAATGCAATGACGCAAGCGCGCGGGTCAATTGCTCACGGCCACGCGGATTTGGCGAAGGTCGCCGACGATCTTGCGGTTCAATGGCGCATGGATGGGCCGCTGGTTGAAAAAGTTTATCCTGTAGCAGTCGCTTCGGATCAAAAACTTGCTTGATCTTATTCTTACACTCACCCCAATACAAACAATTTCCACATTTGCAAGCATATCTGCTTTTTTGGTTATGATTGCATTTGGAAAATCGCCAGAGAGAATTACAGCGCTGTTGTTGTCCACCTTAATGCTTTCAGCTCCATATCTGTCGCGAGAGGGGCCTTTCATTTTGGCAACAGGGTCTGGCTTTGTATTGATTGCCTTGGTTGCATTATCACTCTGGTATACCCGGTGGTGGCTTATCGGCGCGACCAGTTTGCAACTTGTGGTGTTCTCGACACATCTCGCGCCGGTGGTACTTCCACAATCAGGAATTTGGTCCGCCGTAACTCTGCGATTAATATTGTGGGAATTGCTGATCATCATCTGCATCTTCGCAATAGGTGAATGCCGCTGGGCAAGCTATGCAAAAAACTCCTAACAAACATCAAGATTTGGAAGCAGACGTTATGTCCTGGACTTCAATCCTCCACGCGTATGAATATTGGAAAGAACATTGGCGCGCGCCCGATGACTTTATCAATATTGACCGCGTGGAGGCCTTCATTCTCAATCAAGCCCCGAAGTCGAACGAGGAAGCGGTCTGCGTTCTCGACGTGATCTCTGCCTATTGGGGTGACGCCCGAAGCGATGGGTTGGATCGAATTGCGCTCAATCGATTGCGCGGCTATCTTCATTCATGATGGAACGTCGTGCTTTGAATCGTTTTTAAGCCAGCCAAACCGGGAGCCTGCTGGCCAGGACGGCGTCCACGGCCTCTCGACCATCTAAGCATTTGATCCCGGCGGGCCTCGGAAAGCGAGCTGCGAAACGCTGCCGCAAATCAGGGCGCTACACCCAAAAATAGACACGACCGCGGGTCGTCGCTAATGAAATGATGGCGCCGACGACGGCGATTGCCACACAAAGGCCGAACACGGACCAATTCTCAACACTTGGCAATCGCCCGTCCAAGAGCGGGGCCCGGGCGATCTCGATGGCATGATAAAAAGGGTTCGCGTGAACAAATATAGCGCGCTCTGGCAATTGGTCTGCTCGCCACAAAATCGGAGTTAGAAAGAAGGCAAATTGAATCGCGTTTTGGATGATCAAGGCCAAATCCCGGTAACGAGCCGAAATTGGACCAATAGCAATTGCGATAAAGAATCCAAGTATAAGGTAGGCAGGAATTGCCGCCAACGCCCAGATACTTACGTAGGAAAACTTGACTCCGAAAAACACTAAGATGATAGCGAAAAACAACACATTATGAATGATAATAATGAAATTGCGAAAAGCTAACCGCGCCGCGAGAACCGGAATTCGGATTGGCAATGATTTAATTAGCCCCTCAGATTCGATGATATGATTAGATGAATCAATGATTAATTGAGCGAGGGCGTTCCAGGCCAACACCCCCACTGCTACGTAGCTCAGAAATTCCTTGAACGGTATTTTGAATATTTGACTGTACAAAATCGCGGCAGCAAATATTGTTATGCCTTGACTAATGCTGATCCAAAATGGCCCGATAACGGACCTTCTGTAACGCATATAAACATCTTGGAAAGATAACGCAATCCACGTATTGAACATGCGAAATACGCTTGCAAAATCGGACAATAATTGCGCGACTGACGCCTGATTATGACTGTACATCTTCTTACTCGGCTAAAGCGCGACCGCCGCAAACGGCGGCCAAAAAATGATCCTAGTGGTTCGTTCCTGACATTTGCTTCCCGTTGCGGCAACCCTGTGGCGCCAATGTCAGCAAATGTAGAATCACGATAAACTCTTGCTTCTAGCGGACTTTTGGACCAACCACTCGCTTTCATACTTGGTCCAGATCGGCGCGCGAATGATTGGTCCGCTCCACAAGTGTGGCGATTCCTAAATTCGCCCTACAATTGTGGCACATTATGAGCGAATTTAAGAATCGGCACACTAGGCGCCGTATTGCGGATTTGATGGATCGCTGCAACATATCGCGTGGACATATCGGACGGATAGTTCGGTTGCGAAGTGTCGATATGGCGGCTTCAAGTCTATTCCGGCCAGGCGTTTTTGGGGGGTAAGTGTTGAGCCGTTTTGCCCGCTTTTTGAGAAAGCAATGCCTTTTGGCTGGGAAAAGCCAGCCTGCCCTGCGGCGAAAGTAGGCTTACAACTTTTGTCGCTCAGATTTATGCCAATTGCGGCTGCGGCGTCGGTTTCGGCCCCTCCCCTTGCGGCGGGTTTGATCTAGGTTCCCTTAGTCATGCCGCCTTCGTTCCACATCGAGGCTTTGCGGGAAGCGCATGCCGCGCCAGCGGCGCTGGTGCATCGGGCGGCGTTTGCCGCATCGTGGAGCGTTGAAGAAATCGTTCGCCTGTCGGCGCCGCCGGCCGGGATCGGCTGGGGCGCTTGGCGTGAGGGGGCGTTGCTGGGCTTTATCCTGCTGGCGGTGACGCTGGACGAAGCCGAGATCGTCACGCTGGCGGTCGCCCCGAAACATCGCCGGATCGGCATTGGCGCGGCCCTACTCGCCGAGGCGGCCCGCCATTGCGCGCAATCGGACGTCCGCGCTTTATTCCTGGAGGTGGCCGAGGCCAATGACGCCGCCCGTGCGCTCTATGAGGTGAGCGGCTTTGCTCAAGTCGGCTTGCGCAAAGGCTATTATCCACGCCCCGAAGGCGCGGCCAACGCCCTCGTCCTGCGGCGCGATTTGTCGCCAGCGGGTTTTCAAGGCGGCTGAGTGTGCTAAATACCCGGGATGATTGTAAAAGGAGTCCCTTCACCAAGGGGCCGACGAGGATCGCATGGATCGCATTGAAAAACTCTGCGTCGAGAAGGGCATGCGGATGACCGACCAACGTCGGGTCATCGCGCGCGTGCTGTCGATGTCGAAAGACCATCCCGATGTCGAAGAGCTCTATCGCCGCGCCTCGGCCGTCGATGACGGGATTTCCATCGCAACGGTCTATCGCACGGTGCGGATGTTCGAAGAGGCCGGCATTCTCGACCGCCATGATTT
>DHHV01000111.1:44273-44819 GCA_002403455.1 Hyphomonadaceae bacterium UBA4763 | reverse complement strand
CATTCTCGACCGCCATGATTTTCGCGACGGCCGCTCGCGTTATGAAGAAACCCCCGACCATCATCATGATCATTTGATCTGTATGAAGACCGGTCAAGTCATCGAATTCGTCGATCCGGAGATCGAGCGGCTGCAAGTCGAAATCGCTCGGCGACTCGGTTATCAGCTTGTCGATCACCGATTGGAATTGTACGGCGTGCCCTTGGATCAATCCAAGGGAAAATAGATCGATGCAACAGGCGACGCTGCTGCCCGAATGGCAGGTGAGCCAATGGTTTAACGCGCCCGCGCCGCTGAGCCTTGCGGGATTGCGCGGCAAGATCGTGGTGATCGAGGCGTTTCAAATGCTGTGCCCGGGCTGCGTTGCGCATGGCATCCCGCAGGCGCAAAAAGTCGCGCAAATTTTCAACGCCAATGAGGTGCAAGTCGTTGGCTTGCATACAGTGTTCGAGCACCACGCCGGCATGGGACCGGCCTCGCTGGAAGCGTTTTTGCACGAATATCGGATCAGCTTTCCGGTCGGAATTGATATGGCGGGGGGGGGGG
>DHHV01000111.1:35746-43967 GCA_002403455.1 Hyphomonadaceae bacterium UBA4763 | reverse complement strand
CGGAATTGATATGGCGGGCGAGGCGGGCGACCCGATCCCCAAGACCATGCGCGCTTACCGGCTGCAAGGCACGCCCAGCCTGTTGCTGGTCGACCGCCACGGCCGTTTGCGCAAGCAAAAGCTCGGACAGGAGCAGGACATGCAGCTCGGCGCGGAGATCATGTCGCTCTTGCGCGAGGGGTGAGGGCGTCCTTGCTCTTCGCCGTCGCTTTCAGATCGGCTGATCCCCGCCTGCCTTGCCAGGCATCAGCGGAAGTTTTAGCAAGCTCCACGCGCGTCTCCGCGCCTTCAAAAAGGCGGCTGCCGCCGCGACAAAGGATTGATCTTGCATGGGTCTCGCATTCGTCTTTCCGGGTCAGGGCAGCCAAGACATCGGCATGGGCAAGGCGCTCGCCGAGGCCTATCCGGCGGCGGCGGCGGTGTTTGCAGCCGTGGACGAGGCGCTCGATGAGCCGTTAAGCCGCTTGATCTGGGAGGGGCCGCAGGACGCCCTCACCCTCACGCAAAACGCGCAGCCGGCCTTGTTTGCGGTCAGCCTGGCGGCCGTCGCGGCGCTGAAAGCCGAATTCGGCTTTGACATCGCCAACGCGCGCTTTGTCGCCGGCCATTCCTTGGGCGAATATTCCGCGCTGGCGGCCGCCGGCGCGCTCGGGATCGCGGACGGCGCCCGGCTGTTGCGCCTGCGCGGCCGCGCCATGCAAGCGGCGGCGCCGGTCGGATCGGGGGCGATGGCCTCGCTGATTGGGCCCAAAGTCGACATCGCTTTTGCCGAAGCCGCTGCCGCGGCGGGCGCGCACGTCGCCCCTTGCGTCGTCGCCAATGACAACAATCCCGGCAATGTGGTGATTTCGGGCGCCGCTGCCGGGGTCGAAGCCGCCATCGCCTGGGCCAAGGCCAATGGCGCGCGGGCGATCCCGCTTGCGGTCTCGGCCCCGTTTCATTCGCCCTTGATGGCGCCGGCTGCCGAGGCCATGCGCGCGGCGCTTGCCGATGTCGCGATCGCTGCCCCGCGCCCTGCCCTCATCGCCAATGTCACCGCCGCTCCGGAAAGCGACCCGGCGCGCCTCGCTGCGCTGTTGGTGGAGCAGGTCACGGGCCGCGTGCGCTGGCGCGAAACGCTTGAAAGCCTGCCAGGCCTTGGCGTCACCCGATTGGTCGAGCTTGGCGCCGGCAAAGTCTTGACCGGCATGGCCAAGCGCGTCGTCCCTGATCTTGCCGCTTATGCCGCCGGCAATCCGGCCGAGTTGGCGGCCCTCGCCCCCCATTTACAAGGATAAATCATGTTCGACTTGACCGGAAAACGCGCGCTCGTCACCGGAGCGACCGGCGGCATCGGCGGGGCGATCGCCGAAGCGCTGATCGCGCAAGGCGCACTGGTCGCCTTGTCCGGCACGCGAATCGAGGCGCTGGAGGCCTTGCAGGGCAAGTTCGGGGCCGATCGCGCCAGCATCCTGCCCTGCAATCTCGGCGATCCGGCCGCGGTTGACGCGCTGGTCGGCCAGGCGGAAACAGCGCTTGGCGGGCTCGACATCCTGGTCGCCAATGCCGGGGTGACGCGCGATCAATTGCTGCTGCGCATGAAGGACGAGGATTGGCGCAGCGTACTGGCGATCAATCTGGACTCCTATTTTCGGCTGTCGCGCGCGGCGCTGAAAGGCATGATGAAGCAGCGTTATGGCCGCATCATCGGGGTGACCTCAGTGGTCGGCGTGACCGGCAATCCGGGCCAAGCCAATTACGCCGCTTCCAAAGCCGGCATGATCGGCTTTTCCAAATCGCTGGCCCAGGAAGTCGCGAGCCGCAATGTGACGGTGAATTGCGTCGCGCCCGGCTTTATCCAAAGCCCGATGACGGACGCGCTGAAAGACGAGCAAAAACAAGCGCTATTCGAGCGCATCCCGGCCAAACGCTTTGGCGAGGGCGCAGATGTCGCCGCCGCGATCCTCTATTTATCCAGCGGCGAAGCAGGCTATGTCACCGGCCAGACGCTGCATGTGAATGGCGGTCTCGCCATGCTATGAAGAGCGCTGCGCGGTCGTCGCCATTGCGATTTTGACGGAACGGCGCCATCTGCGTGTAGACAGGGCGACGAAACAGTGATTTGAGCGTGCGCATCCATTCCCAAGGGCCAAGACCTATCGCAAGTGGGCGACCCGGTATTGATAAGAGGCTGACATGTCCGACATTTTTGACCGCGTGAAAAAAATCGTCATCGAGCATCTGGATACCGACGCCGCCGCGGTGACTCTGGAGGCGCGCTTGATCGACGATCTCGGCGCCGACAGCCTCGACAATGTCGAATTGGTGATGGCGTTCGAAGAAGAATTCGACATCGAAATCCCCGATGACGCGGCTGAAACGATCCTGACGATTGGCGACGCTGTGAAATTCATCGAGAAAACCAAGAACGCCCCCGCCGCAGAGTGAGGCGCGTTCGCCGCGCCGCTCCGGCAGTAATGGCGGCAACGCTTTACCTTCTTCAGACGGCCGCATCGCTTTGGCGCAGCCGCGGGATAAATCATGCGTAGAGTTGTCATCACGGGAATTGGGCTGATTACGCCGCTCGCGCATGGGCGCGAGGCGACGTGGTCGCGCCTGCTCGAGGGCAAATCCGGCGCCGGCCCGGTCACCCATTTTGAAACCAGCGATCTTGCGACCCGCATCGCCTGCGAAGTGCCGCGCGTCGACGGTCGCGGCGGCGGCGCCGACGATCCGCACGCTTTTGACCCCAACAAGACCATGGTGCCGAAAGAACAACGCCGCGTCGATGATTTCATCCTCTACGCCATGGCGGCGGCCGATGAGGCGATCGCCGATGCGCAATGGACGCCGGAAGACGAGCCCTCGCGCAAGCGCACCGGCGTGATGATCGGATCGGGGATCGGCGGCCTGCAGGCGATTTCCGAAGCGACCTTGACGCTCGAACGCGGCGGCCCCCGCCGGGTCAGCCCGTTTTTTATCCCGAGCGCCTTGATCAATCTCTCCTCGGGTCAAGTGCAGATCCGGTACGGATTCAAAGGCCCCAACCATTCGGCGGTAACGGCCTGCGCGACTGGCGCGCATGCGATCGGCGACGCCGCCAATCTGATCCGGCTCGGCATGGCCGATGTGATGGTCGCGGGCGGTTCCGAAGCGGCGGTGTCGCGGCTGGGGATTTCCGGCTTCAACGCCTGCCGGGCGCTCTCGACCGCGTTCAACGACACCCCAGAGCGGGCCTCGCGCCCCTATGACAAGGCCCGCGACGGCTTTGTGATGGGCGAGGGCGCCGGCGTCGTCGTGCTTGAAGATTATGACCACGCCGTCAAACGCGGCGCGAAGATCTACGCCGAAGTCAAAGGCTATGGCCTGTCGGGCGACGCCTATCACATCACCGCGCCGTCCGAGGATGGCGATGGCGGCTATCGCGCCATGGAAATGGCGTTGGCGAGCGCCGGCATGACCACGTCAGACATTGGCTATGTCAATGCGCACGGCACCTCCACGCCCTTGGGCGATGAGATCGAGCTGCGCGCGGTTGAGCGTTTGTTCGGCAACACCGCCGGCGCCACCTTGATGTCGTCGACCAAATCGGCAATCGGGCATTTGCTCGGCGCGGCCGGCGCGGTCGAGGCGGCGTTCTGCGCTTTGGCGCTGCGCGATCAGATCGTGCCGCCGACCCTCAATCTGGACGACCCGTCGGTCGACACCCCGCTCGATCTGCTGCCGCACAAGGCCCGTAAGGTTGAATTGACGGCGGCAATGTCGAATTCCTTCGGCTTTGGCGGCACCAACGCCTCGCTGATCCTGACGGCGCCGTCGTGAGCACGCCCTCCGCCCGCCGCCGCGGCGCGGGATGGGGATGGGTTGCGCTGGCGCTGGTCTTGGTGATCGGCGCCGTCGGCGCCATTGGCTATGGGTTGTATCAGCACGCCCGCGCCCTCTATGAAGGGCCGGGGCCGGCGAATGCCGAGGGCGCCCCGCGTGTCGCGCTGATCCCTGCTGGCGCCAATGCGGCCCAGATCGGCGTCGTTCTGGCGCAAGCCGGCGCGGTGCGATCGGCCCGCCACGTCACGCTGGCAGTGCGATGGCGCGGCGATGGCGCCGCGCTCAAAGCGGGTGAATATGAAATCCCGGCCGGCGCCAGTCTGAAAGCCGTGCTCGACCTTCTTGTTTCAGGGCGCGTCATCGAACACGCGCTCACCATCCCTGAGGGCTGGACCACCGCCCAAGCGCTTAACGCCATCGCCGCCGCGCCGTTCCTCGAGGGACCAACGCCAGAGACCGCGCCCGAGGGCTCGCTCCTCCCCGACACCTATCGGTTTACGCGCGGGGTTAGCCGCGCCGCCGCTTTGGCCCGCATGCAGCAAGCCCTCGCCGATCTGTTGGCCGAGGCCTGGCCCAAGCGCGCCGCGGATTTGCCGCTCGCCACCGCCGCCGAGACGGTCATCCTTGCCTCGATCGTTGAAAAAGAAACCGGCCTTGCCGCGGAGCGCCCGATGGTCGCCGCGGTCTTTGTCAATCGCTTGCGGCTTGGCATGCGCCTGCAATCGGACCCAACCATCATCTACGGCATTACCGGTGGCGCGCCCTTGGGCCGCGGCTTGCGCCGCAGCGAGATCGACCGCCCCACCGCTTACAACACCTATGAGATCGATGGCCTGCCGCCGACCCCGATCGCCAATCCGGGCCGCGCCGCGATCCTCGCCGTGCTCAATCCGCCGCCGAGCGAGGCGCTGTTCTTCGTCGCCGACGGCACAGGCGGCCATGCCTTCGCCAAGACCAATGCCGAGCACGAGGCCAATGTGCGGCGCTGGCGCCAGATCGAGCGAGGCCTTGCGCCATGACGACACCGCCAGCCGGCGCGATCGCCAGCATGACCGGGCAGGGCCGCGCCGCCGGCGACGTGCAGGGCCGGGCCTGGACGGTGGAATTGCGCAGCGTCAATGCGCGCGGGCTCGACGTGAAGGTGCGGGCGCCTGCCGGCTTTGATCTCGAGATGGAGGCGCGCGCCGCCATTGGCGCGGTCGCAACACGCGGCGCGGTGCAGGCGACCATCACCCTGGCCGAGGCCCGTCAGACCAGCGCCATCGCCATCGATCATGCGCTGCTCGACCGCCTGATCGAGACCTATGAGGAGGGGCGCCGCTCCGGGCGATTTTTGAACGTCCAGCCGCCGCGTTTCGACGGCCTCTTGCAGCTGCGCGGCGTTTTGACCCTGCCGGAGGCGACGAGCAGCGCGCCTGATCCGGCTTTGCGCGCCGCCTTGACTGAAGGGCTGTCGCGCGCTGCCGCCGATTGGCGCATGGCGCGACTGGCCGAAGGGGCGGCCTTGCGCGCCGCTTTGGAAGCCATCCTCGATCGCATCGCGCAGGGCGTCGCTGCAGCCGCGCTCGCCGCCAAAGACCTGCCGGCCGCCTTCGCCGATCGCCTCACCGCCCGTCTGGCCGATCTTGCCCAGAAAAACGGGCTCGACCCGCAGCGCCTTGCCCAAGAAGCCGCTATCCTCGCCAGCAAGGCCGACATCACCGAAGAAATCGATCGCTTGACCGCCCATGTCGCCGATATTCGCCTGCAACTCGCGCAAGGCGGGGCGATCGGCCGCAAACTTGACTTTTTTGCGCAGGAATTGGGCCGCGAATCCAATACGATCAGCGCTAAAGCCGGAACGCTGACGCTAACCCGACTCGCCATGGATCTCAAACTCGCCGCCGACCAGTTCAAAGAACAAGTCCAGAATATCGAATAAGAGCCGATGACCGCCGACGCTTCCGATCTTCGCCAACGCCGCGGCCTGCTTTTGGTGCTGTCCAGCCCGTCGGGCGCCGGCAAAACCACTTTGGCGAGCCGCCTGCTCGCTGAAGACGACCAATTGTCGCTGTCTGTATCGGCGACGACTCGCCCCGCCCGCCCGAACGAGCAGGACGCCGTGCATTATCATTTCGTCGGCCGCGACGAATTTGAGATGAAGCGCGCCGCCGGCTATTTCTACGAATGGGCGATCGTGCATGGCGAGCTTTATGGCACCCCGCGCGAGCCGGTGCTGGCCGCGCTGGAACAGGGACGCGATGTGCTGCTCGACATCGATTGGCAGGGCGCGCGCCAAATCGTCCGCCAGCGCGATTCCGATGTGGTCAGCGTCTTTGTGCTGCCGCCCTCGATGCCGGAGCTGGCGCAGCGTTTGCGCAAACGGGCGCAGGACGCCCCCGAGATCGTCGCGCGGCGCCTCGCTGGCGCCTATGACGAGATCCGCCGCTGGGACGAATATCATTACGTTTTGGTCAATCGCGATTTGGAGCGCACGCTCGGCCAATTGCGCACCATTTTGGCGGCGGAGCGGCTGCGCCGCAATCGCCAGCCGGGCCTGTCTGATTTCGTCGAGACCTTGTTGCGGGAGACGCCATGACGACCGACAATGGGACGGAACGCGGGTGGGTGCTGGGTCTGATGAGCGGCACCTCGCTCGATGGCGTCGACGCGGCCTTGATCGAGACCGATGGCGAACGGGTCTATGCCTTCGGGCCGCACGCAACGCTCGATTATTCGAGCGCCGATCGCACGGTCCTGAAAGCCGCCGTCCAGGACGCCCTCGCCTGGAATTTTACCGGCGCCGAGCCCGCAAGCTTTGGCGCGGCCGAGGCGCTTTTGACCGGCGCGCATGCGCAAGCCGTCGCCCATCTGCTCGCGCTGCCCGATTGCCCACGCCCGCGCCTGATCGGCTTTCACGGCCAAACGGTCTTGCATCGCCCGCCGCAGGCAGGCCATTTCGGCGCGACCCGCCAATTGGGCGATGGCGCAGCGCTCGCCAAAGCGCTTGGCCTACCGGTTGCGTATGATTTCCGCAGCGCCGACGTCGCCGCCGGCGGCCAGGGCGCCCCGCTCGCCCCGCTTTATCACGCCGCTTTGTTGGCAAGCTCCCCTTGGGACAGCGCCTGCGTCGTCAATCTCGGCGGCGTCGCCAATGTCACCTTGTGGCGGCGCGATGACCCCCCGCTCGCCTTTGATTGCGGCCCGGCCAATGGCCCGGTCGATCAATGGGTCGAGGCGCAGGGGCGCGGCAATTATGATCGCGATGGCGCGCTCAGCGCCACTGGCGCGCCCGATGAAGCGCGCATCAAAGCAATCCTCTCGCAAGATTTTTTCGCCGCGACGCCGCCGAAAAGCCTCGATCGCTACGCCTTCACCGCTGCTCTCGCCGAGGGGCTCAATCCCGCCGACGGCGCAGCGACGTTGGTGCATCTGGCGGCGGCGGGCGTTGCGCGCGCCTTGGCTTTCGCCGACCAGCGACCGGAGCGGCTGATCTTATGCGGCGGCGGGCGGCGCAATCCGACCATGCGGCGCGCCATTGCGGCGCGAACCAACATTCCAACCTTGGTTGCCGAGGAATGCGGCTGGCGCGGCGATGCGATCGAGGCGGAAGCCTTTGCTTTGCTCGCCCAGCGCGTCCGGCGCGGGCTGCCGCTATCGCTGCCGACGACGACCGGGGTTCCAGTCCCGCTGCCCGGCGGGCGGTTGGCTTTTCCCCCCGACAACGCAAACCAGTCATCAGCGGCGCCGCCTTTTGCTTGAGCCCGCCCGCCCATACAGGCATGGTCGCCGTCTTGATTCGCCTTTCAGGAGCCCCTTATGGCCGACGCCGCCGATCCCTTCGACGCTGGAGCAGAAACCCTCCCGCAAAACCTCACCGGGCCGGCGCAAGAGCAATTGCGCCAGCTCGTCGCCAAGATCGAGCGGCTGGAAGAAGAAAAAGCCGGCATCGCCAATGACATCAAAGAAATCTACGCCGAGGCCAAATCCAAGGGCTATGACGTCAAGGCGCTGCGCAAAGTGATTTCCTTGCGGCGCGTTGATCGGCGCGAGCGGGCCGAACAAGAGGCGATCCTTGACCTTTATATGGCGGCCATCGGCGAGGCGTAAAATGCCAATTTAATCTCGCAACAGCTCATTGATGCTGGTTTTGCTGCGCGTGCGCTCATCCACCTGTTTGACGATCACCGCGCAAGAAAGGCTCGGGCCGCCTTTCGGATCGGGCAGCGCGCCCGGCACCACCACGGCATAAGGCGGCACTTCGCCTTGCACCACCGCGCCGGTGGCGCGATCGATGATCTTGGTCGAGGCGCCCAAAAACACCCCCATGGACAGCACCGCCCCTTGGCGGACGATCACCCCTTCGGCGACTTCCGAGCGCGCGCCGATAAAGACGTCATCCTCGATGATCACCGGATTGGCTTGCAGCGGCTCGAGC
>DHHV01000111.1:35161-35436 GCA_002403455.1 Hyphomonadaceae bacterium UBA4763 | reverse complement strand
CTTGCAGCGGCCCGAGCCCCCCGCCAATGCCGACCCCGCCGGAAATGTGACAGCGCGCGCCGATCTGCGCGCAGGACCCGATCGTCACCCAGGTGTCGACCATCGTGCCGGCCCCGACCCGCGCGCCGATATTGACAAAGCTCGGCATCAAGATGGCGTCGGGCGCGATAAAAGCCCCGCGCCGCACCAAGGCGCCCGGCACGGCGCGAAACCCGGCCTCGGCAAAGCGCGCCGGCGTCCACTCGGCCCATTTTGGCGCGACCTTGTCCCACCAG
>DHHV01000111.1:2631-34853 GCA_002403455.1 Hyphomonadaceae bacterium UBA4763 | reverse complement strand
GGCGCGACCTTGTCCCACCAGACCCCGCCGCCCGGCGCGCCGGCGATCGCCTGCATCGGCGTTGTCCGAAACGACAGCAAGACGGTTTTCTTCAGCCAGGCATTTGTCCGCCAGGCGCCGTCAGGTCCCCGCTCGGCCACCGCCAGCGCGCCGCTGTCCAACAGATCCAAGGCCCGCTCGATCGCGGCGCGGCTTGCCGCCGCCGCATCGGGGGAGAGGCTGGCGCGCTGCTCCCACAAATCATCGATCTGGGCTTGCAGGGCTTCGAGGGAGGCGTCTTGCATGAGGGGACCTTGACGAACGGAACGGGGGGCAGCGCTTACCAAGCGATGACGGCGTCGGCAACCAGCCAACCCCACCGCGAACGAACGAGCGACAACGCGTTTGCGCCAAACATCGTAAATTTATTGCTATCTCTATGCTTACAAATCGATACATATAATAATGAAATCCAGCATTTGTTTTTAGTTATAAATTAACTATACTAGTTTTACGCTTTACGTTTGTTTAATATTTCCGTGGTTAAGTGACCATGTGATCGGGAATGACCCCGGTCGGCATGTCGTAGATAGGGGTTTGACCATGAAGAAACTGCTCAATATTTTCAAGAACAAGTCGGGCGCGACCGCGATCGAGTACGCCCTCATTGCCGCTTTGATCGCCGTTGCGGTGATCGCCGGCGCCGGCGCCCTCGGCACCGCCGCGGGCGACCGTTTGAACAACGTTGCCAGCACCATCACCACCCCGTAATCCACGGGCGCGATGGCGCAACCAGACCCAAAGGCCCGGGGCGATCCCCCGGGCCTTTTTTATTGCCGACGGCGCAAAGCGGTGCGTCACCCGATTGCCTAAACCCATTGCTCCAGCTTGCACTTCCGCGCTAGCCAGGCGCCCATGACCGCGCCGCCGCTGATCTTGATCCTCGCCATGGGCCGCAACCGGGTGATCGGCGCTGCGGGGCGCCTGCCCTGGCGGCTCGCCTCCGACCTCAAGCTGTTCAAGCAAGAAACCCTTGGCGCGCCGGTGCTGATGGGCCGCGCCACCTGGGAAAGCCTGCCCAAGCGGCCTTTGCCGCAGCGCGACAATATCGTCTTGAGCCGCGCCGGCGCCTTTCGCGCTTCCGGCGCCTGGTGCTTTTCCAGCCTCGAGACTGGCCTTGCCGCCGCCCGCGCCCGCGCCGCCCACACCCACGCGCGCGCCGTTTATTGCATCGGCGGGGCGCAAATCTACGCGAGCCTGCTCGACCAGGCCGAGGCGATCATCTTGACCGAGGTCGATCTCGCGCCCGCCGGCGATGCGTTCTTCCCGCCGCTGCCGCCGCTTTGGCGCGCCAGCCTCACCGCCGATTGGGCGCAAGGCCCGGGCGATGAAGCGCGTTTTCGTCTTTGGCGCTATACGCGCGCGTGAGCCTGATCAGAACATTGGGCGATTTACCGAAATCGCCCCATGCTCTTTTTTTTGCGTGGTCGCGCCGGGTGATCGAAAAACCGGGTTCCCTTTTTCGCCCGGCGCTCTAGGCCGCCCGCACATGCGCCAGGAACTCGCCCACCGCGCCGCGCAAGCGGTCGGCATTGCGGCCCAATTCGCGCGCTGCATTCAGGCTGTCGCTGGCGCCGCCATCGGTCTCGCGCGCGCCGCTGCGCACGGTGTCGACCGTCTCGCTGACTTCGCGGGTCTGATTAGCCATGGTCGCCATGCTTTGCGAGATTTCCGAGACTGCCGCCGATTGCTCGCCGATCGTGCGGGCGATCGCGCCGGCAATCTCATCGATCTGAGCAATGGTCTCGCTGATCGAGCCGATCGCCGCGACCGTGCCGGTCGTCGCCTGTTGCACGCCGGTAATCTGGCGCCCGATCTCGTCGATCGCTTGCGCGGTTTGGTTGGCAAGGCTCTTGACCTCGCCCGCAACTACCGCAAAGCCGCGCCCGGCCTCGCCCGCCCGCGCCGCCTCAATGGTGGCGTTCAGCGCCAGCAAATTGGTCTTCGAGGCGATCGCCGAGATCAATTGCACCACTTCGCCGATCCGCGAGGCCGATTCCGACAACGCGCTGACGGTCTTCGATGCCGCGCTCGAGCGTTGCACCGCCATGCGGGCGACATGCGAGGCCTGCTCGACCTGATGGGCGATGGCGCCCGAGGAGGCCGACATTTCTTCCGCCGCGCTCGCCACCACTTGCACATTGGTCGAGGCGATATCGGCGCTTTTCGCCATCACGTCGGATTCGCGCGCCACCGTCTTGGCGGTGTCGGCCAAAGCCGAGGAGGTCGCCTCCAATTGCGTGGCGGCCGAGGACACCGCCGTCACGGTCTCCATGACGGTCTTCTCGAAATGGTCGGCCAGCGCGAAGAGATCGGCGCGGCGTTGCGCGTCGGCTTCGGCCTTGGCCTTGGCGGCTTCTTCCTCCAAGCGACGTTGGTCGAGCAGGGAGCGCTTGAACACCAGCACCGATTGGGCGATCTGCCCGGTTTCATTGGTGTCCTTGGTGTGCGGCACCTCGGTCGCCAGCTTGCCGGCGATCAGCGCCTGCATCGCGCCAACGAGATCAGCGATCCGGCGCGAGCCGCCGCGCGCAATGATCACGGCAAACAAGATGGCGAGCGCCAACGCCAGCCCCGCAGCGCCAAGGCCGGCCGCAACCGCCGCGCCCGCGCCTTGCTCGCGCTGTAACAGCGCCTTTTCCATCTCGGTGTAGGACGTCATCCACAAGCTGTCGATTTTGGCGAGGATCTCATCGCGCGCCGCGACCAAATCGCCGGCATTCGACACCGCGCCCGCATTCAACGCGTCATCCACCGCCGTAAAGGCGGCGTCATCGAAGGTGAACCCTGCGTCTTCCAACGCGGTGACTGCCTCTTTTAACGCCAGACCTGTCGCCTCATCGGCAAAAGCGACATTGTTGACGGCTTCGGAGAGGTCGAAATTCGTTTCGGTGTATTCGGCATAGGCCGAAGTCAGCGCCAATTTTTGGTCGGCGGACAGCGCCGCGCCATCGGCCTCGCCGACATAATTGCTCAATTGCCGGGCGACGCGCGCCAAACCCGGCAAATCATCGCGCACCATCTGCATCAGGTAAAAGGTCTTCAGCTCGGAATCGAGGATCAGGCCCGCCCCAGCCGCAGCCTGCACGATCAAATCGGCGCCGAACTGGACCTTGTCTTCCGTCGACGTCGTTTGGCGAAACTCGGCCGATTTTTCGGCGACGTTGAGCTTTGCGTCGAATTTGGCGGCGGCCGATTCAAAATCGGCGGCTTGGTCCGCCGTCGGCTCGGCGCCCGTCAGCGCGGCGTGGTAAACCGGCCATAAAGCGCCAAGATAAGCGATCCCGACCCGCTCGTCCTTCGCATAGCCAATTTCGCGGAACCGGTCGTTCAACAGCATATAAAGCGGAGCCAATCCGGCAGCGGCCGTGATCGCGCACACGATCATCATCCGCACAAACATCGACAAACGGCTCTGAACCCAATTCAACATGGCGCTCTCCTCGGAGAGCCCCTCATTAGAGAATGATCGTTAAACAATGATGGGCAAAGCCCTAAAGGGGCGTCAATTTGATTGTTTCAAAGCGTTGTCGGCATGACGCGCTAAACGATCCGACCAATGCGCCGCGCCTAATCTGGCGAGAATAGGACTGCTTCACCTGGACTGAACCAATCAAGCGCGTGATACACGCGAAAATGAGGGGCCGCCCGTCTGGCGCGTGAAAAACGTTCTGGGCTATTGCGCCGCCATGACTTCTTCCCTGATCATGCGCAGCGCTGCCGCGTTGAGCGTTTTGTTGTTGGCCGCCTGCGGCGATGCGCGCTGGTTGCTGGCGACCGCCCCCAATCGCACCAAAGGCGAGGCCGCCCGCCCGGATTTGTTCGCCGCGATCGGCGATTTGCCTGCGGTCGCCTCGGTCGAAGACTGGCAAGCGCGCGCCGATTGGGCTCGCGATTTGTTTCAGCGCGATGTGTTCGGCTATCTCCCGGAGGCGAGCTCAACGCGCGTTTTATCACGGCAAATTCTGGATGAGAACGCCTATGGCGGGCGCGGGCGGCTGGAAGTTCTCGAGATCGAGGCCAGCGCCACTTATGGCGACCAGACCAATCCGCTGGCGTTCAAGGTCTATCTGGTGACGCCCAATACCATGACGGCGGGCGAAAAAGCCCCGGTGATCCTCACCGAGACCTTCGCCCCGAATTATTGCGTGCTGCAGCATCCCGGTCTGCCGGCCCCCAACGGCGCCAAGCTAGATTGCGTCGAGGGCATGGCCTCCTTCATTTTCGGGCGCTACATCGCCCGCCCGCCTTTTGAGGAAATCCTCGATCGCGGTTATGCGCTGGCGACCTTTTATCCGCCCGCGGCGATCGCGGACAATGCCGCGCGTGGATTGGAGCGGCTCGCCGCACTGAGCGCCGGTTATACCGGTCCGCCGGAAAGCCGGCTCGGCGCGATCGGGGCCTGGGGGTGGATGTATAGCCGCGTCGTCGACGCGCTCACCGGCCATGACCGCGCCGATCCCAACGCCGCGATCGCCTGGGGACATTCGCGCTATGGCAAAGCGGCGATGGTCGCGGCAGCCTTTGACCGGCGGATCGCGGGCGTCATCACCCACCAATCGGGCACGGGCGGCGCTTCGCTCAATCGCGGCAAGCCGGGCGAGAGCATCGCGGACGTCACCGGCGCCTATCCGCATTGGTTCGCCGCGGCTTACGCCAAATTCCACGGCCGAGATGAGGCCCTGACCGTGGATCAGCATTTCCTGTTGGCGCTCGCCGCGCCCCGGCCCGTTTTGCTCGGCAATGCCCGGCGTGATGTGTGGTCAGACCCGGCCGGGGCTTTCCGCGCCGCGATCGGCGCCCATCCGGCCTGGACCTTGTTGGGATCGGAGGGGCTGACCGCCACGCGGTTGTCGCATTACCGGCCCGACGACGACCTCGCCTTTTGGATCCGCAACGGCACCCATGGCGTCACCGAAGAAGACTGGCCGGCGTTTTTCCGATTCCTGGAAGCGCATTTTCCAACGGCGCGTTCTTTGGGCGGCGAAGTGTTGGCGAAGGCGCGGCGTTAGGGAGTAGCGCGCGTTGATGTGGATGCACACATGTCCACCGCCGGCAAAATTGGATCGTCCGCAGCGCCGATCTGATCGGACAGCGCTTCGATCCGCTCCATCGCGCTGTCGATCGCGACAGACGCTAGCCGTTCCAGCGCCGCGCAACGCTGGCGCAAATGCTGGATTTCCGCCTCGGCCGCCGCAAGGTCCGCGAGGCCCTCGAGCGCCGCCAGCACGAACCGCCCGCGCTCGCCCAAATCGTCGCGGTCCAAGGCGACCAATTGCAAGCGCACATGCAGCTGGTCTGCCACGGCGCGCAGGGCGCTTTCTTCGTGAGGCGCGCAATGCAGCGTATAGGGGCGCCCGCCAATAATTAGCTGCAAGTCCGTCATCGGATCGCCCGCCTTTGCATGATTGTCCGAGCGGCGCGCGCGCTCATACCGACCCGATCGCGGCGCGTATATCGGCGATGGCGTCATCCAGCGCCGCAGACGCCGCTTGGGCCCGCGCCTGATGATCCACCTCGTCTTGGACCATCTCCCCGCCTTCGCGCCGTTCGCGCTGACGCGCAAGCAATTGCGCCACTCGCAATTCGAGGCGCGTCAAGGCGTCGTCCAATTGCTCAGCTTGCAAACGAATTTCGTTGATCGACACGCAGCGTTCGTCCCTTCACGCTGCGTGACCATGCCGGTTTTGTTTCGATAAAACAAGCTGGCGGGACAATTAAGCTGGTCTCTCATCGGCCCCTGCTGGGCCGATTAGGAGTAAAAAGAGTTCGGGGCCTGACTATCCTCCGGTCAAACCTTACGCCGCGACGACGCCTTTGTCGCGCAACAGCGTCTTCAATTCGCCGGTTTCATACATTTCGCGGACGATATCGGCGCCGCCGACAAACTCGCCTTTGACATAAAGCTGCGGGATGGTCGGCCAATCGGTGAATTCTTTGATGCCTTGGCGGATGTCGGCGTCGGCCAGCACATTGACGTCCTTGAACTCAACGCCGCAGACTTTCAGCACTTGCGCAACGGTCGCCGAAAACCCGCATTGCGGAAACGTCTTGGTGCCTTTCATGAACAGTACAACATCATGATCGGCGAGGGTTTTGCGGATTTCAGCGAAAACTTGCGGTTCGGCGGTGGACATCGGGGCCTCTGATAACAGTGAATTTCCTCAGCACGTGGGGATGTCAGGCCGCCGCGTCAAGCGCCCGCGAAGCCGCAGCCGCGCCCGCTCCTTGCGCGCCGCGCCCCAGATGGGTCAGCACTTCGTCGAGCGCCTCCAGCCCTTGCGTGACATGCGCGCCTTGCGCGCCATAACCCATCAGGCCGATGCGGAAAATCCGCCCCTTTAGCGGCCCAAGCCCCGCCCCAAACTCCACCCCATGCCGCGACAGCATCAGCGCGCGAATGTCCTCTTCGCGCAAGCCCTCCGGCGGGCGGACCGGCGTCAGCTGCGCCATGGCGGCCCCCGGCTGCACCGGCATGTCGAGCCCCATGGCCGTCAGGCCCGCTTTCAGCGCCGCCCCGCAGGCGCGATGGCGGGCGCGCGCCGCCTCGATCCCCTCTTCGGTCAGCAAGGCCAAGGCTTCGGCAAGGCCATAGATCGACTGGATCGGCGCGGTGTGATGGTAGACGCGCGCGCCATCGCCGGCGCTCCAATAAGCAAGGATCTCTTCCAGATCGAAAAACCACGAGGCGGGCTTGGTCCTGCGCGCCTTGATCGCGGCGATCCCGGTCGGCGAGACGGTCAAGGGCGAAATCCCGGCCGGGCCTGACAGGCATTTTTGCGAACCGGAAAAAGCGATGTCGATTCCCCACTCATCGATGCGCAGCTCCGAGCCGATCAGGCTGGTCACGCAATCGGCGATCACCAGCGCGCCGGCGGCTTTGCCAAGCGCCGCCAGGGTTTGCGCATCCGACAGCGCCCCGGTCGAGGTTTCTGCATGCACGAAAGCGAGCGCTTTCACCGGGCCGGCGGCGCGCAAGGCGGCGGCGACAGCGTCGGGGTCGAGCGCCTCGCCCCAAGGCGCGTCAACGATGCGCACATCGGCGCCCAAGCGCTTGGCCATTTCCACCATGCGCGCGCCAAACACGCCATTACGGCCGATGACGGCGATATCCCCGGGGCTCAATGTCATCGCCAGCGCCATTTCCATGGCGGCCGATCCGGGGCCAGAGACCGGAAAGGTCACGTCATTGCGGGTAGCGAAGACGGCGCGCAAGCCGGCTTTGACGACGTCCATCAGGCCCTGAAAGGCCGGGTCGAGATGGCTCAAGGTCGGCTGCGCCATCGCCGCCAGCACGCGCGGATGCGCGGGCGAGGGGCCCGGCCCCATGATCAAACGCTGCGGCGGAACAAAGCTGGGGCGCGGCGAATCGCCGAAAGGAATTTTGTGCATCCGCACAGAATAAAACGCTCCGCCGGCGCCAAGCAAGAGGCGGTTTTGGCGCTTGCGACGTTTCGGTCAAAAATCGCTGGCGATGCCTTTGCGCTCCCAATCGCCATAACGGGTGGGTTCGGGGCCTTTGGGGCCGTCGATTTCGGCCGGATGGGCGTCGTCCGGTGAAGCGTTGTTCGCCGCGGCGCGGCGCGCTTCGGCTTCGGCCAACGCGCGGGCGGCGGCGGGGGTCAGGGTCCGCGCCAAAGGCGGGTCGGCGGGGGGCGAAGCGGGCTGTTGCATCCGTCCCACATAACGCGCGGGTTTCGACTGTCGAGACCGATGATCGTTTTCCGCTTTTACGGCGCCGCCCGTAAGGTCCTGATATCGAATTGCGGGATGTCCGAGCCAAATTCGACAAACGCGACTTTGGTATCGCTGCCGGGCAGGCGGAAAAAGAACCGTTCGCCGGCTTCGCTCGGCCCCATATCGCCGCAGGGCTGCGCCAATTCGTCGGATTCGCCATTGAGGAACGCTGCATAGGCTTCCTGCAAGGCGCCGGACGGGGTCAAGGCGTAATAGCCGGGAATGGCCTCAACCGGCGTCAGCGCGCATTGGGCGATCTCGGGCGCCGGCGAGGCGGCATGTACGGCGGGCAGGATCGTTTCAAGCGGCGCGCCGGGCGCAATCTCGAACAAGCGCACGATTGTCGAGCGATAGGTTTCCTCCGGCGCCACGAATTCCTTGATCACGCCGGGCAAGGAGTCATCGATGACCAAACGCGCATTCGGGCAGGAATAGCCCCAGATCGACAAGCCGGCGCCGACAATTTCGCCCCAGGCGCAATCGACAAAGGTTTCAGCATAGCCTTCTGGGGGTTGCGGCGTTGGCGCAGCGGCTTGATCCGCTGGCGGCGCTGCGGCGTTTTCGGTTCCGGGCGTGCAGGCCGCCAGAACCCCGGCAAAAAGCCATCCTAAAAAGCGCATTTTGTCCTCCGCTCCTCCTCTTCGCTGGCCTGAAAAGGCCCCCGAAGTCAATCGCGGACAGCGGCGCCTGACCCACAGGCCAGAACCAAGGGCGCGCATCGCCTTGACGATCGGACCGCAAGCGCCTAACCATTGCTGCTCAAGGGTGCGTAGCTCAGCGGGAGAGCACTTCGTTCACACCGAAGGGGTCACAGGTTCGATCCCTGTCGCGCCCACCATGATTTCCCGACTGCCGCAGTTGCAAATCCCCGCTCATTTCTGCGAGGACAGCGCGGCCTTCGCGCCATGATCCAGCGTCAGCACGCTTTGCCGGATCGCCGCCGCCATCGGCGAGAGAGGTCGATCGGCGATATGAGCGATGACGATGGTGCGGACGAGATCGCCATCGGCAAAGGGCCGGAAGGCGATGCTGGGATCGGCGATCCCCTCGGGCATGATCGACAGGCCCAAGCCAGCCGCCACCAGCCGCCGGCACATGTCTTCCTGATCCGATTGCAAATGCACGATCATGTTGACGCCGCGCCGCGCCAATTCAGCCTGAAACGCGGCGTCGCGCTCGCAATGGATGCGGGCGATATAGCTTTCGGCGTCGAGGTCGTCCCAGCGGATCAGCGCCTGGCGCGCCAAGCGGTGGTGGTGCGGCATGGCGACGCCGTAACGTTCGCGCCAGAGCGGCGCGCCGTCGACGCCGGCGCTCGGCAAATCCACATCGGCCACGATCGCGACCTCCAGCACGCCTTGCGCCAAATCGCGCAAGAGGCAGGCTTGCGCCGCATATTTCACTGAAATCGAGAATTGCGGGTGCTCGCGCTGCAATAGGGCCGCGATGGATTTCAGCCGCTCTTCGCCGAGCGAGCTAACCACGCCGATGGTCGCGCGGGCTTTTTGCAGATCGAGGAAACTGCGCGCGGTGGTTTTGATCTCGCCGGTCAGGCCCCAAAGGCGCGTAAAGCGATCTTCCAAAGCGCGCGCCAGATTGGTGAGCTCCAGCGGACGCGAATCCCGCAAAAATAGCGGCCCGCCCAATTCGTCTTCCAGCAATTTGATGGCTTTGGTCAGCGCCGGTTGGCTGACTGCGCATTTCTCGGCGGCCCGCGTGAAATTGCGCGCCTCACATAACGCCAAGAAATAGCGGATCTGATGCATTTCCATGATGTCGTCCTGCAAATTCTACATGTTGCTAGAATGATTGTTGACCGACCGATAAACAAGCCCCTGTCGGATAAATCAATCCGTGCGCCGAGGTGATTTTCTGTGATCGCTTTAATAATTACGGGTTATTTGCTGACTATTATTGCATGTGTTAGAGACTAAAATAGTATTTGTTGCGTTTCCTATCGCATCTTTTCACAAATCCGGGAGTTTTTCATGAAACATGTTGCAGTGCTCGCTGCAGGCGTGGTCGCCGCCGCATGCGCTTACGCCAAACCGAATGCGCCAGTCGAAGCGCAATCGGCTCAATCCACCCCAGCGGCGGCGCGGACGGCCGTTGCGCGGGCGCAATTTGCTTCGGACGGCAAGGTGGCGCGTCCAACCAATTGGCGTCGATGGGTCTTTGTCGGCACGCCGTTGACGCCAAACGGCTTGAATAACGGGTCTGCGCCCTTCCCTGAATTCCACAATGTCTATGTCGAGCCGGGCGCGTTCGACGCCTATATGGCGACCGGCAAATGGCCGGAAGGCACGCAAATAGCCAAGGAATTGGTGCTGGTTCGCCAAAACAATAACGAAAATATCGGCGCGACGTCTGAAGTCAGCGGTCGCGGCTATTTTCAAGGCGAATTCCAAGGTCTGGAATTGGCGGTGAAAGACACCAGCCGCTTTGCAACAGAACCGGGCGGCTGGGCTTATTTCTCCTTCGGTCACCAGCCGCAGCCTTATGCGGCCTCAGCCGGCGCCTTTCCGACCGAGGCGTGCAATAGCTGCCACGAAACCAATGCTGAGACCGATTTTGTTTTCACGCAATTCTATCCCGTCTTGCGCGACCGCAAATAAGATGACGGCGCCCCCGCTTGTCGGGGGCGCCCGTCACCTTCAATGCCCAAGTCGATTGCGTTATCACGTCATCGACCAGCTCCGCCCGCTCAATGCCTTTAATAATTCGCGCGCAGCGCGATCCGGAACGTCCGCCCCGGCAAGGGCGCCACGTCCTTCAGGAAGGAGGAATGCACGCGGCCGGTCACGTCGCCCAGATTGCGCCCTTCCAGGATCAGTGCGACCCGATCGGTTTTGAACGGCGTCAACACCGCGCGCAGATTGACAAACGTAAAGCCCTCGGTCGGCAATTCGACATCGGTGACGCGGGTCTGCTCGAACGAGCGGACCGCTTCGGCCCGCAAGGTGAAATGCTTGTGCTCCAGATCCGTTCCGAACGTGACGTTCAGCGGCGGGATACGGGGCAGGTTGCCGCCGCCCTCGATAAAGCGGGCCCGCACGATTTCGATCGCGCTGTCGGCGTGCAGGTGAAATCCGCCGGCCTCAAAAATCTGCGCGCGGCCCGAAAATTCCGCCCCGATAAAGCGCGCGTCTTCCTGAATATATTGCCCGACCGGCAAGCCTTCATCTTCCTCGCCGGTCAAGACCAGCGCGATGAAGTTATCGAACCGGTTGGCGTAGACATGGGTTTCCAACGCCAGCCATTCATTGGTCCAGCGGCCAGTGAATTCGGCCGACAAGGCCGTTTCAACCTCCAAATTTGGATCGCCGACTTCGAACAGCCCGATCGCGATATGCGGCCCGCCGGTGAACAATTCGACTTCATTCGGGGCGCGTTGCGTGCGGGCGAGGTTCAAGCCGAGGAACAGCGATTCCACCGGGCGCACATGCGCGCCGATCGCCGCGCTCACCGTCGTAAAATCGCGCGCGAGTCCCAACGGCTCAGCCTCCGATGAGCGCCAATCGACGCGCACCCCGCCGTCAATGCCCCATCTGTCTCGCTCCAGCCGCTCGATCAGGAACAGCCCGGTGTCATTGCGTGAATTGGGCGGCAGGAAGACCGGCTCGCCGCCTTCGCCTTCGGTGCCGGTATCGAGCCGGGCGATCTGCGCGCCAAACGCGCCTTCGAACCCGAACAGCTTTTTGTGCACCAATTCGGCCCGCAATTCGAACCCATTGGTTTCGAACACCGTGCCGACTTCCCCGCTCGGCTCGAGCTCTAATTGGTCGTAATCAACGATGGAGGCGGCAAAGCGCACGCTGTCGATCGGCCCCAGTCCGGCGCGGTAGCCGGCCCGTACGTCAAAGCGTTGCTGGTCGATGACGATCCGCTCGCCGGGAAATAACGCTTCTTCCGCCTCTTCGCCCTCTTCAGCCTCTTCTTCTTCCTCGCCGACGGCCGGAACGCCGTAATCATTATCGAGATTGCGGAAGGAAAACCCGATAAAGCCTTTCTTGCCAGCATAGCCGGTCGATAAGGCGAATTGGCGGTTCAGCAGAAAAGTGTTCGGCAGAGTCCCGCTGATCTCTTCCTCGCCATCGGGGAGCGGGTCGATCGCCTGCAAAGCCGGCGAGCGCGCCTCGCCCGGAATGCGTTGATCATCGGCCTCGCGGCGGAAGCCTTCGCCGCGCAGGAAAAAGCCGCTCTTCGACAAGGTGACGCCGCCGCCCAAAGACGTGCCGTCATCGACGCTGGTAAAGCCGATCAGCGCCTGACCCGACACCAGCTTCTCTGGCGTTTCCTCCGGAATCAAATGGTCGATGACGTTGACGACGCCGCCGATCGCGTTCTGGCCGTAAGCCAGCGCCGCCGGCCCGCGCAGCACCTCGATCCGCGCCGCTTCCAGCCCGTCCGCCGCCACCGCATGGTCAGGCGAGGTCGCCGACACGTCGATGACGCCCACCCCATTGCTCAAGATGCGGACGCGGTCATTGTCGAGCCCGCGAATGATCGGCCGGCTCGCGCCCGGACCGAAATTGGTGCTGGCGATACCGGGCAGCGCCGCTAATGTATCGCCAAGGCCATTATTCAGCGTCTCCAGGATCGCCGCTTCATCCAGAACGGTGACGCCCTGCAGCACCTCATCGCGTGGGCTCGGCAAAATGGTCGACGTGACGATGATTTCCTGCTCGCGCCGCTCTTCTTCGCGCACCTGAGCCCAGGCTGCGCCGCCAAAGCCCGAGGCGAGCGCGAGGCCTGCCAATGGCGCGATCTGCAGCGCGCGCGGCGCGACCGACGCCAACGCTCTCATGCGGTTCAGTTTCATCATCGTGATCTCCCGGATATCGTATGTTATAGTATTACAAATCCCGCCGCCGAGACGTCAAGCTTGCCTTGCCCGGACGAACGCGAGATAAAAGCGCTATGGCTTCTATGACACAGGTCCCAGATCCGGCCGCCGATAGCGCTTCTTGCGCCGGCGGGCATCGTCACCATGCCTTCGACGTGGCTGCGGGCCTCTTGGAAGCCGAGCGCGTATGCACGGCGGCCGGCGAAAGCCTCACCCCTTTGCGCCGCGATGTGATGGAATTGCTGTTGCGCGCCCATGGTCCGGCCAAAGCCTATGACCTGTTGCAGGCCCTTACAGCCGGCGCCGCCAAGCCGCCGACGATTTACCGCGCGCTGGAATTTTTGCAGCGCATGGGCCTTGCCCATCGCATTGAAAGCCTCAACGCCTTTATCGCCTGCGGCATTGGCGCTTGCGCCAAGAATGCCGGTTTTCTGATCTGCACGGCCTGCGGCTGGGCGGAGGAATTATTGGCCGACCCGGTCAATGCGGCGCTCGAGGGCGCGGCCAGTGAGCGCGGCTTTCGCATCGCCGGCGCGGTCATCGAGGCGCGTGGTCTGTGCCGCGATTGCGCCCCGTCAGTTGCTACGAAATAAGCAACCCGCCGGCCTATTCCGATTGCCGCGTAAAAATGCTATCGGCCCGCCCCTTGTTTGGCCGCCGCGCGGCAAGGACGCTCCGTTTCGGCAAGGACACTCCGTTTGACCTTGGATGAATTCGATTTCGACCTGCCCGAGAGGTTGATCGCCCAGCGGCCGGCGCGGCCGCGCGATAGCGCGCGCCTCTTGCATCTGCCAAATGATGCGCCCCTCGAAGACAAGATCGTTCGCGATCTGCCGGATTTGTTGCGCGCTGGCGATGTCCTCATCGCCAATGACAGCGCGGTGATCCCGGCGGCCTTGGCGGGCGTGCGCCAGCGCAAAGGCGCGCTCGGCGAGATCGTCCGCGTCCATGTCAATCTGCATCAGCGCGCCGCCCCCCAATCCTGGCGCGCGCTTGTCCGCCCGGCCAAGCGCCTGCAAATCGGCGATCAGCTCCATTTCGAGCGTGGGCCCACCCAATTGCGCGCCGAAGTGCGCAACTTGCCCGGCGAAGGCGAAGCCTTGCTCGACTTTGACCGCGCCGGCCACGGGCTTGATCTTGCCATCGCTGCCATCGGCGACATGCCGATCCCGCCTTATTTGCGCCGGCCAGCCGACGACGCCGATCGGGTCGATTACCAAACCCTGTTTGCGGCGCGCGACGGCTCGGTCGCCGCCCCGACCGCCGGGCTGCATTTCACGCCGGATCTGACGCGGGCGCTCGAGGCGCGCGGCGTAACTTTGAGCAAAGTCACGCTGCATGTCGGCGCCGGCACCTTTTTGCCCGTCAAGACCGACGATCTCACTCGGCACGTGATGCATGCCGAGACCTGCGCCATTGACGCCGACACCGCGGCGCTGCTCACCGCCGCCAAGGCGCAGGGGCGCCGCCTGATCGCCATCGGCACGACGGCATTGCGCACGCTCGAGACCTTTGCTCGACCCGATGGAACGATCGCGGCCGGTGAAGCGGACACGACACTGTTCGTCACCCCGGGCTATGCCTTCAAAGCGGTGGACGGCCTCCTCACCAATTTCCATTTGCCGAAATCGACCTTGTTCATGCTGGTCGCCGCCTTTTGCGGGTTGGAGCGCATTCGCGCCGCCTATGCCCACGCCATCGCCAAGAATTATCGGTTCTTCTCTTATGGCGACGCCAGTTTGCTCTGGCGTGCAAGCGTGCTTGCGCCATGACCGCCTTTGCCTTCCGCCTTGACGCCGTTGACGGCGCCGCCCGCACGGGCGTTTTGCACACCCCGCGCGGCGAGATCCGCACGCCGGCCTTCATGCCGGTCGGCACCGCCGCCACCGTCAAGGCGCTGACCGTTGATCAAGTCAGAGCGACCGGCGCCGACATCATTCTGGGCAACACCTATCACCTCATGCTGCGGCCAGGGGCCGAGCGTGTCGCGCGCCTTCACGGCCTGCACACATTCATGGGCTGGCGCGGGCCGATCCTCACCGATAGCGGCGGCTTCCAAGTCTGGTCGCTGGCGAAGCTGCGCAAGCTTGACGCCGACGGCGTCACCTTTCAAAGCCATATCGACGGCGCCCGCCATCGCTTAACGCCCGAGCGGGCGATCGAGATCCAGGCCGATTTGCTTGGCGCCGATATCTCCATGCAGCTCGACGAATGCACGGCGCATGACGCGAGCCACGCCGCCGCCGCCGCCTCGATGCGCCTGTCGGCCGCCTGGGGCGCGCGCGGCAAGGCCGCCTTCGGCTCCCGCGCCAGCCAGGCGTTGTTCGGCATTGTCCAAGGCGCCACTTTCCCCGACCTGCGCCGCGAAAGCGCCGAGCGGCTGCAAGAGATCGGCTTTGACGGCTATGCGATCGGCGGCCTTGCGGTCGGCGAGGGCTTTGACGCCATGTGCGCGACGCTGGACTGCACAACCCCGCTGCTGCCTCCAGCCCGGCCGCGTTATCTGATGGGTGTTGGCAAGCCGCTCGATATCCTCGAAGCCGTCGCGCGCGGCGTTGACATGTTCGATTGCGTCCTGCCGACCCGCGCCGGCCGCCATGGCCAAGCCTGGACCTGGGACGGTCCGCTCAACATCAAGAACGCCCGCTTTGCCGAGGACGAAACCCCGCTCGAGCCCGCCATTGCCTGCCCGGCGAGCGCCGATTATTCGAAGGCCTATCTGCACCATTTGTTCAAAGCCGAAGAGATCCTCGGCCAAGTCCTGTTGTCCTGGCACAATATCGCCTTTTACCAGGCGCTGATGGCGCGTTTACGCAGCGCGATCGCAGCCGGCGAATTCCAGTCCTTGCGGGCCGCCCTCAGCCCCCTGTGGGCCGACCAGCAAGCGCGCGCGCAGGTAGAAGAGGCAAAATAGGCTGATCAGCCACGACGGAAAAACAATAGTGTCCGGCATGAGAACATGAACTCGCCGAATGGCTCAGGTTTTAAATCGCCTCATATTTTATCGGGCGGGAGAGCAAATCCGAAATTGCACTGTCAACGCTGACACGCTGGGAAATAATTGTATCAACAGCTGCCGTAATGGGCATTTCAACACTCTTTTCATGTGCGAGCCGCGCCAGTATAGGCGCTGTCGCCGCCCCTTCCGTGACGACGCGCCTTTCCGCCAAGATTTCGGCCGGATTGCGGCCCTCACCCAAAGCAATTCCAAACGACATGTTACGCGATTGCGCATGCGAACAGGTCAGCACCAAATCGCCCAGGCCCGACATACCCGCCATCGTCTCGGCCCGCGCCCCAAGAGCAACGGCAAATCGCTTCATCTCGGCATAACCCCGCGCCACCAAAGCGGCGTGGGCCGACGCGCCCAATTGCCTGCCAACAACAATCCCGCAGGCGATCGCCAACACATTCTTCACCGCGCCGCCGATTTCGGCTCCGATGACGTCGGTGGAAATATATGGACGCAGGTTCGGCGTTTGCAGCGCCTTGGCGGTGTCGCGTGCGCAATCGGCGTCCGCGCAAGCAAGCGTCACGGCCGTCGGCAAACCGCGCGCGACGTCAGCGGCAAAGCTGGGACCAGACAACACGGCGATCTGCACGTCTGGCGCCTCTTGCGACAAAACGTCGCTCATCAACGCGCCGGTGTCACGTTCGATCCCTTTGGCGACGCAAACATACACCCTGGGCCGATGACCTACGGCGCGATGCGCGCGTAAAACGGCCCGCATGAATTGTGCAGGAGCGGCAAGAATGACGATGTCATTGGGGCTTACCGCCTCCATCCGAGTCGTTGCTGTGACCAGAGGATCAATTTCAATTTCGCCCAAAAAAAGATGGTTGCGTCTTTCTGCATTTATCGATACCGCGACGTCGCTTTCATGGCACCACATTGAAATTGCTTGCCCTGCGCACGCAAGGCTCTGGGCCAAAGCCGTTCCCCACGCGCCGGCGCCTAGAATTGTGATAGATGACATTTGATTGTCCTGGGTTTTTGAGCAATAATATTCATAAGGGCTCGAGTTGCAATCATGACTAAATTTGACGACCCGCGACGACTAATTCTCAACGCTGCCCGGCGCCGGTTCACCGAATTCGGCTATATGAAAACCGCCATGGCCGAAATCGCCCAAGATTGCGACATGTCGGTAGGCAATTTGTACAGGTTCTTCGAATCCAAAATCGACCTTGCATGTGCGGTCGTTGTTGAAAACGAACAGGCATTTTTTGATCGACTGCAAGGGTTCTTTGACCCTGCGCGCGGGTCAGCCGATGAACGGCTCGGCGCCTATTTGGAAGCGCGATGCGAAATGACTTTCGAGATTATGGAGCGGCGCAAGACCGTTGTTGAAATCGCGCGGCTGATTGAAATCGAGCGGCCGGAAATTATTCACCGATCTTATGCACGCCAGCGCAAGCAAATCCGCGACATCCTCGAACAAGGCATTGCGTCGGGCGAGTTCGAAATGGATGACTCCGAGGAAATGGCCAAGGCTATCCAGTTCGCGACTCATATTTTTGTTTTTCCTCAGTTATATGGGCGCGACACGTTGGATCTTGCGATGCGGGATTTGTCGGCGGTTAAAAGGCTGGTTCTGCAATCGGTTCGCGCACCATTGCACGTTAAAGCGCCACCTGGTCGTCCAGTAACTCTTTCCCCTGAATGATGAATGTGTGACGTTTTGTTCATTGCCAGTCGTCATAAATTCGGATAACGCAAGTTCGGTGTGGTGATCGGGAACGACGTGAGGCTCCTGTGAACCACGCACTCTCGGACGCACGCGACTAGACAGGCGCGAGGTGTGCTCGCGCCTGTTTTTTCAAGCAGCGATTTTCGGCATTTCATCGCCGATCAGCGAATCGTCACGACCCGTCCCATCGGTCCGACGTTGTCCGCCATTTGCGCTGCGCAGACTACTACCAAACGCGGCGCCGCTTGCGCTAAAGCAAAAGCTGGATTGATGGCGATCATGCAGCAGGCGTTGAGGCGGCCATCAGACCGCGCCCGTCCGATCTGCAACTCAAGACTTATTATCGGTCGCCCCGTCATCGCTGCGAGCGCATCGTAAACCGCTCGGGTTTCGTCATAGCTCTTGATCGGCAGCCAGATCAAATATTGCCCCGTTTCCCAACGGCGCAACGCAGCTTCCATTGCCCGGCACAAACGCTGACGCTCATCATTCGCCTCAAATGGCGGATCGATCAGCACGAGGCCGCGCCGTTCAGGCGGCGGCAAGAGCGCCTTCAGCGCCGTAAATCCATCGCCTTGGACCGCTCGCGCCTGCGCAAACGACGCAAGATGGGCCTGCAAAGGCGCAAATTCCTCGGGATGCGCTTCATAAGCGATCACGCGGTCGACCGGTCTGGCGAACCGCGCCAGCAATAGGGGCGATCCGGGATAGGCATCGGCGGCAAGATCGCCCCGAACGGCCTCCGCATAGCCGGACAGCGCTGGATTAACATCTCCGCCTCCCAGCACACGTCCCACGCCGCCGCGCCATTCTTGCGCCCGCTGCGCCTCCTCGCCTGTAAGGTCGTACCGACCGCGCCCGGCATGGGTATCGAGAAAAAACGCCGCAGCCGGCTTTTGCAAAATCTGCGAGAGGCTAACGATCAGGCAGGCGTGCTTGAGAACGTCGGCGAAATTGCCCGCGTGATAAGCGTGTCGATAATTCATGGATGATCAAAAGGCCTAATGCGATCATCGACCTATCTTCCATCGCTCAATCGTAAAATAGTGGATTCACGCGCGCGCCAAAATGCGCGATGGTGATTCCTGGTTTTTCCTGATTCGAGTAGCGTCAATGGCGGCGATCGAAGCGACGCAAGTATGGGTGACCGGCGGCGCGGCGGCGGCCGGGCTGGCGGCGATCTTATGGGCGCTGCGGGTGACGCGGGGCGAGCGTCGCGCCTCGAGCGATTGGCAGGCCCGCGCGCGGCGCGTGGAAACCGCGCTGTCGAGTTCCGAGGCGGTGTTCAGCTCCTATCCGGGCGTTGTGATCGTCTGGGAGCCGGACGCCGCCGCCGATCCAACGGGCGGCTGGGGCGACCCAAAGCTGTATGGCAGTCCGCTCGCGCTATCGAGTTTCTTCCAATTCGGCGACGCCTCGGACCGGCAATCGCCGGCCGCGCGGATTTTGGACGGCCTTGCTGATCTCGAAGCGCGTAAGATCGGCGGCGAGGACTCGACCTTGCGCCACGAATTGGGACCGTTGCGGCAGGCGGGCATGCCGTTCTCGTTGCTGATTTTGGGGCGCGGCGGGCGTTTCATCGAAGCCGATGGGCGCGTCGCCGGCGGCGCGGTCGTCTTATGGCTGATGGATTCGGGCATTAAGGGCCTGGAAGAAAGCAATCTGCGGGGCGCAATGGAGGAGGCCAAGATCGTTATTTCCCGCGACCCGGCGGCGTTCTTGGACATGATGCAGCGCGCGCATTTCCCGGCCTGGCGGCTGTCGTCCGGCCTGCGGCTCGAATGGGCCAATAAGGCCTATTTGGACGCGGTCGAGGCGCGTGGCCTCGACGTCGCTTTGGCGCGGCAATCGATGATCGACCCCGGCGTTCTCGATCAAGCCGATGAAGCGCTGAAAACCCGAAATGTGGTCGAGCGCCTGCGTTGGATGACCATTGCCGGCAAAAGGCGCGCAATGCGGACCGTGCTGTTCCCGGTTTCGGGCGGCGCGGCCGGCATGGCGTTTGACGTGACCGCCGAAGAGCAAGCCCGCGACGAACTCGAACGCCACATCAAAGCCCATGACGAAACGCTGAATTACCTCGCCGACGGCGTTGCCATATTCGGTCCGAACCGTGAGTTGATGTATTTCAACGACGCCTTCACGCGCATGTGGGGCTTGAGCCCGGCTTTCCTGAAAGAAAAGCCGCAGCATAGCGCAATACTCGATAAATTGCGCGACCTTGGCAAGCTGCCCATCCTGCGTGATTATGTGCTGTGGCGGGCCGATCAATTGTCGGTATACCAAGTCTTGAGCGACATGACCCCGGAATTGTGGCATTTGCCCTCGCCGGACGATCGCATGATCGAAGTTGTGCGCCAGCGTCATCCGCTGGGCGGGGTGTTGCTGGTGTTCCGCGATGTGACGTCAGAAGAGGACTTAAAAGCCCGCTATGACGCTCAGCTCAAAGTCCAACGCGCCACCTTGGATGAATTGCGCGAAGGCGTGGCGGTGTTTGGCTCCGACGCCCGTTTGAAATTGTTCAATCGTGCTTTGGCGGCCATTTGGCGGCTCGACGACCAAGACCTCGACGCCCGCATGGACTTCGACCAATTCGAAGAAAAATGTCGGCCGCTCTTTCATGACGAGCCATTTTGGCGCGGTTTGCGCGCGCGGATCACCGACCCGTCGCCCGATGCGCGCCTGCCCTTCCGCAGCGAAATTCGCCGTTCCGATGAGGCGATTTTGTCGATCGCCTCGCGGCCTTTGCCAGACGGAGCGACCCTGCTCGCTTTTGCCGACATCACCTCGCAACGCAGCGTCCAAAACCTGTTGACCGAGAAAGCGGAAATCTACGCCCAAGCCGATCGGCTAAAAACCGAGTTCGGCAGCAACGTCACCTATCAATTGCGCACGCCGTTATTCACCATCGCCGGATTTACCGAGATGATGTTGGATGAAGAGACAGAGCAGGGCTTAAGCCCCGAACATCGTGAGCAATTGTCGGCGATCAAAACCGCCTCGGATCAATTGTCGAAAATGATCGATAATATCATCGACATTACCATGATCGAAGCGGGCCGGTTCGAGCTTGATCTGGATCATGTCGATTTGCGCGAGTTGCTCAATGACGCCCGCGACATGGTGGTTGGTATGGCGCTGGATCGCGAGATTTCGATCGTGCTGCGCTGCCCGGACGATATTGGCGAGATCGTCGCCGATGGCCGGCGCTTAAAACAAGTCTTGTTCAACCTCCTACATAATGCCTTGCGGTTCACCCCACCCAAAGGCGAAGTGGTGCTGGGCGCCGCGCGGCTGGAGGACGTCATTCGCTTGTGGGTCAGCGACACCGGCATTGGCATGGATTACGAGAACCAGGCGCGCGCCTTTGATAGCTTCGTCTCAACGGACCAAAAAGGCCCGGGTCTCGGCTTAAGCCTGGTGCGGTCTTTGGTGAAATTGCATGCCGGCTGGGTGGCGATCCGCTCCGATCCCGGTAAAGGCACAACCGTCACCTGTAACCTGCCGGCCAATTTGGCCCGCAATATACCGACGGGAACCGACGCCGACGCCGCGTGAGCATGGGCCGATGCGCTAATCTGCTGAAAACTTCACGGGAATAACCGCTGTTTTGCCCAATCGGCCACGGGGTCTGGCCGCGAGAATTCCAGCCGATCATGCAAGCGAAACGGGCGGTCGCGCCAAAATTCAATGCGCAAGGGTGTTAAGCGAAACCCGCTCCAATGCGGCGGGCGCTGCACGGGCCCAAGTCCAAAGCGCAACGCCTCGCGCGCGATCGCGGCTTCCAGCGCAAAGCGGTCCGGCAAGGCGCGCGATTGCGCCGACGCCCAGGCGCCGATCTGGCTATCGCGCGCGCGGCTGGCGAAATAGGAATCCGCCTCGGCGGCGTCCACCGGAGCGAGTGGGCCCCGCACCCGCACTTGTCGGCGCAGGCTCTTCCAGTGAAAACACAAGGCGGCGCGCGGATTGACGGCGATCTGCACCCCTTTGGCGCTGTCCAAATTGGTGTAGAACACAAAGCCGGCCGCATCAGCGCCCTTCAGCAGCACCATCCGCACATCCGGCAGGCCGGCCGCGTCCACTGTCGCCAGCGCCATCGCGTTGGGATCATTCGGTTCCCGCGCCCGCGCATCGGCGAGCCACGCGGAAAACAGGGCGAACGGATCATCGCTGGGGCCGCGAAACGCGCCGTCCTCGGCGGCGCTTAACGCTGCTTGATATTCATCGCGTGTCGGGGTTGGCGGGATGTCGGCGGTCATCGAGCTGGACTTCTGAGCACAAAGCGGTTCTGGGAACAAAAATCGGCGCGACCTGACAAATGTCCAGCCCGCCGCCTTCAACCAATGATCTACCTCGTCGCCCGCGCCGAGATCACATGATACAACGTGTTCAACGCGAACGCCTCGCCGCCGGCTGGCCGGCCCGGGCGATCCTTGGCGTTCCAGGCATAGATATCCCAATGCGCCCAGGCGCTGATCCCGACAAAGCGCTTTAAAAACAACGCGGCGGTGATTGATCCCGCCATCGCCGCGTCACCGAGATTTTTCACATCCGCGATCGGACTGTCGAGCTGGCTCGCATAGCCCTCATGCAGGGGCATCCGCCAGACCAATTCCCCACAGGCTGCCGCCGCCGCCATGATCTCGGCCGCCAGCGCCTCTTGCGGCGTGTAAAACGGCGCGATCTCGGGCCCCAAGGCGACGCGCGCCGCGCCGGTCAGGGTGGCGAGATCGATCAGCAAGGTCGGCGCATGTTCGTGTGCGCGCGTCAGCGCATCCGCCAGGATCAACCGGCCTTCGGCGTCAGTATCTTCGATCTCGACGCTCAAGCCCTTGCGGCTGGCGATCACATCGCCCGGGCGCATCGCGCCGGCGCCGATGCCGTTTTCGACCAGCGGCGCCAGCACCACCAATCGGATCGCCAGCTTGGCCTCCATCGCCATCTGCGCCAGCGCCAAGACATGCGCCGCCCCGCCCATGTCCTTTTTCATCAGCCGCATGCCGGCGCCCGTCTTCAGATTTGAGCCGCCGGTGTCAAAGGTGACGCCCTTGCCGACCAACGCCACGACCGGATGGCTGGGATCGCCCCAGGTCAATTCAACCAGCCGCGGCGGTTCGGTTCCGGCCCGTCCAACCGCATGAATCAGCGGGTAATTGGCGGCGCGCAAGTCCTCGCCGATGGTCACCACGCATTGCGCGCCATGCTCAACCGCCAAATCCTCAAACGCCGCCGCCAGTTTTTCCGGACCCAGCACATTGGCCGGCAAATTAACGAGATTGCGCAGCTTTTCGGTCGCCCGCGCCAGCCGCGCCGCGTCAGCCGCAGCCGGCAGATCGGCATCGGCGATAGAGAGCCGCGCCGCGGCGCTCGGCGCCGTCTTGAAAGCGTCGAAGCGATAGCCGCCCAGCGCCCAAGCGCAAATAGCTTGCGCCAGCGCGATCTTCCCCGGTCGATTGGCAAAGCGATATTCGCCCGCCGGCAATTGCGCGGCGAGCCCGGCGATCAGCGCCGCCTGCGGCGCCTCGCCCAACCCGCACAACACCCGATCGAGCGCGCCGTCGATCCCGAGCAGCAGCAGGAATTTGCCCGCTTCGCCGCCAAACCCGACCAAATCGGCTTGCGTGCGCTGCGCTCCAGTCGCTTGGTCGCGCCAAGCCTTGGCTTCTGGCGGGGTGAGAAATGTAATCGGCGCGCCGGCGCCTGGCCGGCCAGTGATCAATCGCGGATGCATCCTTGGTGTCTTGAACCAGAAATTCGTCAAAGACTAGGGGCGCAGGACAATCATGCTCACCCCCGCCTGGGCCAGGCGTCGAACCGAATGATTGGGCTAAAAGCTCCACCAGACTGAATGCTTAATAGTGGTTCTCATGTTCCTGAGATTTGCACCCGGGGAATGCCGAAGCGGGAAGCAAATGTCGGGAACAAACCGGCAGCAGCCTATCAAGCGTGGCGGCTGCGCGCCGGCATCGCGATGGTCACTTCGAACAACGCAGTCACCATGAAAAATGAGCCCGCGCGCCTCACCGCCGCCGGTCGGTGGGATCGTTCTCGTCGTTCACCACGAACAAGCGCGGATCGACCTTGTCGAGCGCGGTGACGTCCGACAGCGCCACGCGCGTGACATAGCCTTGCGGATCACGCACCACCCATTGCGTCAGCGCCAGCGGCGCGCCGTCAAACACTAGCGTCAGTGCGCCTTGCGCTTCACCCGAGCGGTCCTGCACCGTGATGAACAGCAAGCCGTCCTCGCGCCGCACCTCGGTGATGGTCGCATCGCGGCCGAGATCGATTTCCTTTTTCAGCACGAACCACAACGGCGTTGAGCGCAACGGCGCCCGATCCACCGTCTTCAACGCGCCGTCTTCGATCGCCACCGTCGCGCCATCGGCGACGATCAGCAATTTGGTCGGCGCATCATAAGCAAAGCGCACTTTGCCCGGCCGCGCCATCACCACTTTGCCTTGGCTGGAGGCGCCGTCCCAGCCGATCTGGAAAAAGCGCGCTTCAATGGTCGCGAGCCCGTTCAACGCGGCATTGGCCGCCGCGATCGCTTGCGCGCGCTCGGCATCGACCAAATACACAAGGCCGCGATCGGCTGGCGGGGCGGTGGTCGGCGCCGGCGCGCTTTGCGCCAGCGCTGCGCTCGCCATCAGCAGCGCCAGCCCCGTCGATACAAACGCTTTCAACGCCGCCATGCACGCGCTCCACAATCTGGCGCAACCGCGCCCACGCTTTATCCTGCGCACAGCTTGTGGCGAAAGTTAGAAGCTATTCCGCCGCTTCCAAGACCCGCGCCTGCGCGGACATCGGCGCGCAAAACTGCCCGATCGCCGCCAGCAGCGACGGTGCATTGACTTGGCGATAGGCGTCGTCGGCCGGAATCGCCGCCATCAAGCGCCGATGGGCTTTTTCCGCATTGTGATAGGGCAAATTGGGAAACAGATGGTGCAGCGCATGAAACCGCAAGCCGACCGGCGCAATCAGCGTGCCGATCACCGGGTTCATCGTTAAATTGACGCTGTCGAGCAATTGCTCTTCTTCGCTCAATATTTTGCCGTCAAAATTGACATAGCGATGGGCGGCGAGCGTCCGAATGGCGTTGACCGCCAGCGAGGTCATCACAATGCCCAAAAACGCCGCAACCATCATCACCGGCAATAAACCGATCAGAATCAGCCCGGCATAAAAATACAGCCAAGCCGCCGATAACCACGCCATCACCTTCGCCATGCGCCGCGTCCGGCCACTCGCGGCGCGCACATAATCCCAATTAATCGCCAGCGAGGAAAACTTTCCATTCAGCGTCTTTTCGGTCCAATTTGGCGCCAGCTCAAATAAGGGCGTCGCTGCAATCCGCAAAATCGCAAAAATCGGCGTGGTCAGCGCATGATGAACCACAAACAAAATGGCATGCCCCCAGCCCTTTCCGGCCATCGGCAGATATTCCGGGTCCTGCGCCGTCCCGAATGTCTGCGCTTTGTGGTGATCGAGATGGCTGTCATACAGATAAGACGGATTGAGGAACGGCGCGCCAAAAATTAAATTCCAGCCCCAGGCAAAGCGCATTTGCTCTGGTTTAGACGGCGTCAAATGCACGACTTCATGAATGAAGCTCGCGACCCGGTAAGCGGCGAACACCGCGACCACAAACCCGATCGGCTTTAGCCACAAGATCGGTCCGAAAACCAGCAGCCCATAGCCAGCCCAGAACACCGCAAAGCTCGCCAAAAAGTCGATCCAATGCAGTCGCATGTCCCGATCGAACAGATCGGCGATCAAGCCGCGATAGGCTCCCCGCGCCATCATGACGTGTAAATCCTTGCCTTTGTGCAGCGCGGCGCATCCGCCAGTGACGCGCGTCCTAGCCCAAAAAAGAGCTTTTGCGGAAATAATCCTTGCGGCGCCGCAAAACAAGCCAACATCTATCCATCGTAGCCGCGCTTGATTCCCACCCCATGCGCGCGCATCGGTCGCTATGGCGCTCTTGGGGTGTTGGGAGTAAAACAGAGGTGATGAACGAGCCGGAGCGCCCGACCGCCACTTATGGATTTCGCGACGTCGATTCGCGGGATAAACCCTCGCTCGTCAAATCGGTGTTCGATCGCGTCGCTGATCGCTATGACATCATGAACGACGTGATGTCCGGCGGCGCGCATCGGATCTGGAAAGACATCGCGCTTACAAAGTTGAACCCGCAGCCGGGCGAGATCTTGCTGGACGTTGCCGGCGGCACCGGCGACATTGCCAAGCGTTTTGTGCGGCGCGCCAAGGAAACCGCCCGCCGCCGCGGCCAGCCTGCGCCTGCCGCAGCGGCGATTATTTGCGATTATAATTTGGAAATGCTCAATGCGGGGCGAAAGCGCGGCTTGGACGAGCGCATTTCCTGGACCTGCGGCGATGCGCTTAATCTGCCTTTTCCTGACCAGCGCTTTGACGCGGTGACGATTTCCTTTGGCTTGCGCAATGTCGTCGACATTGATGCGGCGTTGCGCGACATGTGGCGGGTGCTGAAACCTGGCGGACGATTTCTCTGCCTGGAGTTCTCGCGCGTCCGATCCGGCGCGCTCGCCGCGCTTTATGATGCGTTCAGCTTCAACGTCATTCCGCCGCTCGGTCGCCTGATCGCCGGAGATTCCGAACCTTATCAATATCTTGTCGAAAGCATTCGCCGCTTCCCGCCGCAAGAAGCGCTTGCGGAGAAAATGCGCGCCGCCGGCTTCGCCAAAGTCGGGTTCACCGACCTTTCCGGCGGCATCGCCGCCATTCACATGGGTTGGCGGGTCTGACGTGGTCAGCGCTGTTCTGCATTTGACGCGGCTGGCGCGCATGGGCTGGGTTTTGGCCCGCGAAGACGCGCTATTACCGGCCGAATATCAAGCGATTATGCCCGCGCCTTTGCGGCTGATCGGCCAATTGGCGCGGTTGTTTGCCCGCAAGGGCGGCGGCCGGCCCGGCCAGCGTTTGGCGCGCGCGCTCGAAAAATTGGGGCCGGCTTATATCAAGCTGGGCCAGATGCTGGCGACCCGCGCCGACATTATCGGCCGCGAAGCGGCGGCGGATTTATCCGGCTTGAAAGATCAATTATCTCCCTTTAGCGCAGCGGCGGCGGAGCGGGCGCTGACGGGGGAATTCGGCGCCGAGGCCGCCCAGCTTTTCCCCACATTGCCGAGCCCGATCGCCGCCGCTTCGATCGCTCAGGTCCATAAGGTCGTGTTCCCGAACGGCGCAGTCAGCGCGGTGAAAATCCTGCGTCCCGGCATAGAAAAACGCATGGCGGCCGACATGGCCGCTTTCGCGTTCGGCGCGCGTTGGGTCGAGCGGCTGGTTCCGTTTGCGCGGCGGCTCGAGCCGGTGCAATTCGTTGACACGGTGCGCCAAGCCTTGGCCCGCGAAATGGATTTGCGGCTGGAGGCGGGCGCCGCCTCCGCGATGGCCGAAATCCTTGGCGCTGACGGGTTTTTGGCCGCGCCGCGCGTTGATTGGTCGCGCAGCGGCAAGCGCGTGCTGACGACGCAATGGATCGACGGGACCCCGCTCACCCGCCCGGACGCGGCGCCGGTGGCGCTGCGGCCCAAGCTCGCCGCCGACATCGTTCGGGCCTTTTTGGCTTCGGCGCTCGATCACGGCTTTTTTCACGGCGACATACATGAAGGCAACCTGATTATTGCGCCAGATGGCCAGCTTTGGGCGGTGGATTACGGCATTATGGGCCGGATTGGTCCTAAGGAACGGCGGTTCCTCGCCGAGATTTTATGGGGCTTTATCAATCGCGATTATGCGCGGATCGCTGCGGTGCATTTTGAGGCGGGCTATGTCCCAGATAAACACGCCCCGGAAGACTTCGCGTTGGCCTTGCGGGCAGTTGGCGAGCCAATTTGGGGCCGCAATGCCGATCAAGTGTCGATGACCAAAGTCCTCGTCCAATTATTCGACACCACGGAAATGTTTGGTATGCATTTGCGACCTGAATTGATCATGCTGCAAAAGACCATGGTGCAAGTCGAGGGCGTCGCGCGCGGACTTGACCCCAGTTTCGACATGTGGGGCTCGGCCAAACCGATTGTGGAGCGCTGGGTGCGTCGCGAATTGGGCCCCGCCGCCCGCGGTCGGGATGTCGTCAATTCCGCCGCAGAAGCAGCAAAGGCCCTGGGCAGCCTGCCGCAAAGTTTGGCGCGAATAGAGGGCCGGCTGGAAGCATTAGCGTTGAATGCCAATGCTCCGATGCGCCGCGACTGGTTGAATACAGGCTTATTGATCTCTTGCGCGTTGGCGCTGGCGGCCCTCTTTTATTGGGTCGTTATTCGCCCACAAGCTTAAAATCGTTTCAAAATTCCAGAAAACGACAAGGCCTGCCGCCCGGACGCCGCAATAATTCCGCGCACAAAGATCAGCGCTGCGCCGGCCCGCAAGATCTCTCCCCGGGCTGTAATCAGATCGCCCTCGCGCCCCGCCGCCAAGAAATCGCCCTCAAGCGCGACAGTCACCGCGCCGCGCCCCTCCAATGCCCGCCAGGCAATCGCAAAGCAGCAAAAGTCCGCAAAAGTCATGAAGCAGCCGCCATGCACGGCGCCGGCCCCGTTTAAATGGCGATGTTCGGCGCGAAAGGCGCATTCGACTTGGCCTTCGACCAATTCGCGAAAGTAAAACGGACCCGTTATGCTTTCATAAGGGTCAGCGCCCGTCCAGGTTTGCCAACCGGCGAATTCGCCCAAATGCACCGTTCGCGGCGCCAAGATTACGGATTGCTCATGCTGCGTCGTCATGCCGCGCTGGTGCAGATTTGTGACGCTTTTGGCAAGAGGTTGAGCGGCGCCAAAGCGATAAGCTCCTATCGGAAAGTGGCGGGTCAGCCCCTAATCACGTGTGCCGCATCTTCACGTTGGTCCGAGACAATGAAGATCCGTGAGAGTGTTGTTTTTACGCATTTTCTGAACGCGAACCGGTGCCCACCGCGCTTGAAAATGCTGCAAATGCCGGTTTGAGCAAATCGAGACTTTCAGTCTATATCCGGGCTTATCCGAACAGGAGACTCAAGATGGCGGACGGCCCAGCAGACAAATCCTATCGCAAGCGCATGTTGGGCAATCGCACGCTCGCGCCAGAGACCTTGATGATGAGTTATGGCTATGACCCGCGCTTCTCCGAAGGCGCCATCAAGCCGCCCGTCTTCTTGACCTCGACGTTTTTGTTCAAGTCTGCGCAGGACGGCAAAGATTTCTTTGCGCTGACGGGAGGTCGACGCGAGCGGCGCGCCGGCGAAGAACCTGGTCTTATCTACAGCCGCTTCAATAATCCGGACCTGGAAATGCTCGAAGATCGCTTGGCGATCTATGACGAGGCGGAAGCCAGTCTTGTCTGCGCTTCGGGCATGGCGGCGATTTCTACGGCGATGTGGGGCGTGTTGCGACCGGGCGACGTGCTGGTCGTCGCCGATCCGATTTACGGCGGCACCGATACTTTGGTCCGCAAAGTTCTGCCGCAATTTGGCATAGAGATGACCTCGTTCCTGCTGGAAGAAGGGCAAGCAGGGCTCAATCGCGCCATCGCAGAAGCCAAGACCAAAGGACGCGTCAGCGCCATCTTCATTGAAACGCCGGCCAATCCAACCTGCGGGATATTCGATCTTTCATTGGCGCGCGCCGCCAGCGAAACATTGACTGATGCGCGCGGCCGCCCGCCTGTAATGGTCGACAACACAATGTTGGGGCCGTTATTTCAGCACCCGACCCGGTTCGGGGCCGATCTCGTCTGCACGTCGCTGACCAAATATGTCGGCGGCCATTCCGATTTGATCGCCGGCAGCGTCTCCGGCGGCAAGGTTTATGTCGACAAAGCGCGCGCCATGCGCAATACGCTGGGCACAATGCTCGACCCGCATACCTGCTGGTTGTTGATGCGCAGTCTGGAAACGCTGAAATTGCGGATGACGGCGGCAGCGGAAGGGGCCAAGAAAGTTGCTGCTTTCTTGCGTGATCATCCAAAAGTCGGCTTTATCTGGTTTTTAGATTTTCTGCCAGATGGCCATCCTGATCGTGCGGTTTACCTGAAACAATGCGATAGCGCCGGGTCTACCTTTTCCTTTGACGTCAAGGGAGGCGAAGCCGAAGCCTTCCGTCTGCTCGACAATCTGAAGCTGATCAAACTGGCGGTCAGCCTCGGGGGCACCGAAACGCTGGCCCAACATCCAGCCGCGATGACGCATTCCGGCGTCAGCCCGGAAAATCGCGCCAAGTATGGCATTTCCGATGCGATGATCCGGATTTCGATCGGGATCGAACACCCCGATGATCTGATTGCCGATCTAGACCAGGCCTTGTCTTACGTTTGAGGCGTCAATATTTGTCGAAGCGCCCGTTCGGCCGCAACGCTGAGCGGGCCTTCGGCGCGCCACACGACGTTTCCGGCGCGATCGACCAGAAAAACCTGGATATGCGCTTCGCTGTCGATGTTGAGCGCCGATTTGAACGCGTCTTTGTCAATATGGAGGGTCAAGGTGCGCTGGCGTTGGGCTGGATCAGGGATGCCCGACCGCATGCCGTTTTCCAGCCATAGCTTCGCCGGACCTGGCCAGCGCGGCAAAGTTGGCAATTCATAAAAATCAAAGACGTTTGGCTGTAGGAATTGCCGCGCTAAGGGAAGCCAGGTGTCGACCTCGGTTTGTTGCTTTTGCTTGAACGCCACCAATAAAAGCGTGCGCTCTGATTTGAGATCACCGGGAAGGGTAATCTCCTGGCGCGACAAATTGCGCCCCGATACTTGCGGCCAGATCAAATTGTATTTCGGCTCCGCCATAGCCTTCGGCAGAAAAGCCAGGGCGCATGCCGCCGCAAAAATCACAAAGACTAATCGCATTCGACTGAATTAGATCGTGGCGCGCGGTCGTCGAGCCGCGCGCGCATGTCAAACCGCGTTCAATTACGATTTTCCACTCGGCAATTCATATTGCGATTGCAGGTAATTCTGAATGCCGATCTGGTCGATGACGCCCAATTGGGTTTCAAGGAAGTCGATATGTTCTTCGGTGTCTTCCAAGATTTTCGAGATCAGGTCGCGCGAAACGTAATCTTTCGATTCTTCAAACAAGGCGATCGCCTCGACCATTGTCTTGCGCGCCATGTGTTCCACGGAAAGATCAGCTTGCAAGCATTCCAATGGGGTTTCCCCGACTTTCAGCTTATGCATGTCTTGCAGATTGGGCAGACCCTCGAGAAACAAGATTCGCTCAATCACGTAATCGGCGTGGCGCATTTCGCCAATCGATTCGTGGTAAATCTTGTGACCTAATTTCAAGAACCCCCAGTTCTTGAACATCCGCGCATGCAAGAAATATTGATTGATCGCCGTGAGCTCGTTGGTGAGAACCTCATTGAGCTTTTTAATAATTGGCGACGGACCTTTCATCGACACGCTCCTGCATCCGCGCGGCCCCGATCTTTTGCTGACGGGCCGCTTCCTTTGTCTCGCGCAAGATTTGCGCAATTTCCGGGACGCAACGGCAACATTGCGCCTCGCATCCGAGGCGGTTGAATACCTGACGCGGCGTGGTCGCGTCTAGTGCTATTTCAAGAATTTCTCGTTCGCGGACGCCGTTGCAATTGCAAATGAACATTATTGCCTTGCCTATATTCAGTTTATCTTGCGAACGATAATCGGTGGCGTTTGCAAGGCGCCCATCTGCGCCGCAACACGTCAAAGGTATTGCGAACTAATCGCATTTGCAAGGCCTTGGAGAGAAGATTCTGCCGTCGCCTTTTGTCGCCTGCGACGAGCGGTCGCAGGTAAATTCTCGCCGTCCCGCACGATCCGCGGTCGTTTCGGGGAAAGAACGACATTATTCCGACATGCAGACGCGCCATGATAGCGGCGCGTGGTCAAAAACTGCGACGCGATGAGCGTCAAAAGGGGTCTGTTCGGCGCCAATAAGGGCTCATTTGCCGTCTCTTAAGCGGCATTTTACGCGCAAGAATGGGGGTTGGGATGCGGGTAAACAGCGAATCGACGCGCCGAACAGGCAAAGTCCTGGCGCTAGTGGCGGCGATGTGCGTGGTTGCCGCGTCCTGCCAAGGCCCGGAGCGGGCCGGCGACGTCGCGCAAGCAGCCTGGGACCAGCTGATGGCGGCGCTTTTTGGCGCCGATAAGCCCGATGGCGCGCGCCGTTTGGCCGATTTAAGTGTCGAAGAACGCGCCATTGCCGGCGAATTCCTCACCTCAGAGCCGTCCTGGCTGCAGGCCTCGGCGCATCGGCAGGCCGCCTTGTTCATGGTTGGCGAGATCGTCGCCAAGCCGAAAGTCGCCGCGCCGGCCGGTTTTGCGCTGCCCGCCAGCTTTTCGGACGGCGCGCCGACCTGGCTCGACGCCGATGACGGCATTGCCGCTTTGGCCGAGGAGGCCGAAGAGGTCCCTGCCGACGCCGCCGAATCCGCGCCCGAAAGCGATGCGTCAGCCGCCGCCGAGGCTTCCGCCGCAACAGAAACGCCCAACATCGCCGAAGCGAAGCCGGCAGATGGCGCGCAGCAACCAGGCGCCGCGTCGACGGATGCGTCGCGGGCGCGCGTCGCGATCGACCCGGAGGCGGGGCGAAAAGCCGCCCGGCTCGGCGCCAAGCGCTTGCGCGAACGGCTCGGCGAGGGCGCCAAAGCGTTACAAGAACGGGCAGAGGCGCGTCGCGCCGAGCTTGATGTGGCCGCCAAACCCGTCCAGGCGATGACAACGGACGCCGCCCGCGCTTTGGCGCGCGGCGAAGCCCTGACCAAAGCGCGGGCGGCTTTGGCGCGCTGGGGCGTGCGGCCCAGCGTCACCAGCGTCAATGAACGCGGCTTTGTGACCATCGAAATCGGCCGCGACGCCGATCCGATCGCCTTTGCGCAAAGCGACGAGGTCGGCGCTGGCGGGGCCGCCCCCCCGCCCCC
>DHHV01000111.1:480-2321 GCA_002403455.1 Hyphomonadaceae bacterium UBA4763 | reverse complement strand
TGGCGGGACCGCCAGCGCGCCCGAACCCGATCTCACCATCGCCGCCGAAAGCGCGCAAGGCGGTTGCGCCGATCTGAACGCGGTCACCGCCCAGCAAATGAGCGCCGATCCGGTGTTGGCGACCGAATGCACGATCGCCGCCTTGCGGGCGACCGGCGAGTTCGAATTCGTCGAGCCCAATTACGTCTTCCAGCATCAAGCGGTGTTTCGCCGGCCCGAAACCGAGGGCGCCCCGTTGCCGCCGCCGAATGACCCGCTGTTGTCCTTCCAATGGAATTTGCGCCCGCGCGGGGTTGGCGTTGGCGAATCGGCGGGGGGGGCGGGGTTTTCGACCTTTTGGTCGCGACTGCGCCAAACCGGATCGCCGGACGTGGTCGTGGCGGTGATCGATACGGGGCTCGACCTCACCCATCCCGATATTCGCGCCTCGACCAGCATCATGCCGGGCTTTGACATGGTCGGCGATCTGAAATTGGGCAATGACGGCGATGGCCGCGACGCCGATCCGCAAGACCCCGGCGATATTTGCGATCCGAGCAATCCGCTAGCGCGCAATTCTTTTCATGGCACCCATGTCGCCGGCATTGTCGGCGCGGCGGCGACCAATAACGGGGCCGGGATTGCCGGCGGCGTGTGGTCGGCGAAGATCGTGCCGATCCGCGCGATCGGCCGCTGTGGCGGCCGGCTGAGCGATATCAATGACGCGATCCGTTGGGCGGCGGGGCTGGCGCCGGCGATCGATGATCGCGGCAACGCCGTGATGAACGACAACCCGGCTGATATCATCAATCTGAGCCTGGGGCTGTTCGAAGCCTGCCCGCAAAGCATGCAGCAAGCCATCAATGACGCGGTCAGCGTTGGCGCGATCGTTGTCGCCGCCGCCGGCAATTCGCGCGTGCCGACCCGGTTTTTCGCGCCCGCCGGCTGTCAGAATGTCGTGACGGTCGCCGCCGGCGATGCGCGCGGCATGATCGCGCCTTATTCGAATTACGGCGCCGAAGTCGATATTCTCGCGCCCGGCGGGGATTTGACCCGCGATGATGACGGCGATGGCCGGCCCGACGGCATTTTGTCGACCAAAACCGCCTCCGATTGCCTCGATCCGGTTACCGGGGCTGGGGTGGCGAGCTGCGCCTACGCCTATGAAAATGGCACGTCGATGGCGGCGCCGCATGTGGCGGCGGCGCTGGCTTTGCTGAAAGGGCTTTATCCGGAGCGCAACGCCGCCCAAATCGTCGACGTGTTGCTGCGCGACGCGATCAGCCCGCGCCAGCCCTTGGAATGCGCCGGCCGCTGCGCCGAATTCCCGCAAGCGACCCCCATCGAAGGATCGGAGGGCATGTGTTTGCGCGCCTGCGGGTCGGGCTTGCTTGATCTGACGCGCTTGACGCCCAGCGGGGCGAGCGCGACGCGGGCCGCTTTGCCGGCGCAATCGCGCTGGACGCGATAGGCGGATGGGGCGGATGGCGATAACGGGGGCGGCAAGTTTGGCGATCGGGGCGGCGGCGGGCCTGGTGGCGTGGCTGTGGCCGGATGCGCCGCGCGAGGCCGCGCCCGACCAGGAGCCTGTGACGGGCAGCGCCGTCGGCGACGAGGCCGCCTTCATTGAGGTGATCGTCAAGTTCAAGGCCGACCCGGTTCTGGCGGCGGCGCGCGAGGGGTTCTGGCGCGATCGCGACGGGGCGCGCCGCAGCTTTGCCGCCTGGCGGCGGGGTCCCGGGCGCGAGCTGTTCCACGAGGCTGATCTGCACGCCTTCACGCTTGGCGGCGAGGCGGTGTTGCGCTGGCCTGACACTGGGGCGGGCGACGCCAATGCGCGGGCGCGCGCGCTGGCGGCGCAG
>DHHV01000111.1:0-169 GCA_002403455.1 Hyphomonadaceae bacterium UBA4763 | reverse complement strand
GCGCGCGCGCTGGCGGCGCAGATCGCGGCGCGCAGCGATGTGGAATATTGCGACGCCAATTTGGCGGCCGAGGCGCAAGGGCCTTTCGTGGAATGATTTGGGAGGTTGGGATGATGCGGATGATGGATCTGGCGCGCGGCGGGACGGTCGCGGTTGGCCTGGCGGGGCT
>DHHV01000119.1:3090-22408 GCA_002403455.1 Hyphomonadaceae bacterium UBA4763 | reverse complement strand
GACCAGCGCCGCGAGGGCGGCGCCGATGGCAAGTCCCGTGACGGCGCCTGCGGCGGCGCCAGCGGCGTCGGCGGCTTCGGCCTCCGCCGAATTGGTGACGTCTTTGACGAGGGCTTCGGCGCTCTTGGCGATTTCGGCGAAAGAGGAGTCGAAGTCGGCAAGGAAGCCAGGCACGCTGGACGCGTCAACGTCGATCAATTCGGCAACGAACCCCAGCGCGTCGCCATAGGACCCCAGATTGCTGGCCATGGCTTCCAATTGGGTCATTTGCGCATCCGAAGTGACGCGCTCCTTCATGTCCTCGAGATCGGTTTTCAGCGCCACGACCCGCTCGTTGAGCGCCGTAATCTCGCCGGCCGCCGGATAGGTCGAGTCCAAAGTTTTATTGGTCAGCGTTCTGTAGAGATCGGCATTGATTTGACGCGCGCTGGAGTCAATTGCAGCAAAACGAACCGCGGCGCTCAGTTCAACTGCAGCGATCTGCTCGACGCGCCGCGTTTGATCGCCGATGAGCCCGGCGCCAAACACCGTCAACCCCCCGATGGCGAGCACGCCGATGGCGGCCGGCGCCATGAATTTATAGACGAACGGCCAATTCTTCATTTGTCGGATGTTCATTTTGGTGCTCCCGTCCATACCCATTTGATGTGGCTCGATCTGCCGATAGAACAGCGGCTTTAAAACAGATAATGGTTAAACACTTGCAAAATCCGCGAAGTAAAAGTATTGCCAAAGTATTACGACTAGGCGGCTGTTTTGGCGATCGCGACCTTCCGGCGCGCCTCGATGGCGTCGACGATGGCTTGGCGCAGCAAAGCCGGGCGGATCGGTTTTTCGACATAAGCGTCAAAGCCGGCGGCGATCAGGCGCTCGCGATCGCCCGGCATGGCGCAAGCTGTCACCACGAGCGCTGGAATATGCGCTTGGGCGTCAGTCCGCGCACGGATGGTCTTGATGGTGTCGAGCCCGTCGAGACCGGGCATATTCATGTCGAGCAGGACGAGGTCGAACGCGGCTTCATCCAGGCGGCGCAACGCCGCATAGCCGTCGCCGACAATGTCGCACCGCAGACCGATCGCCTCCAGCATTTTGGCGATGACCATCTGGTTGACGACATTGTCTTCGGCCACCAACGCGCGCAGCTTTAAGTCAGCTAGATCACGCGGGTCCGCGTTGACGGCGGCGGCAGGCAAACCGGGCGACTTTTCGATCGCCTGCAAGGGAATACGAAAATAAAAGCGCGAACCGTGGCCCAATTCCGGCGCATAGCCAATATCGCCGCCCATCAAATTGACGAGGCGTTTGCAGATCGCTAGACCGAGCCCCGAACCGCCGAAATTGCGCGTCGTCGAGGAATCGCCTTGCGCGAAGGGTGAGAACAGCTGCGGTTGCAACTCCGTCGGCACGCCGATGCCGGTATCGGAAATCGTCACGCACAAAGCAGGGGCGCCATTCAGCGCGCAGCGCGCAAAATGGGTTTTCACACGCCCCGATGCGGTAAACTTCACCGCGTTGCCAACGAGATTGAGCACGATCTGGCGCAAGCGCATGCCGTCAGCGCGGATCAGGGGAGGCAGGTTCGGCTCGTAATCGAGCAGAAAATCGAGGCCTTTTTGCGCGGCCTGCGGCGCGAACATGGCGTGCGTTTCGGCCGCGAGGCGCTGTAAATCGGTTTCGCCTTCGGCGATGTCGAGCTTGCCCGCTTCGATCTTTGAATAATCCAGCACGTCAGAGAGCAAGCGCAGCAACAGATCGCCCGAATTTTCGATCGAGCGCAGCATGTCCGCGCCTTCGGGCGACAAGTTTTGCTTGGCCAACACATTGGCGAGGCCCAAAATGCCATTGAGGGGCGTACGAATTTCATGGCTCATCGTCGCCAGGAATTGACCCTTGGCGATCGCAGCGGCTTGGGCCTTGGCCTCGGCTTGCGCAAGCTCGGCGGTTTTGCGGGTCAACTCGTTGACCTTGGCGCGGTTATCGCGCGCGGTGGCGCGCAAGAGATCCAGCGCCGTGCCAACCCCGACATAGCGCGCTTGCGCGTCGACCAGCAAAAAGCCGTCGAGCAGGGCGCCGGAACCGAATTCGAGGATCTCCGCCGCCAAATCCGAGATCGAGGAATCGGCCCGCACGATCATGGGATTGGCTTGCATGACGAAACTGACCGGGCGCTTGGCGTACAACGCATGGCCAAAGCGATCGGCAAATTTCATCAAGAATTTGGTGCGCGAGATCAGACCAACCGGAACGCCTTGGTCGATGACTGGGAGCAACAGCAAATCGGGATCGGCGGCGAAACGATCATAAGCGGCTTGGCCCGTCGCATCAGGCGCGATCGGCCGCACATAGCTTACCGCGATCTTTTTATCGTCGCTCATCCACGCCCGCTTGTGGTTAGTCGCCCTTATCTACCGGCGCGGTCTTGCTTTGGCGTTAAGAATTCATCTGAAAAACTGTCACGCATTCGGCTGTGCGCGCATGTCTGGCTTGCGCCAGCAGCGGCGCCAACGCGCGCCCATCGGCGCAAGCTGTTGCAGGGCTTGAGTGGCGCAAATATCACACCCATGTGACAGAGTAGAACCGACCGGCGCGCCGCCGACGCGCCCCCAGCGATGAAGGAAAAGGCATGGACGTCGAAAAGCTTTCCGACCGCGCCAAAGGCGTGCTGCAGGCCGCGCAAGGCGTGGCGATTCGGTTGAGCCACCAGCAAATGGGACCGGAGCATTTGCTGAAAGCCTTGATCGAAGATCAGGAAGGGCTCGCTGCTGGCCTGTTGCGGGGCTGCGGCGCCGATCCGAAAGCGGTACTGGCGGCGGTTGAGGCGGACCTCGCCAAGCAACCAAAGGTCTCCGGCCAAGGCGCCGACCGGCTCTATATGAGCCAGCCGCTGGCGCGCGCGCTCGACGCGGCCGAACAAGCCGCCGGCAAGGCCGGCGACAGCTTTGTGACGGTTGAGCGTCTCTTGCAAGGTCTGGCGCTCAGCGCCGACACGGCCGCCGCGCGCGTGCTGAAAGAGGCCGGCGCAACGCCGCAAAAACTCGAGCAAGCGATCACCGCCTTGCGCAAAGGCCGAACTGCCGACAGCGCATCAGCCGACCAGAATTATGATAGCCTGAAGAAATATGCGCGCGACCTCACCGACGCCGCCCGCCAGGGCAAACTCGACCCGGTGATCGGCCGCGATGAAGAAATCCGCCGCGCCATCCAGGTGTTATCGCGCCGCACCAAAAACAATCCCGTTCTGATCGGCGAGCCGGGCGTTGGCAAAACCGCGATCGCCGAGGGCCTTGCCTTGCGCATTATCAATGGCGACGTGCCCGAGAGCTTGAAGGACAAGAAATTACTGGCGCTCGACATGGGCGCTCTGGTCGCCGGCGCCAAATATCGCGGCGAATTCGAAGAACGACTGAAAGCGGTCTTGCAGGAAGTCCAGGCCGCTGCCGGCGGAATCGTTCTGTTCATCGACGAAATGCACACGCTGGTCGGGGCTGGCAAAGCTGACGGCGCAATGGATGCGTCCAATCTGTTGAAACCGGCGCTGGCGCGCGGCGAATTGCGCTGCGTCGGGGCCACGACGCTCGATGAATATCGCAAACATGTCGAGAAAGACGCAGCCCTTGCGCGCCGCTTCCAACCGGTGATGGTCGATGAGCCCAATGTCGAGGACACCATCTCAATCCTGCGCGGGCTAAAGGAAAAATACGAAGTCCATCATGGCGTGCGCATCGCCGACAGCGCCATCGTTGCCGCGGCGAGCCTGTCGAACCGCTATATCACCGACCGGTTCTTGCCCGACAAGGCCATTGATTTGATGGATGAAGCGGCCTCGCGTTTGCGCATGCAGGTCGATTCCAAGCCGGAAGAGCTCGACGAGATCGATCGGCGCTTGATGCAACTGAAAATCGAAGCCGAGGCGCTGAAAAAAGAAACCGATCAGGGCTCGCGCACGCGGCTGGAGAAACTCGGCGGCGAGATCGGCGGTTTGGAAGCGCGCTCCAACGAATTGAACGCGGCCTGGGCGGCGGAAAAGAACAAGCTGGCCGGGGCGACCCGGCTGAAAGAAGATCTCGAGCGGCTGAATACCGAACTCGCCGACGCGCAGCGGCGGGGCGATTACGCCCGGGCCGGCGAGATCAAATATGGGCTGTTGCCGGATTTGGAGCGACGGATCGCCGAGGCCGAAACCGGCGGGGCGGGGCTTGTCAAAGAGGTCGTCGACAGCGAGCAGATCGCCGCCGTCGTCTCGCGCTGGACCGGGGTGCCGGTCGAAAAAATGCTGGAGGGCGAGAAGGCCAAGCTTTTGCAGATGGAGGACAAATTGCGCGCCCGCGTCGTCGGCCAAGAAGAGGCGCTGACGGCGGTGTCGAATGCGGTGCGCCGCGCCCGCGCCGGTCTGCAAGATCCCGATCGGCCGATCGGCTCGTTTTTGTTTTTAGGGCCAACCGGGGTCGGCAAGACCGAATTGACCAAGGCCCTGGCCGAATTCCTGTTCGACGATTCCAACGCCGTCACCCGGCTTGATATGTCGGAATATATGGAAAAACATAGCGTTAGCCGCATGATCGGCGCGCCGCCCGGCTATGTCGGCTATGACGAGGGCGGGGCGCTGACCGAAAGCGTGCGCCGGCGGCCCTATCAGGTCGTTTTGTTCGACGAGATCGAAAAAGCCCATCCGGATGTGTTCAACATATTGTTGCAAGTGCTGGATGACGGGCGCTTGACCGATGGCCAAGGCCGCACGGTCAATTTCAAGAACACGCTGATCATCATGACCTCGAATATGGGCGCGCATTATTTGGCCGAGCAGGCCGAAGGCGCCGAGGTCGAGGCGGTGCGCGACCTCGTCATGGGCGAAGTGCGGGCGCGGCTGCGGCCCGAATTCCTCAACCGGATCGATGAGATTTTGCTGTTCCGGCGTTTGTCGCGCGCGCATATGGATGCGATCGTCCGCATACAGCTCAAGCGGTTGGAGCGCATGCTGGCCGAGCGGCGCATGCGCTTGCAGGTCGATGAACGGGCGCGCGGCTGGCTCGCCTTGCGTGGCTATGACCCGGTCTATGGCGCGCGTCCGTTAAAGCGCGTCATCCAGAAAGAGCTGCAGGACCCCTTGGCGCGGATGATCCTCGATGGGCAGATCAAGGACGGCGATGAGGTGCGGATCAGCGAAGAGCATGGCGTGTTGGCCATCAACCAAATGCCGCTCGGACCGATTGCCGTGAACTGAAGGGCGGCGCGCGCCGCGATTACGATTCGTCAAGGCCGACCAACGCGCGGGCAAAGGCTTGCGCGTCAAAGACTTGCAAATCCTCCGCGCTCTCGCCAATGCCGATATAATGGATCGGGGTCGTATGAGCGTCGGCGATCGCCACCAACACGCCGCCTTTGGCGGTGCCGTCGAGCTTGGTCATCACCAGGCCGGTGACGCCCGCCGTTTCCGAAAACGCCGCCAATTGCGAGAGCGCGTTTTGGCCGACCGTCGCGTCGAGCACCAAAACGACGTCATGCGGGGCGGCCGGGTCCAATTTGCGCAGTGCGCGGATGATCTTGGCGAGCTCGTCCATCAATTGAGTCTTGTTTTGCAGGCGCCCAGCCGTGTCGATCAGAACGAGGGATGCGTCGGTCTTCTGCGCGGTCTCCAACGCCTCAAAGGCAAGGCCGGCGGGATCGGCGCCCGGCGCGCGGGCGATGACCGGGAAACCGGCGCGCGCGCCCCAGACTTGCAATTGCTCGATCGCGGCGGCGCGGAACGTATCACCGGCGGCGAGCACGGTTTGGCGCCCGTCTTTGGCGGCGTGACTGGCGATCTTCCCGATTGTCGTGGTCTTGCCTGAGCCATTGACGCCGACGAACAAGACAACGCGCGGGGCATTTGGCGGCGGATCGGCCGCCAAGGCGCGCAAGGGCGCAGCGCGCGGAGCCAAGATTGCGGCGATGGCGGCGGCGAGGCTTTGTTTGATTTCGTCGCTGGTGGCTTCCTTGTCGAAGCGCTCGGCTTTGACGGCGGCGATCACCCGGCGGGCGGCGGGGGCGCCCAGATCGGCGCTGATCAATAAGTCTTCGAGTTCGTCGAGCGTTGCCTGGTCGAGTTTGCGTTTAGTGAGGACGGCCCCGAGGCCTTCAGCAATCTTGCTTGAGCTTTTCTTCAAGCCGTCGAACAACCGCGCAAAGAGGTTCTTTGGCGGCGCCTGTTCTTTTGCGATGGGGTCGGCGGCGGCGGCCGCTGAAATCTTATCAGGTTTCTTGCCAAAGCCGAACATCAGGCGGCCTCGGCGATCAGATGCGCGGGCGTTGCGCCAATGACGCGCAAGCGGGCGACGCCGGGGGAGAAATGATCGGCGATGCGCGCCGGCGCAAAATTCGGCAGACGCGCCTGGCCGGCGCGTTCGATGATCGCTTCGCCGGTCCAGCCGATAAGCCGTGCGAAATGGGTGGCTTTCAAGTCATCGCCAAGCGCGCGCAAGCGCGCGCTCCGCTCACGGATGATCGCTGCGTCAACCGGCGGCATTTTGGCGGCCGGCGTGCCGGGCCGGGCGCTGAATGGAAAGACGTGCAGATAGCCAAGGCCCGCTGCTTGCGCATGCGCGCAAGTGGCGTCGAATTGGGCATTGGTTTCGGTCGGAAAGCCGACGATGAAATCGGCGCCGAAGGCAATCTCCGAGCGGCGGGCCCGCAGTCGCGCGATCAGCGCAAGCGCCTCATCCGGGCTGTGTCGCCTTTTCATCCGCTTAAGGATGAGCGGATCGCCCGATTGCAAGGACAAATGCAAATGCGGCTGGATCTTCGTCTCTGTAGAGATCAATTCCTCCAGCAACGGATCGAGCTCGATCGCATCGATCGAGGAAAGCCGCAAAAATCTTAAGTCCGGGACCAGTTTCAACAGACGGGCGACAAGATCGCCCAAACGCGGCGCGCCCGGCAACTCACCGCCCCAGGAGGTCAGATCAACGCCGGTAAGGACAATCTCGGCATAGCCGGCCTCAACCAGGCGGCGCACTTGCGCGACCACATCGCCAGCCGGAGCCGAGCGCGAATTGCCGCGGCCATAGGGAATGACGCAAAACGTGCAGCGATGATCGCAGCCATTTTGCACCTGCACATAAGCGCGGGCGCGTCCTTCAAAGCCATCGACGAGATGGCCCGCGGTTTCGCGCACCGCCATGATGTCATTGACGCGGACCCGTTCGATCGGGCCAATAAAGCGATCGGCGGCGAAGCTGGCGGCCTGTAATTTCTCCGCATTGCCGAGCACTTGGTCGACTTCGGGCATGGCGGCGAAGCCTTGCGGGTCGATTTGCGCGGCGCAGCCGGTGACGATGATCTTGGCGTCGGGGCGATCGCGGCGGGCGCGGCGGATCGCCTGGCGCGCATCGCGCACCGCATGCGCGGTGACGGCGCAGGTGTGAATGATGACAGTGTTGGCGAGGCCGCCGGCGGTCGCGTGCTGGCGCATCACCGCGCTTTCATAAATATTGAGGCGGCAGCCGAACGTGATGATGTCAACCGCCGCGCCAACAGGAGCGGGGGCGGGCAAGGCCTCCGGCGCATCCAGGGCGGGATCAAGGGCTTCGGCGATTACGTGAGACATGGCCGCGGAGAGGTGCGTAAGCGCGGGCGCGACGTCAAGGGCGATTGCATTTGCGTATGCGGCCAATCGCCGCATTTGGCCGTTATTGCCAGGGCAAGCGGTCGTCGATACAGAACGAAAAAAGAACGATTGGCGCGATTGGCGACACACCGCCGCCATGGCAAGGCACATTCACAAAAGGAAATTCGGGCGCAAGTCAGACGCGCTTTTCGTTGGATGCCCGGACGATAGGGAGGAAAAAGACGCCAATGTCTGAGATGATTTTTTACACCAATCCGATGTCGCGCGGGCGCATTGTCCGCTGGATGCTGGAGGAAGTCGGCGCGCCCTATGAGACCAAGATCATTGCTTACGGCCCGGAGATGAAATCGGCCGATTATCGGGCCGTCAACCCGATGGGAAAAGTGCCGGCGCTGCGTCACAACGGCGTGGTGATCACCGAAACGCCGGCGATCCTGGCTTATCTCGCCGACGCCTTTCCGGATGCGCAATTGGCGCCGCCATTGGGTTCGCCCGCGCGGGCGGCCTATTACCGCGCCTTGTTTTTCACGGCCGGGCCGCTGGAGCAAGCAAGCACCAATCGAGCGCTGGGCTTCACCCCGCCGACCGATCGCGAGGGCATGGTGGGTTATGGGACCTATGCTGCAACGCTCGATGCGCTGGAAGCCATGATCGCCGGCCGGGAGTTTGTCGCTGGAACGCAATTCAGCGCGGCGGATGTCTATTTGGGCGCCGGGCTTGGCTGGGGCATGCAATTTGGCACGATCGACGCGCGCCCGGCCTTTCAGGCCTATATCGGTGGTTTGTTTGCGCGGCCGGCAGGTATTCGCGCCAAAGCGATCGATGACGCGTTGATGCCGGCGCCGACGCCGAATTAGGCTTGTCGCGCATCGCAAGTCGGGGAAAGACGGCGCATGGGCGCGGATGACGATGATATTGACGATTTCTCCGCGCCTGGCGAGGCCAACGAGGCGCCCAGCGGCGCTTTGTTCGGGGATGAGGATCTCGCGATCCCCGCGCCCGCGACGCCAAGCGCCGCCTATCAGGTGTTGGCGCGCAAATATCGCCCGCGCAGTTTTCGCCAATTGGTGGGGCAGGAGGCGATGGTGCAAACGCTCGCCAACGCCTTCGCCGCCAATCGGATCGCGCATGCCTTCATGCTGACCGGGGTGCGCGGCATCGGCAAGACGACGACGGCGCGTTTGCTCGCCCGCGCCTTGAACTACGAGAATGATGACGTGCAGGCGCCGTCGATCGCGCTCGACCCGCCGGGGCGGCATTGCCAGGCGATCATGGAAAGCCGCCACCCTGACGTCATGGAGATGGACGCGGCCTCGCGCACCGGCATCAACGATATTCGCGAGATTTTGGAGGGAGTGCATTACGCCCCGCTTGAAGCGCGCACCAAGGTCTACATCATCGACGAAGTGCATATGCTGTCGAATGCGGCGTTCAACGGCTTGTTGAAGACGCTGGAAGAGCCGCCGGCCCATGTGAAATTCATCTTCGCCACGACGGAAATCCGCAAAGTGCCGGTGACGGTGTTGTCGCGCTGCCAGCGTTTTGATCTGCGCCGGCTCGATCCGGTCCGTATGACGGCGCATTTGGCGCAGATTTGCGCGGCCGAACATGTCGAGGTCGAAGCCGATGGGCTGCAATTGATCGCGCGGGCGGCGGAAGGCTCGGTGCGCGACGCGCTGTCGTTGCTCGACCAGGCGATCGTGCAAAACCTTGACCGTGGCGCCGCGATCAGCGCCGAAGCGGTCCGCGACATGTTGGGGCTCGCCGATCGCGGCCAGATCATCGCCTTGTTCGCGGCGGCGGTGGATGGCGAGATCGGCGCGGCGCTTGATCTGTTGCGCGCGCAATATGATCGCGGCGCCGATCCCTTGACCATTTTGCGTGATTTGCTGGAGGTCGCGCATGAATGCGCTCGCGCGAAAATCCTCGGCGCCCAGGCGCAGATTTTGGGCTCCGCCGATTGGGCGCAAGCGATCGGGCGCATCGCGCAGACGCGGTCGGCGGCGTCGCTGGCGCGGCTCTGGTCGATTTTGCTGCAGGGCGCCGACGACGCCAATCGCGCCCCCGACCCCTTGGCGGCGGTGGAGATGGCGGTGATCCGCGCCGGCGCCGCTGCGTCCTTGCCGCCGCCCGAAGATGCGGCGCGATTATTGGCGTTGTTGCGCGGGGAGAGCGCGGCCGGCGCCAGCGCTGCGGAAAGCGCCGGGGCGGGCGCTGCGCAAGCCGCCGACTTTGGTCCGGCGATCGCGCGTTTTGAGGATTTGCTGGCCTTGGCCGAACAGACCCGCGCGATCGATCTGAAACTCGATCTTGAGCGTAATATTCGCCTGATTGCGTTTTCGCCCGGTCATTTGACCTATCAGCCAACCGCTCAGGCGCCGGAGGGGCTGAAGCGGCGGCTTGCCGCCAGCCTGAAATCGCTGACCGGGACGTCCTGGCGCTTGGTCGAAGATGTCGACGCCGAGGCGCCCCCCAGCATCGCCGAACGGCGCCTCGCCGCCAAGCGCGCCCGCGATCAGCGGGTGGCGGCGCATCCGACGGTCGCCGCGCTCTTGCGCCATTGGCCGCAAGCGCGCATCATTGCGGCGAGCGGGTTTGACGGCGAGGCCGACGAGCGCGTCATTTCGCTGACGCGGGCCCGATCGGGGGCAGGAACTTCAGGGAGCGCGGAATGAAGGATTTGGGCGCCATTATGCGACAGGCGCAAGAAATGCAGACCAAATTGCAAGAGGCGCAGGAAAAAATCGCAACGACCGAAGTGTCGGGCGAAGCCGGCGCCGGCCTTTTGGCGGTAAATTTGAACGGCCAGGGCCATTTGGTCGGTCTGCGCATCCATCCCTCTTTGCTCAACCCCAGCGAAGCAGAAGTCCTTGAAGACCTGCTCAAAGCCGCCCATGCCGACGCCAAAGCCAAAGTCGACGCCATGGTGGCGCGTATGACGGAAGACGCCATGGGCGGTCTAGGCGGGATGTTGCCCGGGTTTAAGATGCCCTTCTAAGCGCGCGCCATTACCCACCTCTGGGGGTTATCAATCTACCCCCCGTCAAGTTAAACTTCGCTCGGGCCGGAAAGATTGGTCCGGGTCCATCGGCAAGGACGATTCAACATAGGTCTTCAGCCGTTCGGTAATGCGTTGCGGCTCGCCGGCGAGGTCTTCGGGCGGGATCAGCGGCCCGACGATGAGGTCGAACCGTTTGCCCGCCTTGTTCAGCAATTCATGGAACAAGGTAATGTCACGTAATTCCGGTGAAAAACGATTGAAGAAATGAAACCAAAACGAATTGGGTGCGCGCACGTGAATAGGCACGATCGGCGCGCGGTGCTTGCGGGCGAGGGTCACGGCCGAGACTTCCCAGGGGCGATCGATCAATTTGCCTTGCTGGCGGCGAGCAATTCGGCCGGCCGGAAAGATCATCAACGGACGTTCTTCTTGGAAGGCGGCCTGCGCCATCCGCAGCGTCCGCTTGGTTTTTTCAATCGTGCGCTTGGCATAGACCCACTCGACGGGGATCAGCACGTCATCAAACCGCGGACAGACCCGATGGGCGTCGGCATTGGCGAGAAAGCAGACATCCGGGCGCCGGCCTTTGAGCACATCAAAAACGGCAATGCCATCGCCGACGCCGGACGGGTGATTGGCGATCACGACGAGACGGCCGCGCGTCGGCACACGGTCGAGATGACGCGTGGCCACCTCAAGCTGCAGCAGGGTCGAAATATAGTTCAGGGCGTCGCGTCCGGGCAGATCGGCGATGGCGTCCGCCATGCGGATCGCTTTGGCGTAACCAAGCAGGCGATCGGTGACGGGTTTGATAATCGGCCAAGACCAATGCGCCGAGAAACGCGGCGCGCGCTCTTCGATCAGCACATCGACGATATGCCTGGCTGCGGTTGCGCGAAAGTCGGGGCTGTCAGTCTGCGTCGTTGAACTTGGCGCCATCGCCGCGCCATCTCCCCAGGATCGAATGGATTGAGCGGTGGAAGACAGTCAGACAAGGTTTGCGCGCAAAAGAAAAGGGGCGGCGTGCAGGCCGCCGCCCCGAAAAGGCGTCATAAAACTTTATTTACCAGCGGAAACGCAGACCGCCATTGATCGAGGTGAATTCAAGATCATCGCGGGCGATGATCCGATTAAAGTTTAGGTTGACGCTAAAGCGTTTGGTCATCGCAACGCCAATGCCGGCCCCGATCTCAAAGAAGGAGCGGTCGGCATTGGCCGGGAAGACCGGGAAAGCGAAAGGCGTTGAGTCGAGCGCAAAGCTCGCCAAAAAGCTCTCCGAGCCGTCTTCGGTCGGTTCATGAACGAAATTGGCGTTGACCCGCGGGGTCATGGTTAGACCATTGATATTATACGTTCCGCGCGCCGCAAAACCGAACTTGAACTGGTCGATGGTGACGACGTCATTGTCATAAGCCAGCGCCAACGGTCCGCCGGTTTCGGTGAACGAATTGAACTCGATGCGTTCGCGATAATAGCCGATCGCCGGACCAAAGACGGTCGAGCCCATTTTGATGTCGGCGCCGAGATTGACGCCTTGGCTGCGACGCTCGCCATCGGCGACACCGGCGGCCGAAAAGCTTTGCCCGGCAATACCGATCACCCGCTGCATCTCGACGTCGATAAAGCCAAAGCGGCCATAGGCGTCGACATAAAAGGGCCCTTTACGGGCCGAGCCATAAAGCCCAAACAGGACCGAGGTGACGTCAACCGAGGTGTTGATCGCCAGATCGGCGTCGCCGAAAGCCGCGTCAACGCCGCCGCCGATCGTCAGCCACTCGCCAAAGGTGAAGTCGCCGCCGGCGCTGAAAAAGCCGGAATTGAACTCGGTCTCGACCGCCCCCGGCGTCACCAACGCATCGGCGAGCACGATACCGGCGGTCAGGAAGCCGCCAAAGCCCGGGGCGCTGCGCGGGCCGCCGCCCGCCCCGCCCGCATCGCCATTGGCTTGCGGGGCGTAAGCCTGGATCGGCGGGGCGTCGGTGATCGGGCCGATTGCGCCGGAATCGGGATCGGCGAGCGCCAGACGCTGATCGTGTTGGATCGAGCCGAACACCGAGAATTGTTGACCATTGCGCACCGCCGTCAGCCGGTTGAGATACACCTCGCGGGTCGCCTCGCCCTGCGCGGTGATGATTTGCGTCGCGGCGAGCCGCGGCAAGGGCGCAAAGGCGTCAAACAAGGTCGGCAATTGCGCGATCGCGATCGGATCGATCAAGTCGAACAAGGGCCGGAAATCGGCGAGATCGCTGGCGCGGGCGCTGTCGAGCGCGGCGGCAATACCTTGCTGCTGCGCGCTGGCGGATGTGCCGACGGCGGACAGAAAGGTCTGGGCCTGGACTTGCAAAGCGAGCGCGCCGGCAGCCGAATTGATCACCGGGGTGGCGAACAACACGCCGGGAAGGTCGAGCTCAGTTTCGGCGAACGCTCCCGAAATTCCGCCGCTGGTGGTTGCAATGGTCAGCGCCGATCCAAAGGTCGGCGTTGGGCCGGCCAGCAAGTTGAGCGCTAACGCGCCATCGAGCGCTAGATTGCCGTCAATCGTCAATTGGTCGGCCGTATTGCCCAACACGTCGATCACCAAGAGATTATTGGGGCCGAACACGACATCGCCGCTGAATGACAGCTCGCCAATCGCGCCGCCGCCACCCGGCAATATTGCCGCATCCAAGAAGATGATCCCTGGGTCGACTTCAAGCGTTGAAAGACCTGCGCTGGCGGCGCCGGCGCCAAAGCCGATCGCAAACAAGGCGCCGGTCCCGGAAAGCACCGAATTGGTGATCGAAATGGCTTCCGCAAACAGCGCGCCGTCGATGCTGACAACGGCGCTGTCAAAACTGGCGATGCCAAATTGAGACGATGTGCGAGCGGCGACGTCAACAAAGCCATTCTCTGAAAGATCAAAGTCGCCGCCGCTGACGACCAAGTCGCCAACGAAAACATCGCCGGCAATCGTCGCCCCGGACTCAATCAGCGTCAGTAGATCGACGTCGATAAAAGCGCCGGCTGCAATCGTTAGGAAGCTGTCGGTGAGGAAGGCCGAGGAAAACAATTCTTCTGAGAACGGGATCCCGATCAGTTCGCCGGTGACGGTGAGGTCGCTGTCGCCGAGCACCAACGTGTTGACGAAGAGCGATTGCACGATTGCGGCCGTATCCGGCACAAACGAGACCACCGTGCTCAAGTCCAAATTGCCGTCCAGGAAGGCTCCAGCGAAATCCAAATTCGTCAGCATGTCGACGAACTGGCCATTGAAGGTAAAGTCCCCGGCGCTGCGCAATACGGCGGTCACATTGTCAAAGGCGCCCGCTGCCGCGAACACGTCCTCGGGGGCGACCGCCGTGATCGGCGTGGCGGCGTCCACATCCACCGTGAACAGGTTGACCAATTCCTCGCCGAAGGAAAAGTCGGGAACAACGCCATCATTGAGGCTCAAGAACAAGGTTCCGCCCAAAATGGTCGGGCCGATCAAATTGAGCTCGTCGCGGCCAGCGGCGGAGAAATCCAACACGACAACGCTCGCCTCGCTGTCGAAGTCGAGCGCGCCAAACAAGGTCAGCTCGCCGATCTCGTCAAACGCGCCCGGCAAAATGACGCCGTCGTTGAGGAATAAGCCTGGACCTTCGAACGCGGCGAGGCTGACAAGCCCGGTAGTGATATCATCGAAGGATTTGACGAACGACAAATCGCCATCGAACAATTCGTCGAACAACCCAATAACGCCGTCGCCGGACAAAATGGCGCCATTCTCCAAGGTACGAGTCAGCAACAGGCCGTCGACATTGAGCGTGCCCGAGATGTTCTGGACGTCGATGATGGATTGCAGGCCGCCGGTCTCGGCAATGTTTAAGGTGGTAGCGAACAAATCGCCAAACAGCGTCAATTGATCGATGGTCGCGTCAAAATCGCTGAGCGTTGTCGCGCCAACCTCATTCAACGTGACATAGAAATATTGGGCCGGGGCGTTCACGAGCGTGGTGTCGCCGTCGGTATTGTTCGGCACGAAGCCGGTCGAACCGGGGCCGATCAATGGCGGGACGTTCGGGAAATCAAAGCTGCCGCCGCCGGTTGCGCCGGTGGGAGGACCGGCGTCGAGGTCGCGCGGAACGCTGGCGATGGCGCCGCTGGCGTCGAGCGACACCGCAACGCCGGTGGCCGCGCCATTGACGGCCCCGATAGTGTTGGCCGCGATCAATGCAGGCGTAGCCGGATCGGTTGCGGGCGGCGGGGTAGAGCCGACCGGCGTCGTGCCGGGCGGGACCACCGCATTAATGTCGACGCCGACAACCGAGCCTTCCTTCGGGAACTCGGTAAACGGACCGGAATTGGGCAATGTCGGGATGCCGTTGACGATCGCGCCGGCCTCGTTGATCACGAAGAAATTCGGATCAAGGGTTTGCACCCAGCGGCTTGCGTCGGTCCACAGGCCATCGCCGGCAATAGTCGAGACATATTTGGCGGGGTTATTCTCGACGATGAATTGCGCAAACAAGGCGAGCGGATTGTAATAGGAGACGTCGCCGAAGCCTTCCGGCACCGGCGCCGTAAAGGTGAACCCGCCGGATAAAACGCCGAGAACCAAGGGCGTGCCCGGCAGCAATTCATCGGCGATCAAGGGGCTGCCGGAATCGCCCGGCGCGGTGCCGACTTCGAACGGCAGAGCGTCTCCGGCGAAATAATCGATAAAGGGGTTTGGCGCCAAAAACGTCCCGGCAAAACTGACAACGTCCGCCCCGAGAAAGCCAGGGCAAATGATCGAATCAGGATCGACGCCAAAGGCGGCCCCATTACGCGTGCAGCTATTGGCTGGCGTGCGACCGGGATTGTCAAAATCCGTGTAATACAGAAGTTGATCCCCACTCGGATTAGGGAACAACGTGCTGGTGGTGTTAAAAATTCCACGCAAAAAATCGTTTTGCGAACCTAAAAGCCCGAGCACATTCTCGCCGGCGCGGCGCAAGCCGTTAATGCCGGTGCTTCCCGTCAAGCCGCTGCCAAAGCTGCCATAGCCGACTTGGATGACGTGAACATTGGAACTGGGGCCGACGAGGGACAACAAGACCCCGTAATTGGGCAGGAAATCCAGCGGTTGGCTGAGCGCCACGAGGCTAACGTCCGATGACGGGAAGGGGTCGAACGGGGTTGCGGGGAAGCGGTCGGCCGCGCCTTGCGCCAGATCGACGAACGGATTGATGATCACGTCCGACGCCAAGACCGCGCCGCCATCGCGGGCGCTTGCGCCCCCAATAAAGGCAAAGATGCTGGGGAAGGTGTCGGCCCCAAAGCCGACGAGGATGTTCGACTGGCCAGGATTTGGGCCGTAAGAGGTCGACGGCAAATCAAACAAGCAATGCGACGCGGTCAACACTGCGCGTGGGTTGATCAGCGAACCGGAGCAATTAAAGAAAACGCCGCCCGCCGGAGACACCAAAAATGTTTGCACAACGCCGGTCCAGGGCGCAGCAAATTGCTGCGAACCCAAATTGCCCACATCTGGTCGGAAAACGATGGCGTGAGCGGGCGCCGCAGCTAAAGCAGCAGCCAAGGTTGCGCCCGAAACACCGGTCAGCAAACCGCAAAATTTTTGGATCAACCGCATGTTAGCCCTCTCCGAGAAACATTGCGCCAAGATTTCTGGCGCGACTGCCCACGCGAAGGTCGCCGCTTCGCGCAATGATCACGAGGTGCGCTCAAATTCGTGATGAGATCAACGGGCAATTGTGACGCATCTGTGAGAAAGATGTGACCCTGTTGCAAAAACGACAGGGATGATTGCGGTCAACGCCAGCGCCCTGATAAGGCAAGCCAAACAAACACGGCGCGTCACATCGCGCCGCTATAGGGAGTTTGCAGATGACCCGTTCGGTGCGCCATTTCATTGCCGGCAAGGCGGTCGAGGGCCGATCGGGCCGCTTTGGCGATGTATTCAACCCCAATACCGGCGAGGTGCAGGCGCGGGTTGATCTGGCCAGCGCCGCCGAAGTCGACGCCGCCGTGCGCATCGCGGTGCAGGCGCAATCCAAATGGGCGCAAGTCAACCCGCAGCGCCGCGCCCGTGTCATGTTCGCCTTCAAGGGTCTTTTGGAAAAACATATGGACGAGCTGGCGCATTTGCTGTCGTCCGAACATGGCAAAGTGCTGGCCGATTCGCGCGGCGACATTCAGCGCGGGCTGGAAGTCATCGAATTTGCCTGTGGCATACCGCATTTGCTGAAGGGTGATTATACCGAAGGCGCCGGCCCCGGCATCGACGTCTATTCGATGCGTCAGCCCTTGGGGGTCGTCGCCGGCATCACGCCGTTCAATTTTCCGGCCATGATCCCAATGTGGATGTTCGGCGTCGCCATCGCCTGCGGCAATGCGTTCATCTTAAAGCCCTCGGAAAAGGATCCGAGCGTGCCGGTGCGGCTCGCCGAATTGATGATGGAAGCCGGCCTGCCTGACGGGGTGCTGAATGTCGTGCATGGCGACAAAGAAGCGGTCGACGCGATTCTGACCCATCCGGACATCAAGGCGGTCAGTTTTGTCGGCTCCTCCGACATCGCCCATTATGTCTATACGACGGGCGCTGCGCATGGAAAACGCGTCCAAGCCATGGGCGGCGCCAAGAACCATGGGGTGGTGCTGCCCGACGCCGATATGGATCAGGTCGTCAAGGATTTGGTCGGCTCGGCCTTTGGCTCGGCCGGCGAACGCTGCATGGCCCTGCCGGTCGCGGTCGCGGTTGGCAAAAACACGGCCGACGCGCTGATCGAGCGGCTCTTGCCGGAAATCCGCACGCTGAAAGTTGGGGTTTCGACCGATCCGGACGCCCATTACGGCCCGGTCGTCACGGCGCAGCATCGCGACAAGATCAAATCCTATATTCGCCTCGGCGAAGAAGAAGGCGCTGATCTGGTCGTCGATGGACGCGAGTTTGCGCTGCAAGGCTTTGAAAACGGGTTTTTCATTGGCCCGTCCTTGTTCGACAAGGTCACACCGCAGATGCGTTCCTATCAAGAGGAAATCTTTGGCCCCGTTTTGCAGATCATGCGGGCCGAGACCCTCGATGAAGCCGCCGCGCTGCCGTCGAACCATCAATATGGCAATGGCGTCGCCATCTTCACGCGCAATGGCCGCGCCGCCCGCGAATTCGCCTCCAAGGTCAATGTCGGCATGGTCGGGGTCAATGTGCCGATCCCGGTGCCGGTCGCTTATCACAGCTTTGGCGGCTGGAAGCGCTCGGCCTTTGGCGACACCAATCAGCATGGCGTCGAGGGCGTGAAATTCTTCACCAAAATCAAAACCGTCACGGCGCGCTGGCCGGACGGCGATGTCGGCGATCAGAGCTTTATCATCCCGACGATGCGGTAAATCTTTCGCTGCTCTCGCGCGATTGACGATTTCCTGATGGCGAAGGCGGCGATGAGGGCGTTCCTTGGCGCGCGTCGACGAGCTAGGGGTAGGAAACGCACAGCAAAACAATAAGCGCGAGGAAACGTCTGATGCCTGCTGATACCGCCGGATTGCCGCCTTTTCGCGACGCCCCTTACGTCCAGCGGCGGCTGCGCGTCACGCGCCGCGCCGATTCCAGTGTTTTACTGGACAATGACAATCCGTTGCGCGGCGTTGCCCGCCATGCGATCGAGCCCTTGGCGTTTTGGGCCGCCGCCGCGCCGCAGCGCAAAGCGATTGCCCAACGCGCCGCCGATGGGAGCTGGGAGATCTGGTCCTACGCGGCGGTTTTTGCGGCGGTGCGGGCCTTGGGCGAAGCCTTTGCCGATCTCGGCCTTGGTCCCGAGGCGCCGCTGATGATCTTGTCGCGCAACAGCGTTGAGCATGCCTTGGCGACCTATGGCGCGATGCTGGCCCACGCCCCGGTTTGTCCGGTGACGCCGGCCTATTCGCTGCTCGCCAAAGACCATGAGCGTTTGCGCGCCATCGTCCGGCTGATCCAGCCCAGAGCAGTGTTCGTTGAAGACGGCGCGCTGTTTCAACGGGCGCTGGAAGGCGGCGGCTTCGGCGATCTGCCGGTCATCTATGCGCGCAACGCCCCGCAAGGTTTTCGCGGGATCGCTTTTGCGGATTTGCAGGCGACGGCGCCGAGCCGCCGCGTCAATCAGCTTTATGAAATGCTGACCCATGATCATGTCTGCAAATATCTGCTGACCTCGGGGTCGACCGGCGCGCCGAAAGCGGTGATCAACACGCATCGCATGCTCTGCGCCAATGCGGCGATGATCCGCTCGATCATCGACCCCGTCGCGGAGCTGGCTTTGCCGGAAGAGCAGACGGTGATCTGCAATTTCCTGCCCTGGAGCCATACCTTCGGCGCCAACGCGATCTTGCATCTGACCTTTACCAGCGGCGGGGTGTTTTACGTCGATTGGGGCGCGCCAACGCCGGACCGCTTCGCCGAGACGTTGCGCAATTTGAAAGAGGTCTCCCCCACCCAGCACACGACCGTGCCGGCCGGCTGGGCGATGATTGCGACCGAATTGGAGAAAGACCCTGCGTTCGCGGCCAATTTCTTCAAGGATTTGCGCGTCATGGCCTATGGCGGCGCCGCGATGGGCCAAGACCTCTATGAGCGCATCCAAGCCATGGCGATCGCGGTGACCGGCCATCGCATCACGTTGTCGGCCGGTTATGGCGCGACCGAAACCGCGCCGACCGTTTCCAATGTGCATTGGCTGAATGACCGCATGGGGCTGATCGGCTTGCCGATCCCCGCCTCC
>DHHV01000119.1:2481-2782 GCA_002403455.1 Hyphomonadaceae bacterium UBA4763 | reverse complement strand
ATCGGCTTCCCGACCCCCGCCTCCACCATGAAACTTGTGCCGAATGGCGATAAATATGAGCTGCGCGTCAAGGGGCCGCATATCACGCCCGGCTATTTGCACGATCCCGAACGTACCGCCCAAGCCTTTGACGAAGAGGGCTTTTACAAGCTCGGCGATGCGGTGCGCTTTGCCGATCCGCACGACCCTGAACAGGGATTGGCCTTTGCCGGCCGCATTGCGGAGGAATTCAAGCTCGCCTCCGGCACCTGGGTCTCGGCCGGCAAAGTGCGGGTCGATGTAGTGACGGCCTGCGGCGGGG
>DHHV01000119.1:0-2168 GCA_002403455.1 Hyphomonadaceae bacterium UBA4763 | reverse complement strand
TAGTGACGGCCTGCGGCGGGGTGCTGGCCGATGCGGTGATTTGTGGGCTGAACGAGCCCTATATCGCCATTCTCGGCTTTTTGAACCTGCCATATTGTCAGCGACTGGTTGGCGCGCCGCTGTCGAACGCCGAGCTGGCGGCGCATCCGGCGGTGATCGCGGCGGTCGAAGCGGGCCTCGCCGCCCATAATCGCGACAATGCCAACCAAGCGGCGCGGATCGCGCGGGCGGTTTTGCTGACCGGCCAGCCGCGGCTCGACAATGGCGAGATCACCGACAAGGGCTATCTGAACCAGGCGCGCTGCCGCGACGAATATGACGCTGCGGCTGCGGCGTTATTTGCAGTTCCGGCCCCGGACGGGGTGATTTCCGTCGCGTAGGAGTATGGATATGCGGTCGTCTTTGAAGTTTGCGCAAGGCGCGCTGCTTGCTCTTAGCCTTTCGGCTTTGGCCGGATGCCAGTCTTTTTCGCCCGGTACGCAGCGCCTCGCCGCATTGGCGCACCTCAAAGCGCGCGCGCCGCTGGATTGCGGGATCGCCGAGCGACAAATTCATGGCTGGCCGCATCCTTTGGGCGAGACGGGCTTTTTCCTGATTCCGGTTCTAGAGGCCGCTCGCGATATGCCGGCTTTGCTCCCCATTGTGGATCGTGAGGGACAAGTGACGGCGCGCCTGCAAGGCGGGGTCGACGGCTGGCCACGCGTTTTTGCCGTGCTTGACGTCAGCCCGGACGGCGCCTTGCTGATCAAAGATCGGGAAAAAGGCGGGTTGTTGATCGCCGAATTCAATCGTGAGCGCGGCGCTGTCGGCGCGCCAGTGCGGATCAGCAATCGGCTCGTCGCCGACGCCAAATTCGCCGCTGACGGGCAAAAAGTCGTCTTTTATCAAGCCGAAAACGCCTTTGTCGCCGCCTTGACGCGCGCCGGCACGGATGTGCGCCATGGTCTGTGGCTGTGGGACAGAGCATCGGGCGTGGCGAGCGATCTCGGCTTGGGCGAGTCGTTTTGGCGCCTTGGTCCGATCTTGGCGAACGGCGATCAGGTCGCGGCGCAAGGCCAGTTTTATCGGCGCGATCCCGTCAGCCCGACCGCCTCGATCGCGATCGAGGGCGCGCCGGCTTGGCGCGCGGTGCATTATTTCTCCGCGAGCGGCGCCGCGCCGGCCGAAGCGCAAAACTGGGGGCAATTGGTGGCGCGCGCGGCGCGCGGCGAGGGCAAAGGCGGCGATGCTGACAGAAGGCGGCTCGAGGGGGTGATGCGCAATGGCGCGGTCTTGGTCACGTCCGCCAAAGATGACGGCTTTGAACTTTATTCCCCTGACGGCGTCCGGAAATTCGCGCCGGCCCCGACCCGCGAGACCGTCGCCTTTCACACCCGCTTTCAGATTCCCTATCCCGGGCAGGTGCAATTCTTAAACGGCGCAGATCGGTTCTTCTTCGCCGCCGACAACCAAGAGGGCCTCTTCGGCTATCGTTTGGACGCCGATGGCGGGCTGACCTCCATTTCGCCGCCGCTTCACGTGCAATGTCGCGATGCCGCGTCCTTTGACATGTCGTCTTTGGGGTAGGAGAGGCGTAATCTCCAAGCCATAACGGCCATTACCGGCCCGCCGGGCGTGATAAAGCAGAGATCGGGGAGGAGATAGCCCATGACAAACTTGAATGGCGCGCAGGCGCTGATTGGCACCTTGGCCGATTGCGGGGTGGAGGCGTGCTTCGCCAATCCCGGCACCAGCGAGATGCAATTGGTGGCGGCGCTCGATCAAGAGCCGCGCATCCGCTCGGCTTTGTGTCTGTTCGAGGGGGTCGCCACCGGCGCCGCTGACGGCTATGCCCGCATCGCCGGCAAGCCCGCCATGACTCTGCTGCATTTGGGGCCGGGCTACGCCAATGGCGCGGCCAATTTGCACAATGCGCGCCGGGCGTTTTCCCCCATCGTCAATGTGATCGGCGACCACGCCACTTATCACCGGGTCTATGACGCCCCGCTGGCGAGCGACATCAAAGGCTTTGTCGCGCCCAATTCGGCCTGGACGCGCAGCGTCGAGCATGTCGGCGATGCCGGCCGGCTGGCGGCGGAAGCCTATGCGGCGGCGTTTGGGCCGCCGGGCGGGCAAGCCGATCTGATCTTGCCGGCCGATAGCGCCTGGCTGCCGGGCGCACAGCGCGC
>DHHV01000113.1 GCA_002403455.1 Hyphomonadaceae bacterium UBA4763 | reverse complement strand
CCCGGTTGTCGCCCCGACTGGGGTTTGATTGGCCGCGCCAGTTTGCACGCGCGGCGGCGGCGCGCCGCCGCCAGCCCGCACGCGCGCGACCAACTCGCCTAAGTCCTCAGCGCTGGTGTTTTGGACCGTGTACACGAACACGCTTTCGGTATTGCCAAGCGCGGCGGGCCGATCCAATTCGCGCAACCAATAGATCGCGCGATCAAACGCCTCTGGAATATTTGAAAATAATAATAATTGGTTGGTGAACGGAATTGCCATGAATGTCACGGCGCGTTGGGCTCCGCCACCGCGAATAGTGGTTGCCTGAAAACCCTCGGTCGCCAGGGCTTGGCTAACGGCAGCGGCCAACGCTTCCGCCGCCCAATAAGCAGGCTCGATCCGCACAACTTGTCCATTGGCGAAACGGGGTTGATCAACTTGCTCGATCAATTGCGCCATTTCCGCGACATCGCGCGCTGGCCCGGTCAACACCATCGTGTTTATGTCCGGTCGCACTTTGATTTTGACTTTGTCAAACTGAGGAAAAGTGTCTTGGAGCAACCCCTCCAAAGCGCTCGCCTCAACCGAGCGTAATTCAAAAAACTGAACGACGGCGCGCCAGGGTTCCGCGGTTTCCGGAAGTGTGCGCGTACGGATTAATTGCGGCGCCTGACTGGCGAGAAACGCGTCTTTCACGAGCCGCACGACGCCATTCTCAATCAGCACAGCAATGCCGTAATCGCGCAAGGCGGTCTGGACCATTGAAAAAAAGGCGCGTTTGGTTGTGTCCACATTGCCGCGCAAGCTCACGATCTGGCGTGAGTCGGCGATTTCTGGACCAGTCACATTCGGCACATCCAAAAACTGTCCAAAAGCAGTGTCAATGAACTGCGCCACCGGCTGGGGCGGAAATCGCGCTGTGAGTCGGTCTTCATTCACCATAGCGGCGATGTCGGCGTCGGTCGCCTCACGGACGCTAATTCGGGAAGGTGCGGAGGGCGCGGATGGTGTCGCGTTTGGCGCCGATTGCAAAGGCTCGATTTTGCTCGTTCGGACGGGGGCTTCTGCCGATTGCGCCACGTCTGTTTCCAATTGCGCTGGCGGATTTGCGCTTTCGAACGCGCGGGGCGCGACAGGATCAAGACTCAACCGCCCCGCGCAGGCCGACAATGTGAAAAACATCAATGGCGCCAAGGCGGCGCCGACCCGTAATCCGGCGGCGGGATTTTCTGGCTTAACGTTTACGCGCTCCACGACCACGCTCTCTCTACCTTGCAGGTCACGCAAAGTCCTCCTGTCGAAACGCAATCCTTGCATGGCGCCCGCTCGCATTAAGGGTCCGCCCCACCTTGAACGCCTTCGCCAAGGACAGAAGCCGACCGACCGCGACGCTGGGGGTAACGCTTCTCGTTAGCGCGTCAAGCGGGATTATTGGTCAGGCAAGCCCGCATCGCCTTACACGTAATTAATCTCATCCCGGCGTTTCGGCGCGACCGGCTCGCCTCGATCGTTTCGGGCGTTCCGGTGCGGTGTTTGGTTGGCTAGGATCCTCTGGCCGGGCCCCAAATGGATTTACCGACCGCATCTCCTCCTCGCGCGTGAGAATAACTTCCTGGTCGGAAATCGCCGACAAAGTCCAACCGTCGCGAAACTCCTCACCGCGCTTTAATAAGCGTCGACCGTCTTCTCCGTCGGGATCGACAATCCACACCGCACCGCGAGGCCCTGTCGCCTGAATTGCCGTGAGAACCTCAGAAAACAATTGTTCAATTGGCGCGCTGGGCGCCACTGCTACATCGAGTTCGTTCTGTTGCGGCGTTTCTAGCTTCGGCGCACTGAGCCCCATCCTATCAAACTGCGCGGCCGCTAACCCAATTTGAAGACCTGGATGCTCGACTTTTGGCACCGACTCTATGCGCTGCGCCACGACCGGCGCATCGCCAATTGGCACATGTGCGGAGACCCAGCCTAGGCTCAAAGCGGCCGGACACGCCAAGCCAAACAGTAACATGGTTCGGTTTATCGAAAACGGCACGATTACCTGCTTTCGGCCACCAGGACCCGCAATGATAATTGAAACGAGGTCGCGCCGCTCAACTCGGCGCCAGCTCCCACAATCGCGACGGACTGCTCCAACTGACTTAATTTTGCAAGAAACGCAATGTAAATGTCCCAATCAAACCTGCCCTGGACCGCAATAAGATGGACCTGCAGTGGGCTTGATGTTTCTGGAGACAAGGTTCCGGAAACGCGTAGCGATTGGACCCCGGCGGCGGTCGCCAACGTCTCAATCGTCGATTCGGCTGTCAGCCGCGCAATCGCATATGTCTCTCCCAAAAAGGCGTCGGCGCGCAATTGCTCCAATTCCTCCTCAACACGTCCGAAGATAGATCCCCGGACGCGGGCATCGCGCTCTCGAATGACCTGCGCGTGTGTTGCGCGTGCCTCAACCGCTTCATTGCGGGCTGACTGCGACCAATCAAACAGCAGCAAAGTCAGATACATCACGCCGATCAGAAAAAGGATCGATACCAAAGCGCGCTCGCGCAGTGACACCGCATGCAATCCGACGCCCAAACGAGCTGTTAATCGCTCGATCATCGATTTCATGGGGTGGGCGTCTCGTCTACATCAGCCGCTTCACTGCGGCATTCCGGCGCGCGCAACGGCCCGCAAATCTTAGCAACAATCATTTGGGCGCCGCTGACCGGGTCCTTTTGCGCAACTACATTCTTCAAGATGGCGTTTCGTTCTAGCAGCGAGGCAATATCTTCGATACGAACGGCGTCAGTCTGCACGATTTCCATCCGAATTTCCTCAGGGTTTGCCTGCCAGCGCCGCGGTTGAATGCCAAATTGTGCGAGAGCCTTATATGTCTCGGCGACAATCAGCACAGGGCTCGGCCGGTCACCCAGATCGGACTGGTCTTTGATCAAGGCAAGCTCCGCCTCATTGACCGCGCGCTTTGGATCGGCCGATTCCTCCGCCCGAATCTTCTCGATCGCGGCACGATCAAACGCCGCCGCGCGGGTATAATTCAACGCCTGTGCTGCGAAGACAAGGCAGGCTGCGCCGCAAATGGCCATGCTGATCCAAGCCAATCGATCCATGCGGGTCCAAAATTGCGGCGGCGCAACGATCGGTAATTTTGAGGCCGCACGCGGCGCTATCTGCGCCGCTTCTACGCTTGGCGGATTTGCGGGCGCAGGCAGTTTTGGATGATCTACGCTGTTGACGAACGCCTGCCATTGATCGGCAGTGAAAGGGCGCCTGCGCCATTGCGAAGCGATCAACGTCAGATCTTCGCAATAGCGCGCTTCAACACCTTCACGGGTTTGGACCTGCCTCCACCCATCCTCTACAACAAAGAGAGCCGCTTCCGGCAATACGCGGGCTGTTGTCCCAGCGCCTCCGTCACCGGCAGCGGCATTCTTATCCCACCACCACAACCCAAACCCGCGCGGCGCGCGCAACACCACGCCTTGTGCGTCTAAAAAAGGCGCTCGGGTCTCGAATACTAGCAAAGCCGCACGATCAGCTTGTGCAGCGTTAAGTCGCGGATGTCGCGGAAGAAACTCATATCGACAATGAGCACGACTAACAATCAAATAGCCGACGGGAACTGGGGTGGCAACGTCACCGCCACCTACCTTTGAAAAACCTCGCTCACCGAGAAAAGGCATCTTCAATGCCGGGGAATTCCTCGGCATTCTTTTGAGGGGAAATTCCATCGCCTTTCTCATGCTCTGCGTCTCCCTTTAGAAATCGCGCCCCACGGCGAAAAAATGGTCGATCCTGGGCGTTCGCAGCTCGAACCAACCAAACTTCACGACGAAGGTCGCTATTGTGTCTACCCTTGAGTGCTATTGTCATTCTGACCTCGAGGCTAGAGATACCATTGATCTCAAATTCGTTGGGGCCAGCCAATGCGCCAGTTAGACGATTGACGTCACCTGCCGAGAGGGCGCGCTCGGTATTTCTTTCCTGCATGAACCCGCGTGCTTGCTCAACATTTATCGGGAACCATGTAGAAAGGACAATCGCTGGGGCCGTATTAACATTTCTAATATTTGTTTGAGACGACACTGTTAAATAGCGCAACAAAAGTCGCCTTCTCGCGGGCGTGAACGCATCGCTCCATCCTAGAGCGCCGAAAATTTCCTCTGGAGCCAGGATAGCGCGATTGATCGGCCCTCGCGCCTTGACACGCCGATAATCATCACGCTCCGCCCCATTCGGTTCTTGCAGGTCATCGCTATCTACATAATCCACCGCGCTAGCGGAAAGCCGGTTGGCGAGTTCCTCGTCAACGCCAAATGCTGTCAACAGTCGATGAATTTCAGCCCGATCCAACAACTTGAGATTAAACAGCCCTCCTCCATCCTGAAATGATAATTCGACTTCACCAATGGCTGGGACCTCAGCGCGGTATAGCCGCTCGTCAAATACCAATGGTTGTGGGATAGGATCGCCAATCGAAGAGAGTGTATTTTGCAGTCCGATCCGCACATTGGTTTGTGACGTATCGGCATTGCTGTCCGACAATCCAAAAATGTCCGCCGGGGTTTGTCGGCGGCCGTTAATACGAACGCCCAAGTGGTCGACCGGCTCCGTGTGTATAAAGTAAAGGAGTCGCGATTCCATAGTTAAACTCGCCACCTCCAATCGTATTTCTTCGTTTATATTCAGTATATCTTTACCTATTCCTATTAATACAGACATTGCGCCCCACAACGCAATTGCAATTACGGCGATCGTAACAAGCGTCAGGGGCGCGATGAAACCCGCTTTACGCCCAGGGGCAAGCCCATTGGGTCCAGGTTGGGCAAGTTCATAAGCCAAGTTTGTCATTGGAGCGCTCACTCGGAAAGATTGATCGCGGTGGGATCGCGGGGGGGAGTCAGCCCTAGTGTGTTCAGCGGATCAACGACGACAGCGGCTGGCTCCCCCAATCCAATCAACCAGGAGACGTCCTGCCCTCGCAGGCGATCAACAACAAATCTTAGCCGTGGAGACGATACCGGCAGCAGTCCAATAATCTCGTCGCTCGCGAATACACGCTGTATATCATCTTCCAGTGACACTCGTCGGTGTGGCAACGGCCAATTCTTGCTCCACGCCTGACCATTTTCACTATACTGAAACGATGCAAATCCGCCGCGCCACCGGAAGATCTCAACGCTTACAACGTCTGAACGCACCTCCAGTTCCTCAAGCCCTGTAATGGGAACGCAGATCAGTCTGCCGGAAGCGCCTGCACTCTCTAATCTGAGTTCAATAATCTGTTCGTGAAATGCCGCCGCACAGGGCAGGTCTCGATCCGGCAAGACGGTAATCCGAAGGCGCCGGTCTGACCCTTCAGCGGTGGTAACTGCCGGTGGCCTGCCAGACGCGACAATTGGCGTGATAACTGCACCACCAAGACGGCGCAGTACATCTTCAGAAAGACTTTCATCGACAGACCTGAGACCGGCAACTCCTATGCGTAAATTATCTCGAATTGTCCGAGACGCAAGTGGCAGAATTACCGACAATACAAGACTAGCGACTACTAAAATAATTATCGCTTCCAACAAAGAGAAACCATATTTCTTCTTATAAATAAATTTACTGCGATTCATTGCCGTATAACTCGACAGTTTTCTGGGTCGAGTCCAATACGAATTGTCTCATCATTTCGAAGTGAGCGCGCCGTTAACGCGCCACCGGTACACCGCCCATCGGAAGAAATGGTGATTACAGTTTCCGGCTCAATGAGCCAAGTGTTTCGCAATGTAAGCTCGGAAAAAGTCCGGCCCGGCGCAACATACAATGTTTCGCCTTCCCGAACAGCGCGGCGGCGAAGCGCGAGGATGGCTTGTTCAACCTCCAAACGGATCAGTCCTCGCGCAGCGGCCCCGAGTCCCGCCGTCAGGCTCGGCAACGTCAAACTGGCGGCCAGCGCCAAGATCGCCAGCGCCACCAGCACTTCAAACAGAGAATAGCCGGCGCGCCGGCCAAGGCTTGGTCGCCAAACAAGGTTGCCGCCGCAACTCGGCATGACCATTAGGACCGTGGCGAATCGGAAAACACGTCGGCCGCCGATCCAGACCCGCCCGTGCGCCCATCGGCGCCAAGCGAGCCGACGCGCGGCGACGCATCAATCGTCGCTGGTGGGAAATACTCATAAGGCCGGCCCCAGGGATCGTCCGGTAGACCGCTTTCGAGATAAGGCCCGCGCCAAGTTTCGCCGCCCTCACTTGGCGCGTTAACCAAGATCGTCAAGCCTTCTTCGGCGGATGGATAACGCCCGAGGTCAAGATACATCGTGTTCAACGCCGCAGCGATCGCGCGCGATTGCACCGCCGCCGTCGTCGACTTTGACCGATCTAACGCCGAGATCAGTCGCGGGCCGACCAGGGTCGCGATCAAGGCAATGATCGTCAGCACAATCAGAATTTCTAATAGGCTGTAGCCACGGCGCTTACGCGACAACGCCTTGCGAAAAAGAGTAGACATCATACCGCTCGCAACTAACCCCAGCCATGGCGCGAAAGGCGCGCTATCACCTCGTGCGGCCTCTATGCCGCAAAGCCCGCCTCTTGCGCAATATCCCCACGCTATTGCCGCTGCCCGTCTCACCAGGATTTAACCATGCCATCGCCACGATTGATGATCGATGCGCCGCTCGCGCCCGATTTGCCGCCGCCGCTTCCACCCGACCAGTCCCATTATCTCGTGCAAGTCATGCGCTTGCGCCCGGGCGATGAGGTGCGCCTTTTTAACGGTCGCGATGGCGAATGGCGCGCGACGATCGAGGCCGTCGCCAAAAAATCGGTGGTTTTACGCATCGAGCAATGTTTGCGACCCCAAAGCGCCCTGCCGCCGCTGACCCTGGCTTTCGCTATCGTCAAGCGCGCCGCGCTCGAATGGATCGTCGAGAAGGCGACCGAACTTGGGGCCACGACCCTCCAGCCGGTCGTCACCCAGCGCACCAATCAGGACCGGATAAATCTCGACCGCTTAAGCGCAATCGTACGCGAAGCCGCCGAACAGACCGAGCGCCTCGATTTGCCGCTGTTGCAGGCGCCTTTGCCATTGCAGGACGCGCTCGTGCGCGCAGCGCCTGATGCGCATTGGTTCTTTGCAGACGAAACCGGCGATGACCCGGACGCCGCCTGGGGCGCGCCGTGGCTCGCCGCGCCAACTGATAAAAAAGCGCGCATTATCGACGCGTTCAGTGCGGCGCGCGGCGCCCCCGCCGCCATATTGATCGGCCCCGAGGGCGGTTTTACCGCCCAAGAACGCGCCATGCTGCGCAGCATCGACAAGGTGACGCCGATCGGCCTTGGCCCGCGCATCTTGCGCGCCGAGACGGCGGCGATTGCGGCGCTCGCCTTATGGCAAGCCTGCGCCGGCGATTGGAGCTAACATACAACCGCATCAAAACGTTGATTCAACCAATGAAAAAGCGGAGGCGCAGCCTGTCAATAAACGCCGCAAAAGCAATACTTCAACATATATGCCTCACTTATATGTATTTATCATTCCTTTTCACACCTGTTGTTCCCTCGATATTTTAGAAAAACCTATCGCCCTTTTTACTCGCTCAATACCAACACTTGATAAATTTATAAGCAAAGCGGGGGCCGGATTGCGCGAAAAAATTCGCAAAAACAAGAATCCAGCGCATCTTTACCGACGTGGCTTGCAATAAAGATGCGTTGGAGGAACTCTATCAGCCGATCCGTTTTGCCACTGCCTGTGACAGCACATCGGCTAATTCTCGCTCGACTGGGCTGGCCTTCCGATCGCCTTTCATTGTTGCCATTGCGTTAAGGTGCTGCTCAACAATCCAGTGGTCAAATTTTGTAGACCTGCCAATGGCATTTAAATATGTCATAAGAGATTGCGCTGTAGAGACGACAGCTTCATTGTTAAGCGCTAACGCAATTGCCTGGATTTCCTGGGCTACAAGTTTCGCCGCCCGATAGCTTGCCTCGTTACTGCTTGCGTCAGCAAGCATAACAGCCATCCTCTTCATAGCCCCCATTAGAGCACTTGAAACCAACGCTATCGATGTTTGACCGCGATCTCCGTCCGCCACGCGGCGCCTTGCGCCCCGATAGTCTAAACCGCGCATCCTCCTTCGACATGGTCCAACATACATTTTAGCTTCAATAAAAGGTCGACGATTATAGACAACCTCATACAAGCGTGAGCGAACTGCAGAACCCGTAATCGGCTTCGCGACAATCTCGTCAACACCTGCATTTCGAATTTCCATTACCTCCTCTTTCATCGTAACCGATGACACAAGAATGATGGCGACCGTTCGATCATATTCCTCGGCGGAACGCCGTATTAGTCGGGTCATTTCCAATCCGCCCAAATCTGGCATGAGCCATTCCGTGAAAATGACGTCGAATTTGCGCGACCGCATAACCTCCAGGGCGTCTAAACCATTGATCGCCGAATGGATCCGCGACACGCCAAGGTTGCGCACTACGTCGATAAACATGGCCCGGTGGAACGGATTGTGGTCCACCACCAATACTTTGATATCGCTGGGAATATCTCGTTGACTCACGACCAATTCTCGCACGCCCATCTCACATTTTGAAGTTATCGCATGCTCGTTAAGACGGCGTTATAAAAGTCTGAGCAGACATCCCCAGAGTTAAACTTCACGGACTTGTTTACGACGGATCTTTCTAAAATATGACAAACGATTGCTATCGCCCAAAACAAAACTTTATAAATGTTCGGAGTCATTGCTGCCTTATTGAGCAAATCTTCCGTTACCGTGCACAGAAATTGTAGGCGACCTTCTTAACATTGGAACAGAATAGACAATCAGACAGGAATATTTATTTTGAATAGTTATGCTTATAAATTCGCAAAAACTACTGTATTTTGTTCAAATCAATACCAAATTGCAAGATTTTCTGGCGCAAAGTGTTGCGGTTGACGCCCAAAGCCGCAGCGGCGCGGGTTTGGTTACCGCGGCTGGCGCGCAATGCGGCGATGACGGCCTCACGAGCTGCGGCCTCCAGCGAGGTCGGCGCAAGCGCCATATCCTCCGCTGGCGGATGATTTGGCGCCGGGGCGCGACGCATATCCAGCGCCTGCGCGATCATCGCCTCGCCAATCGCGCCCGTTGGCGCGAGGAACGCAGCTTCGGTAAGAACCGCAAATAGCCCGCGAATATTATCTGAAAAATCAACGCTCTTCAGCCGCTGGCGCGCCGACGCTTCGAGCCGAAATCGTTGACCCCATTGCGTTGACAGCGCGCTCAAATGTCGATCGGCCAATTCGTCGACGTCTTCCGCCCGCGCCGCCAGCGCCGGCATGGCGACGAGGATCGGCGCGGCGTCGCCAAGCATCCTCACCCCATCCGCCCGCGGATCAATCGCCGTGCCGATCAACCGCAGCCGCCCGCTTTGGCGCCGTCGCACGCGGTGCGCCAACCCGCACACCAAGCTCACTTCTTCTGCGCGGGCCTGATCAATGTCTTCCAAGATTGCCGTCCAGACCGATTCGGGCCTGCTTTCAGCGCGCGCGATCACAGCATTGATCTCGACATCGCGCGGATGTAACGGAAAATGCAGGAAAAAAACGTCGTCCTCGCCGCCGCCGCGCAAAGCGTGCAAAGCGAGCGCCGCCCGGCTTTTGCCGGTTCCTGCGGCCCCATAAATTAATGCCGGCGCATCGCTTGCGGCGAGCTTGGTGAGCCGGGCGAAAACTTCCTGCATTGCAGGCGAACGACCGGTGAGTGCGGCCGATTCGCTCGGCCGGCGCGGGCCCAACACCGCCGGTTTTGGCTTCTGCGCCGCCAATAACCGCGCCAAGCGGTCAAGAAACACATCTAAATCAAAGGGTTTTGGTAGATAATCGGCATTGGGCGCCGCCGCCGCCGCGATCGCCGTATCAAGGGTTGATTGCGCGCTGGTAAACAAGATCGGCGCGTTCGGCCGCCGGCGGACGATCTCGCCAGCCGCCTCAATGGAATTTCGCCCGCCGACAAATACATCCAAGACCAAGGCGTCGCCCAAACCGTCGCCGCACCATTTCAAGCAAGTATCGAGGCTTTCAGTGGCGCGCACGCGATACCCAGCCTCGGTCAAGGCGCGGCTCAGCACCAATTTTAAGCTGGGATCGTCTTCGACCAATAATATCGTCGCGGTCATTTCCCGGCTTTTACGCTCGAAAGATCGATAAGCCGTACTTCTCCAGGGGAGGTGAACAAGTCAAATCCAAATTTTTCTTGCGCCGCCCTCAGATTTGCTGGCACTTCTTTCGGCACATGCACGCCGACCACTTTCTCTGCATTCAAGCGTTGTTCTAAAATCGCGCGCGCCTCCTCCGAGCCAAAAAACCAAAATGGCGGGAAAGCAATATGAGCCCTAAGCGACTGAAAATCGGCCGAATATGGCGCGAAATGCTGATCTTTGGCGTCGGAATCGCCCAAATGCAGCGCAATTGCGCCCGCCTCTGCTTGCACGCGATAAATAATGTTCTCGACTTCCGTGCGATTTGGCCAGCCAGCATGGGCGATTCGGGCCGCGAATACCTCTAAAACGGCGTCATTTGTGCGCACTTGCAGGCGTTCCGCCGGCCCGCCAATGAGCAATTTCAACGACTTGACGCGCGCCGACAGGCCTTCTTCCCATAGCGCATGGGCGCGCAATTGCGCCACGGCTTGCTCCGGCGCCACCAAAATCACCGCCGCATGGCGCTTCAAATAGGCCAAAACATCGGCGGCATCGAAGTGATCGGCATGCGCATGGCTAATAAAAACCGCATCAACGCCGTCAAAAGGCGCGGTTCCGGCGTATAAAGCGGCGCGTATCTCGGCGGGAACGGCCTGATAAACGCCCAATCCGCCGTGAAAAAACGGGTCAAACAGCACTTTTGCGGCGCCGGAAACGACCAAAACACCCTCATTTCCGAGATAATGCGCGCCGTGTTGCTCATGCGCGCGCGCATTTTCAGCGCAAAAAAGCGCAACGAAGGCGGCAAAGCCGACACATAAGGCGCGAAGAGCCGCCATTTAAGCCTCCCAAAAGCCCCTTTAACGCGTCCATAACCGCGTTTTAAGCGTCAATAAACGCGTTGTTTCGGCGGTATCGGCTGCACGTCATTGGTCAAGGTGAACCCATGCACGGGTCGATAATCGATCCGCGTTTCGCCCTTGACGTCGTCATACCAGGTCAGCGTGTGTTTCATCCAATCGACGTCGTTGCGGGTCGAGAAATCCTCGCGCGCATGCGCGCCGCGGCTTTCGGTGCGATTGGCGGCGGCGTTGACAGTGACTTGGGCTTGGGCGAGCAGATTGTCGAATTCCAGCGTTTCGATCAAATCCGAGTTCCAGATAAGCGACCGATCGGTCACCCGAACATCGCGCAGGCCGCCGCAGACTTTCGCCATCCGCTCGACGCCTTCGGTCAGCACATCGCCGGTGCGATAGACCGCACAGGTCTCTTGCATGGTTTTTTGCATGTCGAGACGCAAGCGCGCGGTCGGCGTTGCGCCATCGGCGTTGCGGAAGCGCTCGAGACGGGCGATATGCCGATCGCCAGCGTCTTTGCCAAGCGCAGGCTGGTTGGCGCCGGCTTCGACGGTCGCGCCGCAGCGCAAGCCGACGGCGCGGCCAAAAACCACCAAGTCAATCAACGAGTTAGATCCCAAGCGATTGGCGCCGTGCACCGACACGCAGGCCGCTTCGCCAACCGCCATCAGGCCGGGCACGATCGCATCGGGATCGCCATTGACCTTGGTGAGGACTTCGCCGTGATAATTGGTCGGAATGCCGCCCATATTATAATGAACGGTCGGGATCACCGGGATCGGTTCGCGGGTGACGTCAACGCCGGCAAAGACTTTGGCGCTTTCAGAAATGCCAGGCAGACGTTGGGCGATCACGGCGGGGTCGAGATGATCCAGATGCAAGAAAATGTGGTCTTTATTTTTGCCGACGCCGCGCCCTTCACGAACCTCGATCGTCATGGCGCGGGCGACCATGTCACGCGGCGCAAGGTCCTTCACGGTCGGAGCGTAGCGCTCCATGAAACGCTCGCCAGCGCTATTGGTGAGGTATCCGCCCTCCCCGCGCACCCCTTCGGTAATCAAACAGCCGGCGCCGTAAATACCGGTCGGGTGGAATTGAACAAATTCCATGTCTTGCAGCGGCAATCCCGCCCTCAATACCATGGCGTTACCGTCGCCGGTGCAGGTATGGGCGCTGGTGCATGAAAAATAGGCACGGCCATAGCCGCCGGTCGCCAAAATGGTGCGTTGCGCGCGGAAGCGATGCAACGTGCCATCGTCCATTTTGAGGGCGGTGACGCCGCGGCAGGCGCCTTCCTCGTCCATCAGCAAGTCGAGCGCGAAATATTCGATAAAGAACTCCACGTCATGACGCAAAGATTGGCCATAGAGCGTGTGCAAAATCGCGTGACCGGTGCGGTCGGCGGCAGCGCAGGTGCGCTGAACCGGCGCTTCGCCATAATTGCGGGTCATGCCGCCAAAGGCGCGTTGGTAAATTTTGCCCTCTTCAGTGCGCGAGAACGGAACGCCCCAATGTTCCAATTCATAGACGGCGGCCGGCGCGTTTCGGCATAAATATTCGATGGCGTCTTGATCGCCCAACCAGTCCGATCCTTTCACGGTGTCGAACATATGCCAGCGCCAATCATCTTCACCCATATTGCCGAGCGCCGCCGAAATGCCGCCTTGCGCGGCGACGGTGTGGCTGCGGGTCGGGAAGACTTTGGACAAGCACGCCGTCCGCAGGCCCGCTTGGCCAGCGCCGAGCGCCGCCCGCAAACCGGAGCCGCCGGCCCCGACGACGATAACGTCAAAGGTGTGATCGATCCATTTCGTCATTTTACGCTCCAAACGCGATTTTCAGCACGGCGAAGACCGATCCCGCCCAGAGCGCAATCGCGAAAAACGAATTCGCCAGCAGCAAGGCAATCTTGGTTCCATGATTGCCGATATAGTCTTCGATCACGACTTGGGCGCCCAAGCGCATGTGATAAAACGCCGTCGACAGCGTTAAAATCAGCAAAATCGCATTGAGCGGGCTGCCGATCCAATCGCGGGCGGCGTCATAGCCGGAGCCTTGCGCCGTCACGAACCCGATCAAAAACCACGGAACAAGGATCATCAGCGCCACCGCGCTCGCCCGCTGGCTCAGCCAATGACGGACGCCCTCCTTGGCGGAGCCCAGGCCGCGCACCCGGCCCAAAGGCGTGCGCATGGAGGATGTTGGCGACATGCATGTCTCCTTTGACGTCTGGCCCCGGTCTTTTGACGGCGGAAGGCGCCGCTTGGGGTGTTTTTTAGGTTGCTTCAGGTTGGCAAGGCGTTGCCGTCGGCTGTTCTTTCGCTGCTTAAAACAAATCGGCGACGATCCAGACTGCGACCGTCAAGAAAACCGCGGCGACGATCACCGCGATCGAGGCGGTGTTGGCGGTTTTCGGCGCAAAACCGGCGCCCGAATCCCATACCAAATGCCGCACGCCGTTGCAGGCGTGAAACATCAGCGCAAAAGTATAGCCAAATAAAATCACTTGGCCCGGCAAGGTATGCAGCGCGTCTTCCAACGCGGTGTAATAAGCCGGCGTCTCGAGCATGGCGGTAAACAGCCACAACACCACGATCAGCGTGCCGACATAAAGCGCCATGCCGGTGGCGCGGTGCAGGATCGAGGTCAGCATGGTCGCGTGCCAGCGCCACACCTGCAAATGCGGCGACAACGGGCGTTGCGGCGCCGACTTTGGTTTTGCTTGCGCCATCGGGCGAAATCCTTGCGGCTGTGACGAAAATTCCGATCGCCGCGGACTTTAGAGCGAGGCAAAGGGAAGTCAACGCGGCCAAAGCCGCGGCTTTGGGGGGCGACAGGCGGGGTAATAACTGGGGGTTGGGGGTCTTCAATTCGTCACCGGCGCGGCGCCGGCGCAAAGTCGCGAATTGCGCGCCAAACCCTTGCCTTGCGGCGCCGCGAGAGGCACAAGCCGTCACAAATCCCTCATGATCAGGACGAACCCGCATGCGCGCCGAAGCCGAATCCCTTGCCGCCGACATCCGCAAATCGCTCGCTTTATTGCGGAGGGGTCTTTGACTGGGACGTTTCGGAAAAGCGGCTGGATGAGCTGAACGCCCTCGTCGAAAGCGATGCGGTCTGGAACGACCCGCAAGCCGCGCAAAAGTTAATGCGCGAGCGCAACAAATTGGCCGGCCAGATGGAGGCGATCCGGGCGCTCGACCGCGAGCTCGCCGACGGGATCGAATTGGTCGAAATCGGCGAAGCCGAGGGCGATGAGCCCTTGGTGCTGGACGCCCTCATCGGGTTGAAAGCCGCGCGCGACCGCGCCGCCGCCGCTGAATTGCAAGCCTTGTTGTCGGGCGAAGCCGACGGCAATGATTGCTATGTCGAGTTCAATTCCGGGGCCGGCGGCACGGAAAGCCAGGATTGGACCTCGATGTTGCGGCGCATGTATGTACGCTGGGCCAATGCGCGCGGCTTTGGCGTCGAAGAATTGGACGAACATCAGGGCGAAGAAGCCGGGATCAAATCGGCGACCGTGCTGATCAAGGGTGAAAACGCTTATGGCTGGCTGAAAAACGAAGCGGGCGTGCATCGCCTGGTGCGGATTTCACCGTTTGATTCAAATGCGCGCCGGCACACCTCGTTTGCCAGCGTCTGGGTCTATCCGGTGATCGATGACAAGATCGAGATCGACATCGCCGACAAGGACGTCCGCGTCGACACCTTCCGCGCCTCCGGGGCCGGCGGCCAACACGTCAACAAGACCGATTCGGCCATCCGCCTGACCCATATCCCGACCGGGATCGTGGTGTCGTGCCAAGCCGAACGCTCGCAACACAAAAACCGCGCCACCGCCTGGAACATGTTGCGCGCGCGCCTGTATGAAGCCGAATTGCAAAAGCGCGAGGCCGAGCAAAACGCCATCGAAGCGACCAAAACCGAAATCGGCTGGGGCCGGCAAATCCGCTCCTACGTGCTGCAACCCTATCAGATGGTCAAAGATTTGCGGACCGAGGTCGAGACCTCGGACACGCAAGGCGTGCTGGACGGCGATCTCGACGCCTTCATGGCGGCGGCTTTGGCGATGAAGTTGAAACAGGACGAGGAAGCGGCGTAAGATCGGCTTGCTGACGGGGAAAGGGAGGCGGCGATGAGTTCGGGTCAATGGGCGGCGGTCGCGGCGGCGGCAATCCTGGTTGTTGTGCTCAGCGTGATGTGGCTGGCGCGGATGAGCCGCGCAGCCGGGCGACCGGGGCGCGACGGCCAGGCCAGGCGATCGGGCGATGATGGGCTGCTGCTGTCAACGCTGGGGACGTCGGCGTTCATGGGCGATGGCGGCGGGAAAAAGGGCGGGGGCGATGACGGCCCGAGCTTTGACGGCGGCGATGCGGGGGGCGGCGGCGATGGCGGCGGCGGCGGCGGGGATTGAGGTCATTTATTGCGTTTGACCTATCATTATGATAGACATCTCTGGATCATGTTTCATCACTATACGGAATGCGGACTCAACAATATTCAATTGTTGAACGGCTTTCGCTGGATCGATGGGCCGCGCGGCCGCGCTCTCCAGATCGATGACCTGGAAGGACTGCATAAACAAATCGGACTGACCCTTGTTCACGAACGGAAAGCGCTGAACGGCAAGGAGATGCGCTTTCTGCGACATGAATTGGAACTGACCCAGCAAGCGCTCGGGACAATTTTGGGGGTGGACGCCCAGACGATCGCGCGCTGGGAGAAAGGTGAAACCGAGCGGGTGACGCCGGCCGCCGACCGCTTGTTGCGGCTGCTGTTTTTGGAAAAAGCCGACGGCAATCCGGCGATTAGCGAGGCGCTGACGCGCATCGCCGCGTTGGACGAAGCGCCTAGCCCAGCCGGCCGGCCGCTGGCGTTTTGGGTCGATCCGGAGGATGGGTGGCGCTATCAGGAACCCATGCAGGCCGATGCGGCGTGACAGCTGCGAGAAATGTTTTGTATGGGATTGAAGCCCAAGCGCCATCAGGCGCCAATTCCTTCTTCTAGCCACGCGCGGCGCCCCCACCCTTGACCTTGCCCGCGGAACCTGCCCCATCGGGCGTATGAGCCTTTCCCCCAGCGAGTCCGCGGCCCCGGAACCGCTGCGCTATAGCGACCCCTTGCCGGAGCCGCCGCCGGAGCATGAACGCGCCTGGCCGCCGGCCTTTGGCGCGGTCTATGCCGCTTTGGCGATGGTCGGGCTCGGCAATTCGATGATGTTTGTTGTGCTGGCCCCGATCGCGCGGCGGATTGGCCTGCCCGATATCGCCGTGGTGGCGGTTTATACGCTGTCGGCGGCGTTTTGGGTCGGGATGAGCCCGATCTGGGGCCGGATCAGCGATCATTGGGGCCGGCGCCGGGTGATGCTGATCGGCATTGGCGGCTTTGCGCTGTCGATGCTGGGGGTGGCGGCGATTGCCAGCGCGGCTTTTGCGGGCTGGATCATTGGGTGGGGCGGGGCGTTTGCCGGCTTGATGCTGGCGCGCGCGCTCTATGGCGCGATCGGATCGGGCGGGCCGCCGGCCGCCAGCGCCTATTGCGCCGACATGTCCTCGCGGGCGCGGCGCACCATCGTCATCTCGACGATCAATTCGGCTTTTGCGCTCGGCGCGGCGGTCGGCCCAGCGATCGCCGGCGCGATCGTGGCCTGGGCGGGGTTGTTGGCCCCGCTGTGGGCGGTGGCGGCGCTCGCCATCGTCAATGTCGCGGTGCTCGCCCGGCGCATGCCCGAACCGAGC
>DHHV01000096.1:1598-10798 GCA_002403455.1 Hyphomonadaceae bacterium UBA4763 | reverse complement strand
CCGACCCAAACAAGGCGGCCAGACCGCCGCGCGCGCTCTCCAGCGCCGTCGCCCGCAAGGCGTCCGTCACCAGCGCCTGGTCAACGCCGATGCCGACCTTGGTGAACGGCCCTGTGAGCCGCAACGGCACCTGCAAGCCCACTTGATTGGCGTTGCCGCCTTGCCCCTGCAAACTGGCGACGAGGCGCGGCTGCACGGCGAGATCGACTTTCTGCCCGCCGAAATCGACCGATCCTTTGCCGCTCATCCGCACCAGCGGCCCGATCAATTGCAGATCTTCGGTGCGCGCAATGCCGCGATCAATCGCGAACGAGCCGGTAAAGGCGCTGAAATCGGTCTGCTGGGTCGACAACGACGCGCGGTCAAAATTGCCGCCGCTGCTGATCACCGTCAGCGCCGAGCGCATGACTTGCGCCAAATTCACCCCAACGATCGCGCCGTCTTCAAAGGAAAATGCGCTCGTCCCGGCAAGGTTGCGCATGATCGCCGCTTGGCTGTCGCCAAGACTGGCAACATCCAGCCGGATCGTCCCCTTGCCATCGACCAATTTGAACTTTGCCGCATCGGTCAATAATGGCAAAGCATTGATCGCTTTCAGCTCCGTCGTCACCGCAACTTTCGGCTCGGCGCCCGACCCATCCAGGCTGACGACCCCGCTGCCGGTCCCGCCATAGAGCGCCATTTCGCGCAATTCGGCCCGCAATTTTCCGCCGGATCCCGACACTTTCAGCGTCGAGCGGCCGATCTGGATATCATTGGCCTTCATGCCGGCGGCGCTGACGTCGAAATCGACGTCAAAGGCTTTCAACGCGGCAAAATCGAGCTTTTCCTCGCTCCACGGCGCCAAGGTCGTCGGCGCGGGCGGCGGCAGATATGGCGTCACGTCCAGCCGATCGAGGTCGAGCGCGCCGGTCACTTTCGGAACCGCCCCCGCCATATCCAGCACAACATTGCCGCGCCCCGCGATGGCGTCAAAGCGCAGCACCGCATCGTCAAACGCGATGCGCTTGGGCGTGAGGCTCGCTTTGCCCGACACGCGAAACGCCTGAAACCCATCGCCGTCGCCCAAATCTGTTCCGGCAAAGCGCATCAGATCGCGCAACGCCTCGCTGCCGAGTTCGATAGAACCATCGGTTTCCAATTCGGGCGCGAGCCGCACGCTGCCGCTAAAAGCCGCGTCGATCATGCGCGATTTGGCTTGAATTTGCGCAGCGCTCGGCCGCGCGCCGAGCAATAAACGCTGCGGCGCCGCCACCGATCCTTTCACCGCAAAGGCTTCGCCGCCGGCGACGAACCGTCCATCGATCGACAACGGCCGATCGAGCCCTTGGAAAACCGCATTGGCCTCCAGACCCGACAAAGCCGGGATCGCCCCGGTTGGCGCTTTGCCGGCCAAAATCTCTTTCAAATCAACGCCTGCTACCGATCCATTTGCAAGGCGCGCCGTGCCCGAAATCGCCAGATTGGCCGCCAGGCTCTCGGCGTCGGCGCTCGCGCCGCGCGCAACCAATGCGACATTGGCGAGACCCGTCAAAGTCGGCAAATCCGGCGCAAATGCGCTCAATTGGTCGAGCCGCACGTCTTTCGCCGTCAGATCGCCGGAAAACTGCGGCAAATCGCCGGCAATGGCTTGCGCAAAACCGCTGATGCGACCGCCAAAGGCTTGCGCCTCCGATAGACGAATTTCGCCCTTGCCGTCACCCGCTTTTGCCGTCAGGGCGACATTGCCAATCTCGGCGCCTGCCGCCCGGATTTGTGCAAATCGTAGCGCCAGATCGACCGAATAATCGCGCAAGAAAGCCAGATCAATCGGCGCAGCTTCTGGCGAGGTCGGGGTCGTTTCATTTTGCGCAGGCGCCGCCGCGTCTTGCTTCGGCGCTGGTTTTGTCTCACTTGCGCCCGCGGGCGCCGCGCCAAAGCCAAAATCATCGAGCGAGATCGGCGCAAAGGCGACTTCGCCGCTCAGCGCGGGCTTTTCGCCGCGCGTATCAAAAACAATGCCGCCATTGGCCGCCAAATTGGCGATTTTCGCTTGAAAATCGCGCAATTGCGAAAGGCTGCCATCGCTTTCAATCTGCCCCGTCACCGCGATCGGGCCGTCGACAAAGCCGTCGGGCACAAGGACATTGCCGCTGGCCGCAACGGCGCGCGCCGAGGGCGCATTGCCCTCAACCATCAGATTTACCAGCACTTCCTCGCCAAGCTGCATGGTTCCGGCGATCTTCGTCGAAAAATCCGCCCACCCGATCGCCGCATCCAGCTCCTGAACCTCGCCTGCCAGCATGGCGCGCCAATCGGCGATCTGCGCCTCAAAGGTAATCGGCGCGCTGTCGAGCGCCATCGAAAGACTTGCCGTCAGCGCGCGCCGCAGCGTCAAATCGGCGTTGATACGCTCAAAAGTCAAAGCTGGGCTATTGTCCAATTGATAAACAATGCGGGAGTCGCGCAACGCCAGTTTTGCTTGAATATTCGGCAATGGGGCTGGTTCGCTTGGATCAGCGGGTGGCTCCGCAAACGTCCAATTATTGGCGCCGTCCGTATTCTGCTGTAAGCGCAGGTCCGCGCCGGTCAGTTCAGCCTTGGTGATTTCTACTTGACCGCCTAATAAGGGAAACAATTTTACCGCGGCCGTCAATGATTGCGCCTTGATCAAATAAGGCGCAGAAAACCCAGGTGCATTGGCGATTTCTACATCGCTGATTGTGGCTTTTACTTGCGGAAACGCCGATAACTTTATTGGCCCGTTTAGCGCGACATCGCGTTTTAGTGCGGTTTCCACCGCCTCTTCCACGCGCGGCCGCAGCCATTCGCTGGAAATCAACAACGGTAAGGCCAAAACCAAGCCAAACAACGCCAAGACAACGCCGCCGGTGACCAACCCGATTGTCTTTAGAGCCTTCATGTTCATCTCCCGGCGGCGCCGCCGCCTTTCTGTACCATGATGACCGACGCGTTGGATAAAATTATGGCGATCGGAGCCAGATCGCGTGGCGGACAGCTGCCCCTTGCGCATCAATCAATGTAATGTTGACCGCGCCTCCGCCATCGGCGCGCCAATTGGCGCCGCTCGCCCAGGCCTCAGTCGCGATAGGTTCGCCATTTATGAGCCAAGTATAGGGTTTGACACCGCCGCGCGCCTCCAAAGCTAAAAGGCCGTCATTGCTGGATAAATCGACTTGCGCCGACTGAAATGGATAAATGATTTCAAGCGGTGTATTTTCTCTCTGTTCCGCCAATTGCGCGCGATCGCCCAACCAGACTTGTAATGGCGAAGGCAAGTCAGCATAATCGCGTCGCATCAAAGAATTGGCGGCAGCGCGCAGCGGCGCAGCGCGTTGCTTTGGACTTGGCAGGACCGAATAAACCGCGTGGACGAGCGGAGCGGCGGCGGCCCGCCCAAATTGGTCGGCAAGGGGGGCGCCGTCGGCGCGGCCAACCCAGATCGCCACTACATAATCCTCATTCCATCCCGCCGCCCAGGCGTCGCGATAGCCATAGGAAGTGCCTGTTTTTATGGCGAAATCTTGCACGCGTTCCGCGACCGCAAAACCCGGTGGGGCCGGCGCCTCCCGAAGAATGTTGGAAATTGCCCACAGGGTCTCTTCGCGCGCAAAGGGTTGGCGCAGCGGCGTCGACACAGGCGTCACAAAGTGTAAATCGCGCGGTCCCTGATATGATGAAAGCTGAAGATAACCGCGCGCCAAATCTTCCAATGTAACGCCGACGCCACCCAAAATCATCGTCAGGTTTGGGCGGCCGCCGGGGCTAAAAAATAAATGTAATCCGCTGTTCCGTAATTTCGCCGCAAAGCGTTCCGGGCCAATTGCGTCAAGTAGTTTGACGGAAGGAACGTTCAACGAATGCTGTAGCGCGGCGCTTAAACTAATTTCGCCGGCAAATCCGGCATTGAAATTATTCGGCGCATAGGCGCCGAATCGTGTCGGCGCGTCCAGGATTATCGTATTGGGCGCTGCCAAATCTTCGTCAAACGCCATTGCGTAAAGAAAAGGCTTTAATGTAGACCCCGGCGAGCGCGTCGCCTCAGTCATATCGACTGAGCCTTGTCTTAAAGTCTCGTAATAACCGGCCGAGCCAATATGAGCGCGAACGGCGCCGGTTGCTGACTCGACCACGATCATCGCAACATTTGCCTGATCGCTTATTCTTTTGGCGTGGTCACGCGCCAATATTTCCAAACGTTGTTGGGTTGAGGCGTCAATTGACGTGCGTATCACGGCGCCATTTTGTTGGCGATGGATTGAAACAAGTCGCTCGGCAAGGTGCGGGCTCAAGAACGGTAACAAACGCCGTATTGGGGGGATAGGTTCTTCCAAGGCTTCATTTTCTTGAAGCGGTGAAATGGCGCCGCGTTTAACCAGTGTGGTCAATACTTTTTGCCGCGCTTTGCCGGCGCGATCCGGAAAGCGATCGGGTCGAATGCCGGTCGGGTTCTGCGGCAGAGCGATGAGCAGCGCGATTTCGCCCAAACTTAGGCTTTTCGGCTCCTTGCCAAACCAGGAAAGACTGGCGGCGCGCAAGCCGGCAATATTGCCGCCGAATGGCGCAGACTCCACATAGATTTGTAAGACGCCTTTCTTGCCGAATTGGGCAGTGAGGCGAAGCGCCCGTTCAATATCGCCAAGTTTTGCCCAAATGGTCCTTGCCTGCGGCCTTGATAATCGCGCCGTCTGCATGGCGAGCGTCGATCCACCCGAGACAATGTCTTTTGCTTGAATATTTTGCCACAAAGCCCGGGCGAGCGCGGCAAGATCAACGCCCGGGTGGGACCAATAACGCTGATCTTCATAGGCGATCAGCAACTGGATATAACGCGGATCGACGTTCGTAAGGGCGATCGGCAAGCGCAATTGGCCGTCGGCGGCGTGAAACGCCCGTAGAAGTCGGTCGTCTTTGTCGACAACGATGGTGGACGGCTGCAAACGTTCCAAGCTAACGGGCGTCGACAGCCAAAATAGCGCAAGCAACAGGCCGCCCGTCAGCAGCCTTACAATACGGCGAAGTCTTGTTGTCGGCTTAAAGATCGCCCCGACGCGCAAAGGTCTTAAGCGCTTTGGCAATAAAGACGAACGCAGCATGCGACAACCAAATCAACTGACGGAGGGAGCAGCCAATAACAAAAGGCCATTGGCTGATCCGCGCTCACTCTAACCTTGTCACCACCCTCTTTTATCGCTGCGAGATTTGCACCCGTCCGGCATCGCCGCGGCCAAAGGCGTTTGGCAAATACATGTTTTCCGCAAATGCGCCTGGGAGCACGTAATCGCCAGGGGTGACGGCGCGGGCCAGATAAACCAGCCGAAAACGTGACCGCCAAGATTGGGCATCCACCGAAGCAATGAACCGATCATCGCGCAGATCAACATGATCCGGCTCCGACAGATTTTCCAGCCAAGCCAATTGAGCGGCCGCGGAAGATTGTCCGAAGCGTGGATTTTCGATCTCAAATCCGGCCGGCAAATAATCGACAACCAGAACGTTTCCAAACGCTTCGGGCGCGACCGACATGGTGAGGTCCACCACTATCAGATCATTTTGACGAATTGACGCCAAATCCACTGCCTCGCCATTCATGGTCCACAGATTGCGTTGGATGCTGATCCCGGCATTTTCGGCCGGTTGCGGCGCGCGCGGCGCCCCGATCGTCGTGATGATCCCTTGAACAGGGCGGGCCTCTTTGTTGGAAAAGCTGACGCCTTGCGCGAGGTTGCGCGCGTCCGCGTCGGCGCGCAGATAGGCCATCGCGCCGGCCGGAATGGGCAGCATCTGCGCGCCGTCCGCCGTCACCATCACCGGACCTTGAGACTTTACAAGGGCTTGCGCAGCGCGGAGCAGCCAGGCTTGTTCTTGCGTGCTGAGATATCTGGCGCGCGCTTTGTCGGCGGCGATGGCTTGGGCAAGCTGCGGCGCCTCGTTCAGCGTCAGGCCGCTGTCGAGCGCCAACGCAAGGATCGCCGCCTTGTCCCGCAGCATTGTGCCATAATCTCCCGACTCCCACCGAAGCCGGCGGTTGTTCGGTCCGCTTGCCGGCGCCGCGCGGGCTTGATCGACCGCTTCGGTCAATAAGCGTTGCGCGCGGGCGCCGTCGCCGGCCAAAGCCAGCGCATAGCCCATTTGCGCCTTGGCAAGCGGTGAGGGGAATTTCTCCGCATATCCATCGGCAAAAGCCCGCGCCGCCCCCCGCTCCACCGCATTGGCGCGCGCCAAAGCCGCAAAGGCAAACGCCTTGCGATGCAGATCCGGGCCTGCAAATTCAGCGCCTTGCAGATAATTTTGCAATTTGTCGCGGGCGCGCTCCAGCGCAAATTTATCCACCGCATAGCCTTGCTTTTGCGCCTCAAGCAAAAAGTCGAGGGCGTAAGCCGTCAGCCAGACATCGCTTTGCTGATTGCTCGACCACAGGCCAAAACCGCCGTCAAAGGTTTGTCTTGCCAATACTTGGCCAATCGCTTTTTCGATACGCAATTTCTGCGCGTCGGCATCGGCCAAACCCAGCCCCAAAGTCCGCGCAAGATCGCCGGCATAGAGCCAAGGCGCGGCCGTCGAGATGGTTTGTTCGACGCAACCATAGGGATATCTGTCCAATTGGCTGATCAAACCAGGTAAATCGAAGTTCGGCAGCGCTGAAAATGCGACCGTCGCGCGCGCATCGGCGGCGTAAAAATTGGCGAAAAGCCGCGCATCAAGGCGCAAATCGGCGCCATTCGCCAGCGTAATCGGCTCTGATTGCGTCATTAAGGGGCCAGATGGGCGCACCGTAAGCGGCCATTCGAGGCGCCTTTTGCCGTCTTTGGGCGTGTCAACTTCCATCACCAGGAGGCTGGAACCGGGCTCATTGGCGCGCAAAACGACTTTTCTCGTCAGCCGCTGACCGGGCTGTAGGGCGATTTCGCCGAGCGTTGGCTCGGCCGAAACGGCGTCCGAAGCGGTCATTTTGGGCGCCAATTTGACCGCGCCGCCCTCCAAGGCGTGAAAGGTCAGAGTCATTTCCGCCCGATCGCCGGGGCTTAAGAAGCGCGGCGGTGAGCCCGACAAGACGATATCATCGCGCACCAAGACGCGTTTGGCGACCGATCCAACTTTGCCGGACGTGGCGGCAACCGCCATCAAGCGCAGCGATCCGTTGAATTCCGGCAGCTCTAACGGCACGCGAACGCGCCCTTTTTCGACTTTTAAGAAGCCTTGGAACAGCGCAACCGGCTTGATCCAGCGGTGGGGAAGCCCTGCGGCATGTTTGCCGGCGGCGTCGCCGCCCTGGCGCAGATTGAGGATTTGCGAGACGCGATCGCTCAATAATTGGCCATAAGCATCGCGAATATCGACGCCCAAGCGACGTTTTCCGAAGAAATAATCGACCGGATCGGGGCTGGCGAAGTCGGTTAATTGCAGCACGCCTTCATCGACTGCGGCGAGCGTCACGGCGACAAAATCGCCTGCGGCGCCGTCAATTTGCAGCGGAATTTCGACCTTTTGGCGCGGTCGCAGCCGCTCCGGCGCATCAAAATTGAGCGTTAAAACGCGCGCGGAGGCGTCAATTGGGGCCCAAACCGCGCCAATTGCGCGGCCGGGAATCGGCGCATCGCCGCCGCCGGAGCCGTCGCCGCCGCGAAAAACATGCACGATCGCATAGGCGCCGCCGCCCCAGGCGGTCGAAACGGGCGCGGAGACGACCAAGCCGGCGCTCGACGCCGAAAAGCGCGTGGTGTGTAAAACCCGATCGGTCGCGATTACCAATTCGCCTTCGCCGTCAAACGGCGCTTTGACGAAGAATTGGGCGGTTTCACCCGGCGCAAAACGTTGTTTTTGCAAGGAAATGCTGACGGTGTCCGGCGTGTCGTCGGCCGCGATCGCCCCCCAGCGCCAGCCGGCGCTGAACTCGATCGAGGCGGCGGTGCGGCGCGCCGCGCCTTGCGCCGGGTCATAGACCTCCAAGCGGTAATAGCCATCGCCGAGGCGATCGGTGGCGAGTTTGGCGCGGCCCGAGGCGTCGGTCGCGAGCGCGCCGCTGCCGATCGTCTTGGCGCGCTGGTGGCGATGAAACCGCCAAGACCCGTTGATCCGTTGCCAAGAATAGCGAAATTCGATGGCTTGCAGTCGCCAGGAAAGCGCGTCAGCGGCGACCGGCGCGCCTTGCCAATTGACGCTGGCGACTTCGATTTCGGCGACTGAATTCTCGCTGAGGCGCGCATCGCCCCAGATGCGGCGTAAACCGACATAAGGTTCCGGGCGGGCGATCGGCGCGGTGAAGGCGCGCGCGACCGGACGGCCGCCATCGTCAAAGACGGTGGCGCGCACCAGCATTTCGAGCGGATGACTGGCGACGGGGAGTTTTGGCGCGCCAATGCTGACGGTCAGGTCGCCGGCCTCATTGGTTTGGGGTAAAGAAAGGTCACCGCGCAGATCGGTCCAGCTTTCATCGATCAGCCCAAAAGAAAACCGCTCGAGCGCGCCAGGAAAAGGCGCAGACGCGCGCCGAACAAGGGTTTCGCCGCGTGCGCGCAATTGTGCGCCCGGCGCGCCATAAAGAAATTGCGCATTGGCTTTGGCGGTAATACCCGTTGAATCGACGGCCGGTTTGTTTGGCGCGAGCGTGACTTCCAGCACGGCCGGCACGAAATCTTCAACCGAATAGCTGACCTCGCCAATCGCCGGATCAGCGGCGGTGACGTGCAGACTGGCGCGCCAAAGGCCCGTGCGGGCGCTGTCGGGCACCGCCAAATCAAAGCGATAGAGCCCGCCGACGACGGAAGTCGGCGGCAAGGTCTGGCGACGCGCTTCGGACCCATCGGGGCGGAACACGCGCAAGGTGAGGGGGGCGGAGGCCTCCGGCGCGCGCGCTTCGGGCGTGCGCACGATCGCCGACAGGCGCACGGTTTCACCGGGCCGGTAAATACCGCGATCAAGATAGACAAAGGCGTCCAAAGGACCGGGATAGGGCCGCCCGCCGACGCCGCGATCGGTCAAGTCAAAGGCGCCGCGCTCCAAGTCGAGAAAGGTAAAATCCCGCTTGCCATCACTGGCGACGACCAGTTTCGGCGCGAGGCCGCCCTCGCCGCGCGCAAGTCCTGGATCAAAGCGCACCTGGCCGTCGCGATTGCTGCGCTGGGTCGCCAGCACCAGATTGTTGCGCGCAATGAGCGCGATCTCGGCGCCGGCGATCGGCTTGCCGGTCGCGTAAGAGC
>DHHV01000096.1:0-1286 GCA_002403455.1 Hyphomonadaceae bacterium UBA4763 | reverse complement strand
TTGCCGGTCGCGTAAGAGCGGGCGATGACCGTCACCCCATCGCGGCCCGAATAAGAGGTGAGGCCCATATCGGTGACGACCAGCCATTGCGTGGCGATCGGCCCCCATTCATCGCCGCCTTCGCTGGTCTTGGGCCCGACCGGTTTTGCGGTCAGCGCATAAAGTCCAGGGGCGCGATCGGGCAGCGCCGCGTCGATCGGCACGCCGAAGACTTGCTCGCGATTGCGTTCGCCGCCGAGATCGACAATGCCTTTCCAGACCTCGCGGCCGCTGCGTTCGGATATATTCGCGGCGGCGTAAGGATAAAGCTCTTCGAGCGCTGAGCCTTGCTGTAATTGCGGGGCGAGATTGCGCTCAGGCACTTGATAAATGGTGATTTCGGCTTGCGCGACATTGACGGCCGACAGCGGCGCGCCGGCGCTTTTGACGCGCGGCAGGATGTATTTATCGCTACGAAAGGCAAGCCGGGCTGGGCGATCGCCGATCGTGACGTTTTGGGTGATGGGGGCGGCGAGGCGCGCGCCGCTGGCGGCCGGCAAACCGGCGCGCAAGGTCAAGTCAAATTGCGCGCCATGGGTGAGACCTTCCAGGCATAATTCGGAGTCCGAGACGGCAATATTGGGCTTTGAATTGTCCGACAGCGCAACAAAATCGGCGTAATTGACGCCTTGATCCGCCAAAGGCCAAGAAAAGCGCGCGCAAACCGACGGCGAATCTCGATCGGCATTGACGGTAAACTGGCGCATGGCCAATCGCTCGCCGGTGAGCTGGGCGAGGCGCTCGACCAGGGGCCCGCGCACGCCGCGATCGACGGCGCGGCGATAGGCCTCGATCGCCGGCTCGTTGAGGCTGTCGGCCTCGTAGATTTCGCCGACGAATTGATAAAGCGGGCCCTGATCGGCGCGCGAGGATTTGGCAATGGCGGTGAGCGCGCTTAATAAAGCCTGATCATTATTGCCGCGGCGCCGGTTAATGTCGGCGTAAAACGCCCACATTTGCGCCGAATCATCCCCGGCGAGGATCGCTTGCCAAGCAAAATCGAGCGCTGACCAGTCTTCACCGGCGCTGGCGGCGTTTTGGGCGTTGAGGAAAGCAAGGCGCGCGCGCTCCGGATCGGGGGGATTATCGAGCGGGATCGAGGCGATGAAATCGGCAAGACGCTCTTCGCCGGGCAGAACATCCAGCCGGGCGGCGGCGATCGCAGCGCTGGGGGTAAGCACCAGGCCCTCGACCGGCGCGGCGGCGGGGGCGTCAGCGGCGGGGCTGGGCGGGGGGCGGGGGGGGGG
>DHHV01000092.1:49008-49199 GCA_002403455.1 Hyphomonadaceae bacterium UBA4763 | reverse complement strand
CGCCGCCGCCATGGGCGCGCCGCGCCGCGCCGTCGTCGGCTGGGACCCCGCCCGGCTCGCCATGGTGTTGGCGGTGTTGGAGGCGCGCGGCGGCTTTTCGCTCGGCAATCGCGACGTCTATTTGAGCGTGGCGGGGGGCTATCGCATCGCCCAGCCCCGCGCCGACCCTGCCGCGGCGGGGGGCCTGCTGG
>DHHV01000092.1:25182-48746 GCA_002403455.1 Hyphomonadaceae bacterium UBA4763 | reverse complement strand
TCTATTTGAGCGTGGCGGGCGGCTATCGCATCGCCGAGCCCGGCGCAGACCTTGCCGCGGCGGCGGCCTTGCTGTCCTCGGCCCTCGATACGCCTTTGCCGCAGGACAGCGTTTTTTTTGGCGAAATCGCTCTTTCCGGCGATATCCGCCCGGTCGGACGGATGGATGCGCGTATCAAAGAGGCGGCCAAGCTTGGCTTTCCGCGCGCGATCGCCGCCCGCCATGAGGCATTGCCGCGCGAGGCGCATGGACTGACCCATATTGCGGGGCTAATAGAGATGATCGGCGGACGCGGAGGGAAGCGCCATGGATCTTGAGCTGAATTGGTTCGACGCGGCGGCGCTCGGCGCGATTTTGTTGTCGTTGTTGTTTGGGCTGGCGCGTGGCTTCATTCAAGAAGTATGCTCGATCATCGCCTTGATCGCCGCGACCTGGGCAACGCTTTATGGCCTTCCCATTGTGCTGCCTTACGCGCAGCAATGGATCGATGAGCCGCTCGGCGCGCTGGCGGTGGCGGCCTTGGGCCTGTTCGCGGTCGTCTTTCTAATCGTGTCGGTGTTGATCAACATCTTGCGCACGCAATTGTTGAAAAGCGATTCGATCAGCGCGCTGGACCGCGTCGCGGGCGCCGGTTTTGGCGCGTTGCGCGGGTTTATCATCATGTCGCTGGCGGTGTTGTTGATCCTCGGCGTGGTCGGCGATGACGCCCGCCCGCCCTGGTTGGAGGAAGCGCGCTTGTTTCCATATTTCAACGCCGGGGCGAATGCTTTAAGCGTGGTGGCGCCGCAGGCGCTCGAGTCGCTCAGACAAGCGCCGGTTTTGACCGATCCTCCGACGGATATTTGACCTTGATTTTGCCCCCCAGCGCGCCGAGCGACTTTGTCCCTTGGCGTCATGAATTGCGCGAGAAATGCGGCGTGTTCGGGATCGTCGGCGATGACCTCGCCGGCGCAATCGCCATTCATGGCGTCCATGCCTTGCAGCATCGCGGCCAAGAAGGCTGCGGCATCGCCTCTTTTGACGGCAAACGCTTTCATACCGAGCGGCATATGGGCTTGGTCGGCGACACGCTGATGCGCCCGGGCGTCGCCGACCGCCTAAAAGGGCGCGCGGCGATTGGCCATACGCGCTATTCGACGCAAGGCGAGCCAACCATTCGCAACAATCATCCGCTTTATGCCGATCTCGGCGTTGGCGGCGTTGCGATCGCTCATAACGGCAATATCACCAATGCGCGGGCGCTGCGGGCGCTGCTCACGGCGCGCGGAGCGATCTTTCAAAGCACGACCGACACCGAAGTGATCTTGCATTTGATGGCGCAAGCCGTGCGCGCCACCATGATTGATCGATTCATCGAAGCGCTCTCGGCCCTCGAAGGGGCCTATGCGCTGGTCGCTTTGACGGCCGGCGGCGTGTTGGCGGCGCGCGATCCGGTCGGCATTCGCCCGCTGGTGCTGGGGGAATTGGAGGGAGCGCCCGTGGTCTGCTCGGAGACTTGCGCGCTGGACCTCGTCGGCGCAAAGTTCGTCCGCGACGTGCTCCCGGGCGAGGTTTTGGTGCTGTCCGAGCGCGGCGTGGAGAGCCAAAAGCCGTTTGCGCCAAAGCCGCCCCGCCCGTGCGTGTTCGAATATATCTATTTTGCGCGCCCCGATTCGATCGTGAATGGGCGCAGCGTCTATGACGTGCGCCGGCGCTTTGGCCAAAGGCTGGCGGAAGAGCATCCTGTTCCAGCTGACGTGATCGTGCCGGTGCCGGATTCCGGCGTGCCGGCGGCGATCGGCTATGCCGAAACCGCGCAAGCGCCGTTCCAGATGGGCATTATCCGCAGCCATTATGTGGGGCGCACCTTTATCGAGCCGACCGCCAGCGGCCGCAAACTCTCGGTGCGCCGAAAGCATAACGCCAATCGCAGTCAGCTCGCCGGCAAGCGCGTCGTATTGGTCGATGATTCCATCGTGCGCGGCACCACCTCGGCCCAGATCGTGCAATTGGTGCGCGACGCTGGCGCTGCCGAAGTGCACTTTCGAGTAGCGAGCCCGCCGATCCAATGGCCGGATTTCTACGGCATCGACATGCCCAATCGCGAAGACCTGATCGCCGCCAAGCACTCGCCGAAAAAGATCGCCAAGAAATTGGAGGTCGACAGTTTGGGTTTTTTGTCGATCGACGGCATGTATTGGGCCCTGGGCGAGAATGAGCGCAAGACCGATGCGCCGGCCTTTGCCGATCATTGCTTTACCGGCGAATATCCAACCACACTGACCGATTTTGGCAATGACGAAGCGGCCAAGGACGTCCAACTCTCTTTCCTGGAATAAAACATGACGAATGAGACCGCGCCGATTGCGCTGGTGACGGGCGCGAGCGGCGGCCTCGGCGGCGCGCTGGCCTTGGAGCTTGCCAAAACCGGCTATCACGTGATCGCGACGGGGCGGGCGGTGAAAAGGCTCGAAGCGCTGGACGACCAGGGGCGCGCCGCGACCGGGGCGCGGCTGACCTTGGTTCCGCTGGATTTGAGCGTTGGCGAGGCGATCGATCGCCTCGGCGGGGTGATTTTCGAGCGGTTTGGTCGGCTTGACGCGCTTGTCCATTGCGCGGCGCGGGCGGGGCCGGCAACGCCGGTCGCGCAAATCAAGCCGGCCGATTTCGAGGCGGCGATGGCGGTCAATGCGCTGGCGACGCAGCGGTTGATCCGCGCCATGGACCCGTTATTGCGTCTCGCCGCGCAAGCCGAGGCGGCGTTTGTCACTTGCGCGCAGGCGCGCAGCGCCGATCCCTTTTGGGCGCCCTATGCGGCCAGCAAAGCGGCAATGGAGGCGATCGTCGCGGCCTATGCGGCGGAGCGAACGCGCAGTTCTATTCGGGTGCGTTTGATCGAACCGGGTCCCTTGCGCACGCAAATCCGCCGCGATCACATGCCGGGCGAGCCGCCGGAGCGCCAGATTGATCCAGCCATTGCGGCGCGGGCGCTGGCCGCGCTGCTGACGCAGCCGCGCGACGAAAACGAGCCTTTGCTTATCGCGATTTGAGCGGGAGACAACTTACCGCTTAAACGAGATGGACAGCGCGCCATAATGGAAGGTGTCGGCGGCGTTCTCCCCGCCGGCCGCATTGAAATGCAGTTCGCGGCGCAGATAACCGGCGGAGAACTGCAAGCCCCAGCGTTCATAGGCAAGGCCAGCTTGCGCATCGCCAACGGTAATCCGCTGCACGTCGTAATTCAGCGCGCTGCTCGCGCCGAACCTGCCAGAATCGGCGACATTCCAGATCACCGCCGAGCCGTCTACCGACCCGAAGGCGTAAAAGCGGGATTTGTGCTCGCCCTCGGCCGCGCGCGGATCGATGTGCAACCGGCCAATCCGCACTTCGGCGCCTGCGCCGCGGAACTCGCCAAACAGGCTGGTGGCGAATTGGACGCGCGGCTGAAAGCCGAGATCAACGCCAAATCCGGTCGCCGCGCCCGAGGCGATGAATTCGCGCCCCGCGCTAAAGTCGAGCGTTTCGCTGGCGTGCAACAAGGCTTCCCGTTGATCCAAGCCCTGCGGTTCGCCGCCGGAAATTGCATTGGCGATCGAACCCGCGCGCGAGCCCGGCGCAAACACATCGGCCGCTTTGGCCGGCGAGGCGGCGGTTCCGAAGCTGAAATCGCGGCCGCCTCCAGGCGCGAAATCCACCGTCGACTTGGCCGGGGCTGGGTTTGCGGTTCTTGCGGCTTGCGCGGCGAAGCGGCCGACGAGGCCGGAAAAACGCGTCGACTGGGCGTCGTCACCGGTTACGGCGGATTGCGCCGCGCATTCGCCGCAGGCCAATCCCATCGCTAACCCGGTAATCAAGACCGACATGAGCTTCTTTCGCATTCGCTCTACCATTCACTCGGCGATCGACTTGGTAACACGCATCTGTGAAGGCTTCGTGATCCGCGTAAACAAACCGTAAATTTGGTTGCTTGTCTCTACCGCGTTCGTCGAGCCGCCACGATCGCGTCAATCGGTCGCATCGAGACATAAAAATTGCGTTAAGGCGTGACCAGATCCGTTAACTCGAAGCCGGGCTGAGTCATATTTGCCCTTTTACATTAATGTGCCATGGTAAATATCTTTATCGTTAAAATAAATTCTACATAGAAAAATCTTTTTTCTCATTTATCTTGTAAAATCGACATTCGAATATCGGATAATAGGAAGCAAAATGAGGTCGGCGCCATAAGTTTATTTGTAACGAACTATAATCTTTCAAATTGTTGAAATCAGGTATTGGAGCCGCTACATGGCTGGATATGGCGATGACGCAAACCGATCTGACGGCGTTTCTGCGGGCGGAGTTTCCCGACGCGGACATTGAAATTATTGATCTTGCCGGCGACGGCGACCATTATAAGGCGGTCATCGCCTCGGCGGCGTTTGCCGGCAAAAGCCGGGTGCAGCAGCACCAGATGGTTTATGCGGCGCTGAAAGGTCGGATGGGTGGGGTTCTTCACGCGCTGGCGTTGGAAACCAGCGTCAAGGCGTGAGCGGCAGCGGCTTTCGGGCGCGGCTGGCGGAAGTGAAGTCGCCGCTTGGGTTTGGCGTCAGTGGACCCTTGGCGACAGCGCTCGTTAGCCCCGAAGCGACCCGGCAATTGGTCTTGCAAGCTTTTGCAGACGGCGTGCGGGTGTTCGACACTGGCCCTTCTTATGGCGCGGGCGAGGCCGAACGCCGGCTAGGCGCGGCGTTTCAGACGCTGCCGCGCGCGCAATGCCTGGTGATCACCAAGATCGGCACGATCGCCGGCCCGATGGGGCGTCTGCGCAAGGATTTTTCGCAGGAGGGCATGGCGCGCAGTCTGCGCGGTAGCCTGTCGCGGCTGCGGATGGCGCAGATTGATCTGTTGCTGGCGCATGGGCCGAGCGTTAAAGACCTGCCGGGTTTTGTCGACTTTGCGCAGGAGGCGCGCGGCGCCGGCTTGATCGGCGCTTTCGGCGTTTGCGGGCGCGGGCCGGAAGTGGAGGCGGCGCTAACCCTTCCCGGTATCGAAGCGATCCTCGCGCCAATCCATGCGGGCGACGCGACGCGCGCAGAACATCTTTATGCCGCCACGCGGGGAACGCCCGTCGTGTTGCTGGGCTTTGAGGCGTTACGCGCGGGACCGCGCCCGCCCCGCTCGATCCTGCGCCCGGCCGATTGGTTTTATCTGGCGCGCGCGGCGCATCGCCGCATGAACCATGCGGCGTCGCCGGAGTTGTCGGTCCCACCGGCTCTGACGTCAGCCGAAGCGCTGCGCTTTGCAGCTGCGCGAAGCGATTGCGTCATCATGACAACGACAAGCGCGCACCGCTTGCGCGCCAATATCCTTGCCTTGCGCCAACCAATAAGCGTCGCTTAGCCCTTCGCGAAGGCCGTTTCGAAATTGCGCGCGACACGGTCGAGGAAGCCTTCGGTGGTCAGCCAGCCTTGCGCATCGCCGACCAACACGGCGAGGTCCTTGGTCATCTGGCCGGCTTCGACGGTTTCGACGGTAACTTTTTCAAGCACGTCGGCAAAGCGCGCCAACTCGGCATTGCCGTCCAATTTGCCGCGATGGGCGAGCCCGCGCGTCCAGGCAAAAATTGAGGCGATCGAATTGGTCGAGGTCGATTCGCCGCGCTGGTGCTGGCGGTAATGGCGCGTCACCGTGCCATGAGCGGCCTCGGCTTCGAGCGTTTTGCCGTCGGGGGTGAGCAAAACCGAGGTCATCAGGCCCAGCGAGCCGAAGCCTTGCGCAACGGTGTCCGATTGCACGTCGCCGTCATAGTTTTTGCAGGCCCACACATAGCCGCCCGACCATTTCATCGCCGAAGCGACCATGTCATCGATCAAGCGATGCTCATAGGTTCCTTTGAATTCGGCGAAGCGGGCTTTGAATTCGGCGTCGAACACTTCCTGGAAGATGTCCTTGAAACGGCCGTCATATTTTTTGAGGATCGTGTTCTTGGTCGACAGATAAACCGGCCATTTACGGTCAAGGCCGAAGTTAAAGCAGGCCCGCGCGAAATCGCGAATCGAATCATCGAGATTATACATCGCCATCGCGACGCCTTCGTCCGGAAAATCGAAGACGTCATGTTCGATCGTCTTGGTTCCGTCTTCGGACACCCATTTGATCGACAATTTGCCCTTGCCGGGCACGCGGAAATCGGTGGCGCGATATTGATCGCCAAAAGCATGGCGGCCGATCACGATCGGCTGCGTCCAGCCAGGGACCAAACGCGGCACGTTTTTACAAATGATCGGTTCGCGAAATACCACACCGCCCAGAATATTGCGGATCGTCCCGTTCGGCGATTTCCACATCTGCTTGAGGCTGAATTCCTTCACGCGCGCTTCGTCCGGCGTGATGGTGGCGCACTTAACGCCAACGCCATGGCGTTTGATCGCGTTGGCGGCGTCGACCGTGACTTTATCATCGGTCTGATCGCGATATTCGATGCCGAGATCGTAATAATCGAGGGCAAGGTCAAGATAAGGGAAAATCAGCCGGTCTTTGATCATCTGCCAAATGATCCGCGTCATCTCGTCGCCATCGATGTCGACGACCGGATTTTGCACTTTGATCTTGGCAGCCATGATTTTCTCCTTAAGATATATTATCGGCCGGCGGGCGTTAATTTTAGACGTTCGGCTATAGCACCGCCATCTTGTTCGTCAAACCGCCTTTTGGCTTGTCAGGGGTCCGCCCTTCGTCGCAAACGCGTGAGCGCCGCGAAACTTTAGGGCAGAGACGATAGGATCATGGCCGGAACCGACATCAGCAAACCGGATATCTCCAGCGATTGGCCGGCGATTATTTTGGTCGAGCCGCAATTGGGCGAGAATATCGGCGCGGCGGCGCGGGCGATGCGCAATTTCGGGCTCGGCCAATTGCGGCTGGTGGCGCCGCGCGATGGCTGGCCAAATGAACGCGCTCTTGCGACCGCGTCGGGGGCCGATCAGGTGTTGGAGCGCGCGGTGGTGTTTCCAACGACAGCGGCGGCGATCGCCGATTTGACCTTTGTGGCGGCGGCGACGGCGCGGCGGCGCGAGCTGGAAAAGCCGCTGCTGGGCGCGGAGGGTTGCGTGGCGCAAACGCGTTCGGCTCTCGCGGCTGGCGGTCGGGTCGGGGTGATGTTTGGCGGCGAGCGGGCGGGGCTGTCGACCGAGGACGTCGTGCGGGCGGACGTCATCATGAGCTATCCGGTCAACCCGGCCTTCGCCTCACTTAATCTTGCGCATGCGGTCTGTGTGTTCGCTTATGCGTGGCGCAATGCCGATGGGGCGGCGCCGCCGCCTTATGTCCAAATAGAGCCTTCGCCCGCTGCCAGTCACGCCGATTTGGACCGCCTGTTTCGGCACTTGGAAGACGAATTGATCGCCGCCGGCTTCCTGTTCCCGCCGGAAAAAGCCCCAACCATGATGCGCAATCTGCGCACGACGCTGCAGCGCGCCGCGCTCACCGACAATGACGTGCGCACGTTGCGCGGGGTGATCAAGGCGCTGACGGGGCGGCGCGGAACGTAGATCGCGGCAGAATGTCGCAGCAAAAGCTTACGTTCTTGTCACAATCCCAGAGCTGCGCGAGCCTTCAACCGTTGTAAGGCCGCATTTGGGGTTCACGTAAAATGCTGAGGGGCAAATCAATCATCTTTTTGGCCGCCGTTATTGCTGGTGGCCTATGGGGCGGGACCGCGCAGGCCGAAATTGGCCAACCGGTAATCAAAGCGTTCAATGCAGCCGTTCGTTCTGGCGACCGAGCCGCAATTAAAACCGCTGCAACAGACCTTTCGACGGCCGTTTTGGCCGACCCGTCCGCCAAGGGGGCGGCGGTAATGGGCTTTGAGGCGGCTTTTCAGCTCTGTGTTGTCGCCGCTTGCGATGGCGCAAAGGAAGTCGCCGCGAAGGTCGCGAAATTGCCGATTGATGACCCAACCGCCCATCCGATCGCCTCGGATCGGGCTTTGCTTAGAGCCTATGTGGAGTGGAGACAGGAGCCGACCAGCAAAATCGTCCGCGCCAAATTTGATCAAGCCCTGAAATCACTCGTCGATAAGGAGCCAACGCTGCTGTCAGAAACAGCTTTTTTTGCCCGCTTGGCGACGGATATGCGCACGAGCTTGGAATACGCGCAGCGCCATGCGAGCGCTGAAGAAGCCGCGCGCCATTTTCAATCAAGCTATCAAATCTCGCCTGAATTCGCATCGTTTACAGCAATGGAGGCCGCCGTCGAGGGCTTTCATGTGCAGCCCGACGCAAAAGCGCGGCTGACGCTTGTCGACGCACATGCGCGATTCTTGCGCTGGCGCCAGGAAGCGGGAGAGGCCGATGCGAACGCTCCCTGGGTAAGCAGTCATGAAGAAAGGCTGCGAGATTGGGCAAAGTTGATGGACGTCACTTTGGAACGATTGGAGGAGAAAGCGCCGTCAACACGGGACATTGAGGCGATCTACGAACGGCATGGCGTGGCTAATGCAATTCAAGCGGAGACGGACGCGGCGCGCGCAAGCGCCGTCGTTGAAATCGACCCGGCGATTGTCTGCGGCATCCTCGCAACTTCCGATAACCCCGCCTATCCGATAGAAGCCCAGAATTCGAACATTGAAGGCGATGCAATTGTCCGGGCCACGTTGACCGAAGGGAAATTGACGCGGGTTCGCGTCACCGCGTCCTACCCGTCTTTAGTCTTTGGCGAAGAAGCGCGCCGCGCCGCAAACGCCTTTACCTGGGATCGACAGCCCGATGTTGATCCAGCAAAATGCGAAGGCCGCGAAATGGTCCTGCCTTTTCGCTGGCGACTGAAATAACCACTGGACGGGTCAAATGGTTTTGGCGCTATTCTTTGCCGCAACGAAGACAGAATTCGACTATTCCAGGCGGCTAGCCGCGATCACATCGGCCGCAAATCGCTGAATATCAAAGCCGCCGCCTTCGCCGACCGGATCATAGCCGCGGCGCACAATGACCATGTTCGCTTCTGGCACGATGACGACATATTGGCCGCGATTGCCATGCGCGGCATAGGTGCCCTCGGGCAGGCCTTGTTTGGGGCCGTGCAGCCAGAATTGTGCGCCATAGGCCGGGCCATCGCCCTCGATCGCGCTTTGCGGCTGCGCCGGCGCCGGGGTGCGAACAAAGTCGATCCAGGCTATCGGCAGAATTTGCTCCTCGCCCCATTTGCCTTCTTGCAAGTATAATTGGCCAAAGCGGGCCAAATCGCGCGCCGTCGTCCACACTTGGCTCGACATGATAAAATCGCCGTTCCAATCTGTTTCGGCGAAGGTGTGGATCATGCCGATCTTCCAGAACAATTTCTCGAACGGAAAGGCGAGATATTGGGCGTCATCGCCGATGGCCTCGCGCAAGGCGCGCATGGCGAGCAGCGTGTCGTTGTTGGCGTAGCGAAACCGCGCGCCAGGCTTGGCCTCCAGCGGCATGCCAATGGCTTTTTCTTCGACGGTCGTGCCGCCGTGATAAATCGCATCGGTACGGTTGCCGCGCGCCTCGGAATAAAGCCCGCTACCCATATGCAACAGGTTGGCAAGCGTGATGGCGCCGCGCGGATCGCCGGCCTTGCGCCAATGGCTGATGGGGGCGGGGTCTTCGACCTTGAGGACGCCGTCCTCAACCGCGATGCCGATCACGGTCGCTGCAATGCTCTTGCCGACCGACCAGGTGCGTTGCGCGATTTCGGGGCCGAAATTCTCGGCGTAACGCTCGGCGATAATCTCGCCGTCTTTGACAACGACAACGGCCGAGGTTGCCGCTTTGTCGCCATAGCTGGCGGAAAACGCTTTTTCGACGACCGCCATCACGTTTGAGTTGAGCGCATCTTTTTCCGGAATGACCTCAGCAGACCCGCGCGCCCAGCGCACGGCGAGCCGGCGCGGCGGCAGGATCATGAGCTTGGGGACGTGCGCCGCCGCTTCAGCGATTGCGCCGATCGGCAGAAGCGCGCAGCCAAGGCCGGGTCGCCAAACGGCGATGCGCGGCGGCAAATCGTCGGAGAACGACACGGATACGGTGCTTGCGCGCGGATCGATCAGTGAGCCTTCGATGCCGATGTAAGGGCGTAATTCCGGATAGACGCCGCTCAATTCGCGATTGGTCAGCAGGCTGGGATGGCGGCCATTATTATTGAAGACGCCCGAACAGGTGAAAGCGGCTTGATAACCGGCGGCCAATGCGCGGCGATGCGCCTCGGTCTCTTGCGCTTTCGCCAAGCCAGCTGCAAGCGACAGCGCGCCAGCTAAAGCCAATTTCATCAACCCGCGCATCATCCCACGATCCTTTCGTTTACGCTTTGAAAACAGCCCCGGCGCGCAGATAGCGCGGCGCGCCGGGGCCTGCTAGAGAGAAACGACTTCTTCGGGGGTCTCCGTTTCCATGCGCTTTCCAGACCTGTCGCTGATCCCGTTTTTACGCGACGTTTCGGACGAGACGCTGGCGCAATTGCGCGCCGAGATCGATTGGTTTTCGCTGCCCGGCGGCATGACGTTGTTTGAAGCGGGCGACGTCGCCGAGGCGATTTATTTTGTGACGTCTGGCGCCTTGGGCGCGTTTCGGCGCGCGCCAAATGGCGAGCAAGAATTGCTCGGCTATATTCGCTCCGGCGAGCCGGTCGGCGAAATGGCGCTGATCGCCGGCGAGACGCATTCGGCTTCCGTTTACGCGGTGCGCGACACCGAGATCGTCCGGCTTAATCGCGCGGCGTTTTTCCGCTTCGTGCGTCAGCAGCCAAGCGTCATGCATAACCTGGCGCGGATCATGCTGGCGCGGTCGCGGCTGGAAAAGCGCCGATCGGCGCGCGCCGAACCGAAAGTGTTCGCGTTCTTTTCGACCTCGCCGACGATCGATCTGAAATTCCGCGCCAGCATGCTGAAGCGGGCGATCGAAACCCTCGGGAAACGCTGTGCGATCGCGGGCGCGGAAGCCGAAAGCCGATCCTCGGTGTTCTTTGAAGACCTCGAGCGCTGGCACGACGTCGTGATTCTGTATTCGCCGATCGAGGATTCGCCGTGGTACAAATTATGCCTGCGGCAAGCGGACCGCGTTTGGCTGTTTGGCCGGACGGACGCCAAGCCCTCGGCGCCGCTGATGCCGGACGACCCCGGCCCGGCGCGACGATTTCGCCTGGTCGATCTGATCCTTCTGCATCCAAGCCGGGCGACGCCGCAGGCTACCCGCACGGCGCATTGGATCGAAGCGGCGGCGGCGCGGCGCTTGTTCCATTGGCAGGGCGATAGTGAAGCCGACGCGATGCGCTTGGCGCGAACGATGACCGGGCTATCGATCGGCTTGGTGTTATCGGGGGGCGGCGCCCGCGCTTATGCGCATATTGGCGTTTATGAGGCGTTGCGCGAAGCCGGCGCGCAAATCGACTTTGTCGGCGGCACCTCGATGGGCGCAATTATCGCCGCTTGTATTGGGCTCGGCTGGTCGCAAAACGAGATTGAACAGCGCATCCGCAAGGCGTTTGTCGACAGCAATCCGCTCGCCGATTATGTGCTGCCGGTGGTGGCGCTGACGCGCGGCCGCGAGGTGGACAAGCGCCTTGCCGAGCATTTTGGCGGCGCGTTGATCGAAGACATGGCGCTGCCATTCTTTGCGGTGTCGACCAATCTGACGGCCGGCGCGGCCAATGTGCATCGGCAAGGGGTGTTGCGCCATGCGCTGCGCGCGACGATCGCGCTGCCGGGCATTTTGCCACCGGTGGTCGAGGATGAGCATATTCTCGTTGACGGCGCAGTGACCAATAATCTGCCGACGGACGTTATGCAGGAATGGCATCGCGGCCTCACCATCGCCGTCGACGTCGCCCGCGAAGGCGGCATCAACGCCGCCGACTTTGTCGATCCGCCGAGCTTTACCAAATGGGTCGCCAAGAACGGCTTCAAGTCGCCGCCGCCGATCGCCAGCCTGTTGATGCGCACGGCGACGTTGAACGTCAATCCGTGGAAGGGGCGCGAGCGCTCGGACTTGCTGATCGTGCCGGAAATCGAGGGCGTTGAGCTGCGCGATTGGAAAGCGTTCGATGTGGCGGTCGCCGCCGGTTATCAAGCCGCCGTGGAGGCGCTACGCAGCCAAGGCCAGGGCCTGATCGCGCGGCTGCGGCCGCGCCGGCCGCAATCGGCCGAGTCTGATGGTTATGAGGCGGGTTTTGATCTTGCGGCGAACTGACCGCGCGGCAAAATGATCGAGGACGCGGCGCGCTCGCAAATTCTTGACAAAAGTCGGGCGCGACCAATCGAACCGATGCGCTTTGCAGCGATTGCAGGCGCAGGCCTGCGCCGCTACAGGCTTGGCTCAGCGCAGGTTTCATCCCGGTCGAGAAGGATTCTCCCATGCCGCATGTTCATCCCGACAGTTTCCAATGCCGCAAGGAAATGACCGTCGCCGGTAAGACTTATGTCTATTACAGCTTGGAGGACGCGGCGAAGAACGGGCTCGGCGATGTGTCGATGCTGCCGGCCTCAATGAAAGTGCTGCTGGAAAACCTGTTGCGCACCGAAGACGGCGTCAACGTCACCAAAGCCGATATCGAAGCGGCGGCCGCCTGGCGCGAGAATCGCGGCAAGGTCGAGCATGAGATCGCCTTCACGCCGTCGCGCGTGTTGATGCAGGATTTCACCGGTGTTCCGGCCGTTGTGGATCTCGCAGCGATGCGCGATGCAATGGCCAAATTGGGCGGCGATCCGACCAAGATCAACCCGTTATCGCCGGTCGATCTCGTCATCGACCATTCGGTCATGGTCGACCATTTCGCCGGGGCGGATTCGTTCACGCGTAATGTCGCACTGGAATATGAGCGCAATGGCGAGCGCTATCGCTTCCTGCGCTGGGGGCAGAGCGCCTTCAACAATTTCCGTGTGGTGCCTCCCGGCACCGGAATTTGCCACCAGGTCAATCTTGAATATCTCGCCCAAACCGTCTGGACGCGCCAGGACGGCGATGAGACGATCGCTTATCCCGACAGCGTCGTCGGCACCGACAGCCATACCACGATGATCAACGGGCTGTCCGTGCTGGGCTGGGGCGTCGGCGGGATCGAGGCGGAAGCGGCCATGCTCGGCCAGCCGATCTCGATGTTGATCCCGGAAGTGATCGGCTTCAAGCTGACCGGCAAATTGCCGGAAGGAGCGACCGCCACCGATCTCGTACTGACCGTCACCCAAATGCTGCGCAAAAAAGGCGTTGTCGGCAAATTCGTCGAGTTTTACGGCGCGGGCCTCGCCGATCTGTCGCTGGAGGACCAAGCCACCATCGCCAATATGGCGCCCGAATATGGCGCGACCTGCGGCTTTTTCCCGGTTGATCGCGACACCATCAACTATCTCTCGGCGACGGGCCGCGATCCCAATCGCGTCGCGCTGGTCGAGGCTTACGCCAAAGCGCAAGGCTGGTGGCGCGAGGCCATGCCGGAGCCGGTCTTTACGGACGTGCTGATGCTCGACATCAGCGAGGTGAAACCCTCGTTGGCGGGGCCGAAACGCCCGCAAGACCGGGTACTGCTTTCCAATGCGGCGGCGGAATTCGTGGCGGCGCTGGAAAAGGATTTCGGCAAGCTCGCCGACGCCCATAAGCGCGTCAAGGTAGAGGGCAAAGACTTCACCATTGGCCATGGCGATGTGGTAATCGCGGCGATCACGTCCTGCACCAATACCTCGAACCCCAGCGTGATGATGGCGGCGGGTCTGCTCGCCCGCAATGCGCGCGCCCGCGGGTTGAAGACCAAGCCATGGGTGAAAACCTCGCTCGCGCCCGGCAGCCAAGTGGTCACCGATTACCTCGCCAAAGCCGGAGTGCAAGCCGATCTCGACGCGCTGGGCTTTAATCTGGTCGGCTATGGCTGCACGACCTGCATCGGCAATTCCGGCCCGCTGCCGCCGGAAATTTCCAAGGCGGTCAATGAGGGCGACCTCGTTGCCGCCTCGGTGCTGTCGGGCAATCGCAATTTCGAGGGCCGCGTCAATCCGGACGTCAAAGCCAATTATCTCGCCTCGCCGCCTTTGGTGGTAGCCTATGCCTTGGCCGGGTCGATGAATGTTGACCTCGCCAAAGACCCGGTCGGCTATGATGAAAACTCCGAGCCGGTTTACTTGAGCGAAATTTGGCCGTCCTCGGCCGACATCGCCAATGCGATCCGCGCCGCGATCACGCCCGATCTGTTCGCCAAGCGCTATGGCGCGGTGTTCGAGGGCGACGCCAATTGGCAGGGCATTTCAGTGACCGGCGGGCTGACCTATCAATGGGAGAACGGCTCGACCTATGTGCAGAACCCGCCTTATTTCACCGGCATGAGTCTAACGCCGACCCCGCCGGGCGACGTGATCGGCGCGCGGATTTTGGGGCTGTTCGGCGATTCCATCACAACCGACCATATTTCGCCGGCCGGATCGATCAAGAAATCGAGCCCTGCCGGGCTTTATTTGACCGGCAATGACGTGGGCGTCGAGGATTTCAATTCCTATGGCGCGCGACGCGGCAATCATGAAGTGATGATGCGCGGCACCTTCGCCAATATCCGCATCAAGAACCACATGGTTCCGGGCGTCGAGGGCGGCGTCACCGTGCATTATCCCACAGCAACGCAAATGCCGATCTATGACGCCGCGATGCGTTATGAGGCCGAAGGCGCGCCCTTGGTGATCTTTGCCGGCAAGGAATACGGCACCGGCTCGTCGCGCGATTGGGCGGCGAAGGGCACGCGCCTGTTGGGCGTGAGGGCGGTGATCGCCGAGAGCTTTGAGCGCATCCACCGCTCGAATCTGATCGGCATGGGCGTGCTGCCCCTGCAACTTCTGGACGGCGCGACCTGGAGCGGGCTCGGACTGACGGGACATGAATTCGTGTCGATTACCGGCTTCACGTCTTTGTCGCCGCGCCAGCGGATCGACGTCGTCATCACCCGCGCCAATGGCGACGTTGTGCGCGCGCCGGCGATGGTGCGGATCGATACGCTGACCGAGCTTGATTACTTTAAAAACGGCGGCGTGCTGCATTTCGTGCTGCGCCACCTTGCCAAAGCGGCGTGAGCGCCATGACGGAACGCGCCAACCCGCGGTTTGACTGGACGCGCGCCGAGATCGAGCGGCTCGCGGCGCAGCCCTTCGCCGATCTGATTTTGCAGGCGCAGGCCGTGCTACGGGCGAATTTTCCGCCTAATGCCGTGCAGCGCGCGCAATTACTGAACATCAAGACCGGCGGCTGCGCCGAAAATTGCGGCTATTGCAGCCAATCGGCGCATTTCGACACCGGGCTGAAGGCCTCGCGGCTGATGGATGTCGACGCGGTGATCGAGGCGGCTGCGGCGGCCAAAGCCGGCGGGGCCGAGCGCTTTTGCATGGGCGCGGCGTGGCGCGAGCTGAAAGACCGCGACGTCGAGGCGGTCTGCACGATGATCGCCGGCGTCAAAGAATTGGGGCTGGAGACCTGCGTCACCCTTGGCATGCTGGGCGATGGCCAAGCGGAGCGGTTAAAAGCGGCGGGGCTCGATTATTACAACCACAATCTCGACACCGGCCCGGATTATTACGATCACGTCGTGACGACGCGGACCTATCAGGACCGGCTCGATACCCTGGCAAAAGTGCGGAGCGCCGGGATCGCCGTGTGCTGCGGTGGGATCCTCGGCATGGGCGAGGCGGAGGCCGACCGCGTTGGCCTCCTGCTCGAATTGTCGAAATTATCGCCGCATCCGGAATCGGTGCCGATCAACAAGCTCGTGCCGATCCCCGGCACCCCCATGGCGGGGCAAGACGAAATCGATGGCATCGAATTCGCCCGCTGGATCGCCGTTGCGCGGATCGTGTTTCCGCAGTCGGTCGTGCGGCTCTCGGCGGGGCGCGACAGCATGAGCAAGGAATTGCAGGCGCTCTGCCTGCTTGCCGGGGCCAATTCGATGTTCTGGGGCGGCAAATTGCTGACGACCGGTCTGCCGGCGCCCAACGCCGACGCGGCGCTGCTCGATCAATTGGGGATCGCCACGTTTGCCGACGCCATGCCGGCGGAATAGGCCGCCGAACGTGCGAAATGTGCCTCAGATCGGCATGCGGGCGATTTCTTGATAAGCGCGGACGATCTGGTCGCGAATCGCCACGACGGTTTGCAGGCTGGCTTCAGCGGCGGCGACGGCGGTGACGACGTCGATCAGATCAGCGCGACCGACCGCGAGGCTGGCGGCTTGCGTCTCGGCGGCTTTGCCGGCGACTTCCGTGTTGGCAAGGCTCTGCTGCACCAGCGAGCCAAAGATATCGGTTGAAACGCCGGCCGCTTCGGTCGGGGCGGCGTTGCGCGCGGTATTGGCGGCCTGCAAATAAGCGCGGGCGGCGTCGAGGGCGGAAGCGGTCATCGATCAATGCGTCCTTCAAGCGACCCGAAAATTACGTGCGCTGTAAGATGCCCAACGTGGCGCCGAGCAAAGCGCGGGCGTTTTCAATCACGGTCAAATTGGCTTCATAAGCGCGGCTCGCATCGCGCAAATCCGCCGCCTCGATCAGGCTGACGACATTGGGATATTGCACATAGCCATTTTCATCGGCGACCGGATGGCCGGGCTCATAGCGCAATTGAAACGCCGATCGATCAAGCTGCGGGGCCTGCGTGCGCACGACGAGGGCATTCGTGTCGCGATCGACGCTCGGCTCAAACACCGGCACGCGCCGACGATAGGGCTCGCCGCCTGGCGCATCGGCGGTGGAATTGGCGTTGGCGATGTTTTCGGCCGCAACGCGAATGCGGACGGTTTGCGCCTTGAGGCCTGAGGCGGCGGCGGCAAGCGAGGCGGAAAGATCGGACATGGCGAAAGCCTATTTCTCTTGGCGGCGATTAACGATCCGGCGAACTGGCGGCGGTCTGCAGCAAGGTCAGACCGCGCTGATAGAGCGTGGCGGCGGCGTCATAGTCGGCGCGCGTCTCTGAGACCTTGATGATCTGGTCCTCGATGACGACTGAATTGCCATCCAGCGTTGTTTCCGTATCCGGCGCGTCGATCACTTGGCCAAAGGACGCGCTGACCGCAGCGGTTCCGCCCAGATGCGCGGCTTGCGTGCGCGCCAGGCCGCCGATCGACGGGCCGGGGGTGGACTGGCGCAAGGCCTGTTCGAACGCCGCGCCGGCGAGATCGCGCGGCGTAAAATCCGGCGTCGACACATTGGCGATGTTTTCGGCCAGCAGTCGTTGCCGCTCGCCGAGGAATTTCATCCGCGCGCGCAAATCATTGAAAAACGACAGATCGTGAATGTCCATGGCCGCGCCTTTGGGATCAAGGATCGGCAAGTTCTGCCCGACAGCGCCCTTCTGGACCGGGCAAGAATGACCCGGCATGATTAAGGGCGGGTTAAGCTGGTCTGGCGCCGCTGGCGCGGCTTGAACGCGACATCGGCGCGCTTTATCAAGCGGCTGACCTGGAGATCATGATGCGTGCGCCCATGAAAAATTTCGCAGCGCGCCTGCCGAATAAAGCGATCGAAAACAAGTATCGTTTCACGCGCGTTTATCTGAAAAATAGCTGGCGCGATCCCGAAACGCGATCAGGACCAGGGTCGGTTCGCGGATCGGGGTGCGTTGTCTCTGCAATTGAAGCCTTGGAATTAGCTGTAAGAGATTTCGGCGTGCAAACAATCGGCGACGTCGCTTGCGGCGATTTCAACTGGATGCCGGAGTTCTTACCAAATCATCCTGACATTCATTACCATGGCTATGACGTGGTTGATCTAATTGTCGCCGATAATACAAAACGTTTTCCGTATATTCCATTCTCGGTGCTCGATGTTTCGAAACATCCACCGGGAAAATTTGATCTGATCCTGTGCAAAGATCTGTTTAATCATTTGCGATTCGCTGACGTTCAAAACGCTCTGCAAAATATCAAAAAATCAGGATCGACCTATTTGTTGGCGTCAAACAATTTTGGCTGTTTGAACGAAGAGCTTGCCCGCCCGATCGCTGGAATGTCGCGCATGCTCGACATCACGCGCGCGCCGTTGAATTACCCCCAGCCGATTTGGCGCACGCATTACCTTGGTTTATGGCGGCTCGCCGATTTCCCGTGAGGCGAGAGAACGCGCTCTAACGTTAAACCGAGCTTATCGCGCTTTGCCGCAGGGCTTTTTCGCAATTCGTGGTTTCCAATTTGGACCGAATGTTTTAGCGCAAACTCTGCACGACATGATTTCGCCATAAAGCTCGGAGCCGCGATGCAACATATCCTGGACGAATTGGAGGCGCGGCGCGCCGGCGCCCGGCTCGGCGGCGGCGAAAAGCGGATCGAGGCCCAGCACGCCAAAGGCAAGCTATCGGCGCGCGAACGGATCGATTTGCTGCTCGATGAAGGCTCGTTCGAAGAATATGACATGTTCGTCGAGCATCGCTGCGTCGATTTCGGCATGGCCGATAATCGCGTGCCCGGCGATGGCGTCGTCACCGGCTGGGGGACCATAAACGGGCGGCTCGTCTATGTGTTCTCCAAGGATTTTACGGTGTTCGGCGGGTCGCTGTCCGGCGCGCATGCCAGCAAGATCGTTAAAATCCAGGATATGGCGCTGAAAAACGGCGCGCCGGTGATCGGCATTTTTGACGCTGGCGGCGCACGCATTCAGGAAGGCGTCGAGAGCCTCGCCGGCTATGCCGACATTTTCATGCGCAATATTTTGGCCTCGGGCGTGGTGCCGCAGATATCGGTGATCATGGGCCCGTGCGCCGGCGGCGATGTCTATTCGCCCGCAATGACCGATTTCATCTTCATGGTGCGCGATACCTCTTATATGTACGTGACCGGGCCGGATGTCGTCAAAACCGTCACCAATGAAGTAGTGACGCATGAGGAATTGGGCGGCGCGCGTGTGCATGCGCAAAAATCCGGCGTGGTCGATGGCGCCTTCGCCAACGACGTCGAGGCGCTGGCGCAAATCCGTCGGCTGATCGACTTCTTGCCCGGCTCAAATCGCGCCAAGCCGCCGACGCGGCCGAGCTTTGATGATCCGGAACGGTTGGATTATACGCTCGACAGCCTTGTGCCGACCAATCCCAATCAGCCTTATGACATGAAGGAATTGATCGAGACGGTCGCCGACGAAGGCGATTTCTTCGAAATCGGCGCGAATTTCGGCAAGAACATCTTGATCGGCTTTGGCCGGATCGATGGCGAGCCGGTCGGCTTCGTCGCCAATCAGCCGATGACCTTAGCCGGCGTGCTCGACATCGACGCTAGCCGCAAGGCGGCGCGCTTTGTGCGCTTTTGCGATTGCTTCAACATCCCGATCGTCACCTTTGTCGACGTTCCAGGCTTTTTGCCAGGCACCCGGCAAGAATATGGCGGCCTGATCAAGCATGGCGCGAAATTGCTGTTTGCCTATGGCGAGGCGACCGTGCCGAAAGTCACCGTGATCACCCGCAAAGCCTATGGCGGGGCCTATGACGTGATGAGCTCCAAACATTTGCGGGGCGATGTGAATTACGCGTGGCCGACGGCGGAAATCGCCGTGATGGGCCCAAAGGGCGCGGTCGAAATCATCTTTCGCGGCGAAATGGACGATCCGGAAAAGATCGCGCAGCGGACGAAAGAATATCAAGATCGCTTCGCCAATCCCTTCGTGGCGGCGGCGCGCGGCTATCTCGATGACGTTATCATGCCGCATGGCACAAGGCGGCGGATCGCGCGGGCGCTGAAAACGCTGCGCAGCAAGCAGCTGCAAAACCCGTGGAAAAAGCACGACAATATCCCGCTCTAAGGCAGGCGCGCATGTTCTCGAAAATCCTGATCGCCAATCGCGGCGAAATCGCTTGCCGGATCATCAAGACCGCGCGGCGGCTTGGCGTCAAAACGGTCGTCGTTTATTCGGACGCGGACGCCGATAGCCTGGCCGTGCAAATGGCGGATGAGGCGGTGCATATTGGCCCTTCGCCCGCAGCGCAGTCCTACCTTGTCGCCGACAAGATCGTCGCGGCTTGCCGGCAGACGGGCGCGGAAGCCGTCCATCCCGGCTTTGGGTTCTTGTCCGAGAAGGAAGCCTTCGCCCAACGATTGTTGGACGAAAAAATCGTTTTTATCGGGCCCAATCCGCCTGCAATCGCCGCCATGGGCGACAAGATCGAGTCAAAACGGACGGCGGCGGCGGCCGGCGTCTCGACCGTGCCGGGCTATTTGGGTGAAATCGCCGACATTGCGGAAGCTGTCCGCATCGCCGAGGAGATCGGCTTCCCGGTGATGATCAAGGCCTCGGCCGGCGGCGGCGGCAAAGGCATTCGGGTCGCCTGGAACCAGGCCGAAGTCGAAGAAGGCTTCCCGCTTGTTCAAAACGAAGCCCGCAATTCCTTTGGCGATGATCGCACCTTTATTGAGAAATTCATCGTCAACCCGCGCCATATCGAAATCCAGGTGCTGGGCGACAAGCACGGCAATCTGATCCACCTGAATGAACGCGAATGCTCGATCCAACGGCGCAATCAAAAGGTCATCGAAGAGGCCCCGTCTCCGCTGCTGGACCCGGAGACGCGCGCAAAAATGGGCGCGCAAGCGCTCGCGCTGGCCCGCGCCGTTGGCTATGACAGCGCCGGCACGGTCGAGTTCGTCGCGTCGGGCGTTGATAAAAGCTTTTATTTCCTGGAAATGAACACGCGGCTTCAGGTCGAGCATCCGGTGACCGAGCTGATCACCGGCATTGACCTCGTCGAGCAGATGATCCGCGTCGCGGCCGGCGAGCGGCTGGCGCTGACCCAGGCCGATATCGGCATCAATGGCTGGGCGATGGAAGCGCGGCTCTATGCCGAAGACCCCTATCGCAATTTTTTGCCGTCGATCGGGCGCTTGCGGCGTTTTTCCACCCCGCGCGAGGGCGCCCATGACGGCTTTAGCGTCCGCGTCGATACGGGCGTGCGCGCCGGCGATGAGATCTCGATGTTCTACGATCCGATGATCGCCAAACTCTGTGCGCATGGGCCGACGCGCAGCGCCGCGATCGCCGGCATGGGTCGCGCGCTGGAGGAGACAGTGGTCGATGGGATCGGCCACAATGTTGGCTTCATCGCCGCCGTCATGGATGAAAGGCGCTTTCAGTCAGGCGACATCACGACGGGCTATATCAAAGAGCAATTCCCCGGCGGATTTGTCGGCATGCCGGCCAGTCCGACCCAGCGCGCCTTGATCGCCGCCGTCACGGCGTTTGCGGAGGCCTTGCTGAGCGCGCGGGCGGAAAAAACCTCGGACCGGCTGGCGCCGCCGCGCGCCAAGTCCTGCCGCGATTACGTTGCGACGATCGAGCGGGTGCAAGTGCCGGTCAAAGTCTGCCTCAACGAGGCCGGCGCCGACCTGACCATTGACGGGCGCAATCACCGGCTGGAAACCGACTGGCGCCCGGGCGCAATGCTGGTCACCGGCCGCATGGATGGCGCGCCGTTTGGCCTGGAACTGAAACGCCGGCCCTTGGCGTATTACGTGCGCCATCGCGGTTTTGCCGGCGAGGTGATGATGCTGGCGGCGCGAGCGGCGACGCTCTATGCGCGGCTGCCCGAACGCGCGCCGGCCGATACGGCCAAGCAAGTGATTTCGCCAATGCCGGGCTTGGTGGTGTCGATGGAGGTTGCGGTCGGCCAGGACGTCAAAGCCGGCCAAACCATTTGCGTCATCGAGGCGATGAAGATGCAAAACATCTTGCGGGCCGAACGAGACGGCAAGGTCAAGACCTTGAGCGCCCGCGCCGGCGACAGCGTCGCGGCGGATCAAGTGCTGGTGGAATTCGCCTAGAGCCACGCCGCCGTCATCTTGCAAATGCGCACAACGCATGCTTGGTTCACCGCTAGCGCGTCTTCGTGGTAACCCGACGCAGTATAGATGCGCTCGCTTTCTGTTTTTCCGCATTTTCTTCACGCGAACCGGTTCCCACTTCGCTTGAAAATGCTTGGGCGGTGGTAAAGGCGTTCTGGATGAAGGCGGCGTTGCGGATCGACAATCTGAGCAAAAGCTTTGGCAAGCCGGCCGTTGATCAGCTCTCGCTGACCATTGACGCGGGGGAGTTCTATGCATTGCTCGGGCCGAATGGGGCGGGCAAGACGACCTGTCTGCGGATGGTTGCCGGGTTACTGCAACCCGATTCAGGCCGCATAGAGATTTTCGGCCATGACATCGCCAAGGACCCGCGTGCGGCAAAGCAAATCGTCGCCTGGCTGCCCGACGAGCCGATGCTTTATGAAAAGCTGACGGCCTGGGAATATCTGGATTTCATTGCCGGATTGTGGCGGTTGGACCGCAAAAAGGCCAAAGCCCAGGCGGAAGAATTGCTGGTGCGGCTCGCCCTGATCGATCAGCGCGACCAATTATGCGAGGGCTTTTCGCGCGGCATGCGCCAAAAGACCGCTTTGGCCGGGGCGTTGCTGATCGAGCCGAAATTGTTGATGCTGGATGAACCGCTGACCGGGCTCGACGTCGAAATTGCCCGAACGGTGAAAGACTTGCTGGTCGAGCGCGTGCGGGCCGGCGCAACGATCATCCTGACGACCCATATCCTCGAAGTGGCCGAGCGGCTGGCGTCGCGCATCGGAATCATCGCCAAAGGCCGGCTGCGCGCCGAAGGCACGATCAGCGACTTGCGCGCCCAAAGCGGCATGGCGGGCGGCGTCCTGGAAGACGTGTTCTTGGACTTGATCGCCGACAAGGCCCCGGCATGAGCGGGTTATGGCGCGATTGCCGCTTGTTGGCGGCCCATGATGTGCGATTATTGTGGTTTCGGTTCATCCGATCCTCTACAAAAACCTCGCACGCGCTGGGTCTGAAGCCGCCGGTTTACCCCGCGTTGAAAACGGTGCTGTCGGCCTGGCCCTATTGGCTGTTCGGCGGCTTAGTTCTTTTGGGGGCGATCGGCTTTGGCCTGGGCGTCGTTGCCTTCGGCGCGGGCATGGCGGCCGACGATGCGGCTGAAATCTGGCCCCTTTTGGCGCTTGGCTTGATCGGCGTTTTTCTGTGGATGATATTTGGCGCTTTGTCGCTGATCGCCGGCACGTTGTTTCTCCGCGGCGACATGGATTTGCTGCGCGCCAGTCCCTTGGATCCGCGCGCAATCGCCATCGTCCGTTTGTTCAACATCTCGGTGTTCTGTTCGGTCATCCCGCTGATCGGCGCAGTGGGGATCTTCGTCGGCGCGTTGATCCGCGGCGCCTGGTCGTTTCTGTGGGCGGCGCCGGCGACTCTGGCGATGGGCATGATGGCGACGGCGCTAGCGGTGATCGTCGCTTTCGGGCTGGTGCAGGTGATCGGGCCGCGCCGCATTCAGTCCACGGTCCATCTGGTCAGCGCTTTCGCTGGCCTTGGCGTTCTAGCGGTGTTTCAAACGAATAATTTTGTTGACTGGCCGGGAACAAAAACCGGCTGGTTTGTATATTGGTTGACGCAAGCTTACCAAACACAGCAAGACCTCGCGATTTTCGCCGTCCCGCGCGCCATTTTTGCGCGCGGACCGATCCCGCTCACGGCGTTCGTCTTCGGCTCTGTTGGGGTCTACGCCGTCACGATGGCCATATTGGGCAAAGCCCTTATGGAATTGGCGGCGCAGCCGATCCAGACGCGCGCGCAAGCAGCGCGCGGGCCGG
>DHHV01000092.1:24518-24865 GCA_002403455.1 Hyphomonadaceae bacterium UBA4763 | reverse complement strand
GCGCGGGGGCCGGCGCGGGCCTTTACCTCCGGCGCAATCTGGTCGGTTGTGTTGAAGGAATGGCGGATTATCCGGCGTAATCCAATGGTGTTTGCCGCGCTCGGCGCGCAAATGTTTTATCTGTTGCCAGCCGTGGTCTCGCCGATCGCCTTGGCCTTTCGGCGCGGGGCGGCGGACCCGCAAACCATCGCCGTCTTTTTGGCGGCGGGCTGCGTGTTGGGATCATCAACGATGGCCGGACGGGGCCTGTGGATTGTCGCCGGCGGCGAGCATGCGCCGGATTTGTTGCGCACCGCGCCGGCCCATCCCGGCGTGATTCGCTGGGGGAAGATCTTCAGCGTGGCGGG
>DHHV01000092.1:23896-24189 GCA_002403455.1 Hyphomonadaceae bacterium UBA4763 | reverse complement strand
ATTTCGGTGATGCTCTGCGCGATCATTATCAGCGGGGCGCTATTGTTCGGCGTGTCCTGGTTCGATGCGGCGATAGCGCTTCTTGGCGCAGCGATCACGGCGCTGGCGGTCGGGCGGGTGCAATGGCGTTATATAAAGCCGATTTCGATGAAGGACTTGAACCGGACCGCGCGGTTTTCGCTGGTCGGCGGCCTAATCCAGTTCGCGATTACCATGCTGATCGGAGCGACCGCGACGTTGTTCGTCTATGACCGGCCGCTCTTTGCTTTATTGACGCTGGCCTTGGCGGCGGC
>DHHV01000092.1:0-23585 GCA_002403455.1 Hyphomonadaceae bacterium UBA4763 | reverse complement strand
CGCTGGCCTTGGCGGCGGCGGCGTTTTACGCCGCGACGACGCAAGAAGGGCAATCGGCGTTGTTTGAGAGCGATCCAACGCCGACTTCGCCGCCCGCGAAGCCGCAACCCGCCTGATCGGTTAGTTTGGCAGGGGCTCATCGCCATCAGCGGCCGAACTGCGCGCCAAATTGGCCGCGCGCACGCGCACATCGCTCCAAGGCGAGGCCTCGGTTGGCGCCAAAATCGCATCGTCAGAAGACGCGACAAGGGCGGGCTGGCGCCGATCCAACAGCCGCTGCCACAGGACCAGCATGGCGCAAGCGCCAACGCCCAACAGGCCGATCAGCAGGATTTCCGGGTTCATGGACGACGCCTTTTCGGGGGCGGGTTCTGTCGGCACGGCATGCGCCGCGTCACTCCGCTTTGTCCTCTATACCACGAACCGCAAAGCGCGCCAAGAAATGCGCGATCAATCCCATCGTCACCAGAAAAATGCGGCTCTCGGGCGCCAAATTGCCCATGCGGACCGGATCGATGATTGGGCCAAACAGCCCGGCGACAAACAAGGCGATGGCGACGGCGTTGACGAAAGCGCCGGTGAATTTGCGCTGCTCATTGCGCGCATCGCGACCCGGCGTTCGGCGGTGGGCGGTCTTGCGGCTCATGGCGCGCCGGCCGGCAACAGGCGCAACATCTCTTTGGCGCGCGCCGCGTCCTCTTGGATTTGCGCCAATAGCGCCTCCAGACCGGCAAAGCGCTGCTCGGGGCGCAAAAACGCCACCAGTTCGACCAGAAGCGTGCGGCCATAAAGATCGCCCGTGAAATCAAAGACATGCGCTTCGAACAACGGCGCGCGCGCGCCGGTGGTAGGGGTGCGGCCAAAATTGCCAACCCCGCCGCGCCAGCGGCCATCGCCGATATCGACCCGCAAGGCGTAAACGCCCTGACGCGGCGCGATGACATCGCCCAGCCGGAAATTGGCGGTCGGAAACCCGATCGTGCGGCCGCGGCGCTCGCCCGCTTCCACCTCGCCGGCGATCAGCCAGGGCCGGCCGAGCCATTGCGTCGCCTGCGCCATGTCGCCGGCTTCAATCGCGGCGCGGATGCGCGAGGAGGAAATCTTGTCGCCCTCGGCCATGATTTGCGGCGCAATTTCGACATCAAAGCCCCAGTGCGCGCCGAGATCGCGCAAGGACGCTGCATCGCCGCTGCGGTTTTTGCCAAAGCAAAAATCAAAGCCGATGGCGATCGATGCGGCGCCAAAGCGCTCGACCAAGACGCGTTCGACGAACGCCGCCGCGCTCATGCCAGCAAGCGCCGCGTCAAAGGGGAGTTCGATCAACAAATCCGCGCCGAGATCGGCGATTAATCGGGCGCGCGCGATAGGGCTTGTCAGACGAAAAGGCGGCGCCTCGGGCTGAAAAAACCGGCGCGGCGGCGGCTCGAACGTGACAACGCCAAAGGGGCGGCCCATGGCGCGGGCGCGGTCGATGACGGCCTGGTGGCCCAAATGAGCCCCGTCAAAATTGCCGAGCGCCAAATGGGCCCTGCGCCAAGCAGGGGGCAGCGCGGCCGCGCCGTCGATCACGATCATGGCCTGTCGTCAGTTCCTCCGCCGGCACTCCCTGCGCAAACGGCTCTCGCAAATCAACCCCGGTCGCAACATCGCGATAAGGATAACCAATTCTCCGATCCGTTTTACGGAAATTTATCCGCCCTCGTATATGCCTCTCCTTATTCAGGTTTTGCCGATTGCGTTGGGAGCATGCAGATGGCCGTTGACATGTCGATGCCGATCCTCGTCGTAGACGACTACCAAACCATGGTGCGGATTATTCGGAACTTATTGAAACAATTGGGCTTTGAAAATGTCGACGAAGCCGCCGACGGCCAAGCCGCGCTCGCGAAGATGAAAGCGGCGAAATTCGGCCTGGTCATTTCCGATTGGAACATGGAGCCGATGACGGGCTTTGAACTTCTCAAAGAAGTGCGCGCCGACGAAACCCTCAAAACAACGCCATTCATCATGGTGACGGCGGAATCGAAGACCGAAAACGTCGTCGCCGCCAAAAAAGCCGGCGTCAACAATTACATCGTCAAGCCGTTCAACGCCCAGACGCTGAAGGCGAAAATGGCGGCCGTGCTCGGCGATTTCTAAGCCGTTTGCGGCGCAACAGACACATTACCGATTTAGGTGGAGGCGATTATGCCGGCGGCCGATGTAGCGATCCAAATCAAATCTGCGCTCCATGAGCTGCAGAAAACCAATCTGAAGGACCCATCGCTCGGCGAAGTGTTGGACCTTGCTCAGCGTCTGACCGACGCCATGCAAGCGTTTTTCGGCAGCCTCGACCGCTCGGTCTACAGCGAATTGCGCTACATCGCCCAATATATCCAGCGCACGCGGGACGAGATCTCCGAACTGCGCCCGAATGACATTCGCGAAGCGCGGATCCCGTCTGCGGGCGCCGAGCTGGAAGCGATCGTCAAACATACCGAAGACGCAACCAACACGATCATGGCGTGCGCGGAAAAAATCCTCTCTTGCGATCCCAACAAACCGGAAGAATACACCGAGGCGGTGCAAGCCCACACCATGCTGATCTTCGAGGCGTGCTCGTTTCAGGACATTACCGGTCAGCGCGTGCGCAAAGTCGTCGATACGTTGAAACATATCGAAAGCCGCGTCGGTCGGTTTGCGCAGGTCATGGGCGTCAATGACGCGCCGCCGCCGGAAACGCCGGAAGAAAAACGCAAGCGCGACTTGCTGTTGAACGGTCCGGCTTTGGGCGGGCCGGAGACGGCGCAAGACGATATCGACGCGCTGTTTGCGAGCGGCGGCGGGCCGGCCTCGCAGGACGATATCGACGCGCTGTTTAATTAGACGACGGCGCGTTTGCGCCGCGATAGACGACGCCGCCTTTCATCACGAAATTGATCGCCTCCATCCGGCGAATGTCATCCAGCGGATTGCCCGGTACGGCGATGATATCGGCATAGCGGCCCGGCGCGATCGCGCCGATATCGGCCTCGCGGCCGAACAGCTTGGCGTTCATGATGGTCGCCGCCTGGATCGCCTGCAGCGGCGTCATGCCCCATTCCACCATCACCGCAAATTGCCGCGCATTGTCGCCATGCGGATAGACGCCGGCGTCGCTGCCAAACACCACTCTGGCGCCAGCCTTGACGGCGGCGCGAAAACTTTCGCGCTGGCGCCGGCCAACCTGGCGCTCTTTCTCGAGGCTTTCCGGCAGGATGCCGACTTTCTCGCCTTCGCTGAGGATATAATCGGTGTTGTAGATATCCATCGACAAAAAGGCGCCTTTGGCCTTGGCGAGTTCGATGCCGGCCGTATCGATGAAGCTCGAATGCTCAATCGAATCAACACCCGCCTCCAAAGCCGTGCGAATGCCGTCCGTGCCATGGGCGTGCGCGGCGACTTTTAAGCCCAATAAATGGGCTTCATCGACAATGGCTTGCATTTCCTCGAGCGTGAATTGCTGAGCGCCGATCTTGGTGCCTTTCGAGAGCACCCCGCCAGTGGCGCAAAACTTGATCACCTCGGCGCCATATTTGACATTGCGGCGAACCGCTTCGCGCACCGCCCATGGGCCATCGGCGACGCCGCCTTCGCGCTCGCGATATTGCTCGGGCAACAGATTGCTGTCGCAATGGCCGCCGGTGATGCCGATCGCATAGCCGGCCGGAATGATGCGGGGGCCGGGGATCTCCCCGTCGGCGATCGCGTCGCGCAAAGCCACATCCGCAAAAGCCCCGGTTCCGACATTGCGCACAGTCGTAAAGCCGGCCATTAGCGTGGTGCGCGCATTGGCGACGCCAGTGATCGTTTCGCGCGGGATCGACACGGTCAGCCGCCGCAAGCCATGCACTTCGGCGCTGCTGGTCAAATGCACATGCGCATCCGAAAGCCCCGGCAATAGCGTCACATCGCCCAAATCCAGCACCGGCGCGCCGCTGGCGGCCAATCGGGCGCGTGGGCCGATCTCTTTGATCCGCTCGCCCTCGATCAAGACGGCTTGGCCGGTCAAGAGGCGTCCGGTTTCAACATCCAAAATCCGCGCCGCGGTCAGGATCTGTAGGGCGGGCGCAGGGGCGCTTTGGGCGAGAGCAGGCGCTGCGCGTGCGGCAAGGCTGATCGCGGCGATCGCCGCCGCAAACACAGATTTCCAGCGCATCATCAGTCCTCGCCTCCCGTAAAAGGTTGATCACGCACTCAAGCAGGAAGGCGCGCGCCACGCAAGCGCATCGATCGCCCTTCAGTCGAGGGCCGGCCGCCAGCCATAGACCCAATCGAGCCGCGCTTGCCCCAATCCCGGCGCCATGTGGTTGACGAGCGCAATCGCGCCGTGCTGCAGGCTGGCGCGCAGGCCCGCCGCGTGGAACAGCTTGGCATTGGCGCGGCTGACGGCCTGCACGCGCGCCGTGCGCGGTCGCCTCTGGCGCTGATAGCGCGCCAGCGCCGTCTCAATTTCCGGATCGGCCTGCAGGCACAAACCCAAAATGGCGGCGTCCTCGATCGCCATGGCCGCGCCTTGCGCCAGGAAAGGCAGCATCGGATGCGCGCTGTCGCCGAGCAAGGCGATCTTGCCGCGCACCCAATGGGGCAAGGGCGCATGATCGAACAGGCCCCAAAACTGACAGTCGGCGACCGGCTCCAGCAATCGCCGCGCGGCGGCGGGAAAATCGGCGAAAGCGGCGCGCAATTCTTGCGGATCGCCTCGTTGGCGCCAATCGGGCTCCACCCAAGCCGATCGTTCCGTCACCGCAACGAGATTAAGCCCGCGATTTGGCCCCAAATCATAGGCGACCAGATGGCGCTGCGGCCCGGCCCAGACGGTGACGCCCGCCGGGCTTGGTTGCGCCAGCTCTCGCGGAACCAGCGCGCGCCACGCCGCTTGACCGGTAAAGCGAGGCGCTGCGCCGTCGAACCAGTGCTGGCGCACAGATGAGCGCACGCCATCGGCGGCGAGCACCAGGTCGAAGACCAGCGCCTCGCCTGTCTCCAATTGCACGCCGCCATCGGGACCGACGCGCGCGACCGCCACGCCGAGCCGCAAATCCGCCCCTGCCGCTTGCGCGCGTTGCGCCAACACATGCTGCAAATCGGCGCGGTGAAGGTGCAGATAAGGCGCGCCATAGCGGGCGATGGCGATGTCGCCGAGCGGATTGGCGAAGATCAACCGATCATCGCGGCCAGAGCGCAATTGCGCCTGCGGCGGCGCGATGGCGACAGCCTCGATTGCGGCGCGCGCGCCGATCGCCTCGAGCGCGTGGCACGCATTGGGGCTGAGTTGCAGGCCGGCGCCGACCTCCTCCAATTGCGGCGCGCGCTCGAAAACCGTCACCGCCATCGCGGCTTGCGCCAAGGCGATTGCGCCGGCCAGGCCGCCCGGTCCCGCCCCCAACACCGCCGCATTACGCGTCAAGACGCCGGCCCCGCTTGGCCGTTGGCAAGGCGGGTCTCTTCGGCCCAGGCCAACCGCTCGATTAGGCGCTCGCTCTCGACGATCGCCCGGGCGCCGTCATCGGGCACGCCCAGAGCGCGCAAGGTCAAATCAGCCATTTGCAGGCTCGCCTCGATGGTCTCATGCACCACCTCTTGTGCGCCCAGCGCGGCGAGGCGTTGGGCATGGGCGCGGTCTCGCGCCCGGGCAATGATCGCCACTTTCGGATTGCCGGCGCGGGCGGCGGCGACGATGCGCTCGGCTGCTTCCGGATCATTATTGGTGACCAGCACGGCGCGGGCGTTGTCGAGCCCCATGCGCTTGAGAATATCGGCGCGGCCCGCATCGCCATAAAACACCGAGCCGCCGGCTTTGCGGCGCGCTGCGACCCGTTCGGCGTCGAGATCGATCGCCAGATAAGGCGTTTGTTGGGTGTCGAGAATATGGCCGATCATTTGGCCGACGCGGCCAAAGCCGGCGATGATGACATGGCCTTCGCTGTCTTGGACCAACATCGGATCGGGCGCGGTTGGCGCCGCCTGCGACCGATCGAGCCGTGCGCCGATCCACCCAGCAAAGGCGGCAATCGGTGGCGTGAGCACCATCGACAAACCGGTCACCAACAGCATGAATTCCGCCACTTCAGGCGACAAGATGTTGCCTTGCAAAGCGGCGGCAAAAATGACGAAGGCGAATTCCCCGCCTTGCCCCAGTAACAAGCCAAGCTCGACCGCCGCGCCGCGCGACAGCTTGAAAACGAGGCCAAGCGCGAGGATCAGCACCGCTTTCAGAAGGATCAATCCCACCGCCGATAACGGCGCCCAGAGCGGATCGGCAAGGATCGCGACTGGATCGACGCTCATGCCGACGCCCATGAAAAAAAGACCGAGCATCAGGCCCTTGAACGGCTCCAAATCATGCTCGATCTCGTGGCGAAACTCGGTTTCGGCCAGCAGCAAGCCAGCCAGAAACGCGCCCAAGGCCGCGGACAGGCCAAAGGCTTGCGTCGTCATCGACAGCGCCAGAATGATTAGCAAGCTTGCCGCCACCAACACTTCGCGCGATCGCGCCGAGCCGACGAAGCGCAAAAACGGCCCCGCCAGCTGTCGCCCGACCACCAAAATGACGCCGAGCGCGATCGCTGCCGAAGCCAAGGCCGCGCCGATCGAGGCGAACGTGCCGATTGCACCGCCCAGAAAACCGACGACGATCAACGCCGGCGCCACCATCAAATCCTGAAACAACAGGACACCAAAAGCCGCCCGACCGACCGGTCGGGCGAACTTTCCCTGCTCGGTCAGCGTTTGCAGCACGATGGCGGTCGAGGAGAGGCCCAAAGCGATGCCCGCAACGATCGCCACATTCAGTGGATTGCCGAAAGCGTAAGCGATCGCCCCGATCGCCAGCCCGCACAACGCCATTTGCGCGCCGCCGAGCCCAAAGACCAACCGCCGCATGCCGATCAATCGCTCCAGCGACAATTCAATGCCGATGGCGAACATCAACAAAACAATCGCGATCTCGGACAAGGCCTGCACCGAGGCCTGATCAGCGATAACCACCGCCTCCATCCAGGGAAAGGCGCCGACCAAGCGCCCCAAGCCATTCGGGCCGACCAGGACGCCAACGCAGAGAAAGCCGATGATCGGGCTGAGGCGCAGCCGGAACAGGATCGGCGCAATAACGCCCGCCGCCACCAACAGAACCGCCGCGTCCTGAAAGATCGGCGCGTGGATGATCGCTGCATCCGCCACGTCGTTGATCCCTCCCGTTCGATGCGCTTGGCTGTTGCGGCATACACGCAAGCCGCGCCGCCGGGAAGACCGCAGCCAACCGCTTAGGCAGCTTGCGCCAGGACCTCTGGTCCGACACAGATTTCTTCGATCTTATTGTTGGGGGTGTGTCCAAATTAGCGCCCATATGGACAGCCTCGCCAGCCGAAGAACATTGTTCTCGGGGCAGGGGGGGCGACGCTCCTCACCCCGTCAATTTGCGGATTTCGCCTAACAACTCGGCGATCTTGATCGGCTTGGGCACATAGCCGTCAAAGCCGCTGGCGAGAAAGCGCTCGCGGTCGCCGCTCATCGCATTGGCGGTGACGGCCAACACCGGCAATTCGGCTTTGTGATCCTGGCGCGACCGCAAGGCTTGCACGGCTTGTTCGCCGTCCATGCGCGGCATTTGGATGTCCATCAATATGATGGCGTAATCGCCGCGCTCGATTGCTTCCAGTCCTTCGATCCCGTCATTGGCGATATCGACGGTGAGGCCAAAGGCTTTGAGCATGGCGCTCAAGACTTGCTGGTTGACCGGATTGTCCTCGACGATCAGCGCCTTGCGGAGTGGGGCGGCTGCCGGCGGTGGCGCGGCGACGCCTTCCGCCGCGCAAGATGGGGCCGGCTCCGGCGCAGCATGGCGGCTCGGGTCAACCCGATTGGGCAGGCTGAGGACAAAGGTGGCGCCGCGACCCGGATCATTTTCCAAGCGAATAGCGCCGCCAAGCAAGCCGGCATATTCGCGGCACAACGCAAGGCCAAGACCGACCCCGCCAAAGGCGCGCGTCGCCGAACCGTCGGCTTGCGAAAAGCGCTCGAAAATATGCGCTTCCGCCCCTGGCGCAACGCCTGGTCCGGTGTCGCTGACGGCGATCTCGACCGCGCCGCCGGCCATGCGCCGACATTGAAGGCCAATTTCGCCCTGCGCCGTAAACTTCACCGCATTGGACAACAGATTAAAAAGGATTTGTCGCAGGAAACGCGGGTCGCTGACAAACACTTTCGGCGCGGCGTCCAAATCGAGGCGCAAAGCGAGCCCCTTGGCCGCCATCGGCGCCCGCCAATGCTCGGCGACATCGCTGAGCGCTTCGCGCAGGCAGAACGGCTCAGCGCGCAAGGTGGCGGCGCCCGCATCGATCCGCGACAAATCCAGCAGATCATTGAGGATCAGCAGCAGGCCCTCGGCCGATTTTTGGATGATCCCGGCATAATCCTGGACGGTGAAATCCTGGTTGCAGTCCCGCAGCAATTGCGCGGCCCCCAAGATGCCGTTCAGGGGCGTGCGCAATTCGTGGCTCATATTGGCGATGAATTGCGTTTTCATCCGGTTGGCGCGATCGGCAAGCTCGGCGCTGCGCCGCAATTCCGCTTCGGCCCGTTTGATCGGGGTGATGTCCTCGATGGTGCCTTCGAAATATTCGACCTCGCCAAATTCATTTTTAATGGCGCGCGCGCTTTCGGACACCCAGATCCGTTCGCCGGTGCGGTGGCGATAGATTTCCGAGACGAAATTGACGACCTGGCCGGTTTCAGCGATCGCGTCGAGAAATTCCTGGCGGCGGTTTTTCTCGACATACCACTCGCGTTCGATCGAGCTGAGCGCCTCCACCCAGGCGGCTTCATTGGCATAGCCCATCATCGCCACAAAGGTCGGGTTGGCGTAGACGGCGCGGCCATCGGCGGTCGAGCGGTAAATGCCGACGGCGGCGGTTTCATAGAGCTGGCGATAACGGTCTTCGACGGCCGGCTCGCGCGCCCGCTCGGATTTAACGATCGCCCCGAACAGGATCGGCGCGGGAAGGCCCGGTCGACGACGCTGGACGATGATCGCCATCGCGCGCTGCGGGTCGGCGCTATTCGGCGCACGGATTTCCACCGCGAGGCGCCGCGGCGCGGGCGCCCCGCCGCTTATTTCCTCGCAGCCATTCGGGTAAATGAGTTTCAGTTCGTCCGAGCCGCAGGGATCATCGCCGACAAAGCGCTGGAAAAAGGCCGCGTCCGCCCAGAGAATTTTGCCGCAAGACTGCGCCGCGAACAGACCCTCGACCGATGCGCTCAAGAAAAGCGGCGCGAGGCGGACGGCTTGCGCCTCGAACCATTCGTCGCTGCGGATCGCTTTTGGTCCTGCGATAACGTGCATGCTGAGTCACGGGTCCGGGGCTGATAACAAACCGTCTATCCAACAACACTTAAAGTTGTGTTCGTCGCGGACCGATAAATTATGGACTTAACCTTGCGGCAACCCTGATGGCGCGGCCGTCGTCGGCTGGCCAAACAATACCCGCTGATTGACGCTGAACGAGAACAAATCCGCCCGCGCATAATGCCCCGCCGCGTCGCAGGCGACTTTCGCCCGGCGGATTTGGGCATGATCGCCGCGCGCCAGCAGCAAGCCTTCGCCATCCAGCGGCCCGGCGATGATCTCGCCGCGCGGATCAATGATGCAGGAGCGGCCATTATGCTCGAACGGGGCGATCGAGCGATATTTCTCCGGCACATGCGCATGCAGGCGCAGGCCGGCGGCGGCGATGACATAGGCGCCGGCTTGGCTCGCAAAAGCGCGCGAGAGGAGGACTTGCCGCGCCCAGACCGGATCGGTCGGGGTTTGGTCCGGCTCTCGCCCCGGCCAGGCGGCGACATGGACCTGCGCGCCTTGCGCGATCAGCGCATAGCCCGGCAGCACGACGTTATGCTCCCAGCAATTCAGCCCCGACAGCCGCCCATAATCCCGCGCATGCGTCACCAGACCGTCGGCGTCGCCATCGCCCCAGATCGAGCGCTCATGATGGGTCGGTTTGATTTTGCGATGGCGGCCAAGGATCACGCCTTCGCGGCCGATGAACAACAGCGTGCAAAAGAGCGTGCCTTGCGTCAGCGGATGGCGCTCGCCAACCCCGATGACGACGTCGATGCCGCCGGCTTTGGCGGCGGCGCACAGCGCGTCGGTCTCCGGGCCGGGAATGTCGATGCAATTGGCGGCGTAGTCGGCGGCGGCCTCCCACCAAGCATCATTCAGCGGCGCGTCGATAAAAAACGGATAGCCGGGCAGCCAAGATTCGCCAAAGGCGACCACATCGGCGCCCTGCGCGGCGGCGTTTTCAACGGCGCGCACGGCTTTTTCCAAAGATGCGTCGCGATCGAAAAAGATCGGCGCAGCCTGTGCGGCCGCCAAGACGAAGTCATGTTTGCGAGACATTGGGCGCGATCCAAACGGGGGAAATATTGTTGAAATGACTATCATTCGGAGATCATCCGGATTTTGAGTGTCCGTCAAGACGGCCCAAGGCGATTTCAGCAACTGAAAAGAAAGCGCAGCGACACTTTGCGTCAACGTCAATCCAGGGCTTGTCGGCGCGCGCAAACGCGCCGATATCACCGCCATGTCTGTGGCCTCGATCGATCTTGCCGCTCTTCTTGCCGAAGCGCGCCGTTTGGGCGGGGCCAGCGCCTTGCCGCCGGTCGAACGCTGGAACCCCAGCCATTGCGGCGATATCGGCATGGAAATCCGCGCCGATGGCAGCTGGTGGCATGAAGGCGCGCGAATTGGGCGCCCGCCTTTGGTGCGGCTGTTCTCGACGATTTTGCGAAAAGACCCGGATGGGGCGATCTATCTCGTCACGCCAGGAGAAAAAGTGTTGGTCCGCGTCGAAGACGCGCCCTTTATCGCGGTGCGGGTGGATGAATTGGCCGAGCCGGACGGCGCGGCCCTCGCCTTCACCACCAATGTCGGCGATGTGGTGATCGCCGATGCGGCCCATCCGATCCGCGTCGAGACTGATCGAGACGGCGCCCCGCGTCCCTATGTGCGGGTGCGCGGCGGATTGGAAGCGCGGCTGTCGCGCGCCTGCTTTTATGATTTAGCGCGGCTGAGCCTTGCCGAAGACGGCCCTGACGGCTTGCGGCTGTGCGCCCGCTCGCGCGGGGCGATGTTCGATCTTGGCGCGGCGGAATAGCAAAATGGGTCAGCCTGCCGCCGTTCTTTCCGCCGAGACCTTAAATTGGGAACAGCATTTCGCCTGGGCCGGCGCCGGCGATTTCCTCGATCGCGCGGCGCGTTTTTTGCGCCCCCTCGGCGATGATCCCTTGCGCGAGGCGCATGCGCCGTTCAGCGATTATGATCTTTCTGGCGATCGGCCGGCGGAGCCGGCGCGCGCGTTGCGCCCAGCCGCCGTGCTGGCGGCGATCGCGCCGCGCCCCGACGGGTTGTCGCTGGTTCTAACGCGGCGCGCCGATCACCTCGCCAAACATGCCGGTCAGGTCGCTTTTCCGGGCGGGCGGGTCGAGGCGACCGATGCCAGCCCCGCTCACGCCGCCTTGCGCGAGGCCCAGGAAGAAATCGGCCTTGACCCCGCCAAGGTGCAGCTCTTGGGTTATGGCCCGCTTTATGAAACCGTCACCGGGTTTTTGGTCGCCCCGGTTGTTGGCCTGATCGATCCGAGCGCGCAATTCCGGCTCGATGCGGGCGAGGTCGCTGAATTGTTCGAAGTCGCGCTCGACAGCGCGCTCGATCCCCGCCGTCATCTCCTGCATGAAACGCTATGGAATGGACGCGTTCGGCGCTATTATTCCATTCCGACCCCGCAGCATTTTCTCTGGGGAGCAACCGCCGGCATGATCCGTGGGCTGGCGCGCCAGCTCTATGGCGGCGAAAGCGAGGCGACGTGACCATTCGCATTCTGATTCAGATCGGCCTGTTCCTGACCCCATTCCTGGTCTACGCCGCCATGCGGACGATTTTAGACCGCGATCGCAGTGATGATCACATTCCACCGCCCTGGCCTTTGCAAGGCTTGGCGCTGGGCGGGGCTGCTTTGGCGCTCGCGGCGCAATTTGTGTTTGTGCTGACCCAGCCAAGCCACCGCGACGAAGTCTATATCCCGCCGCGCATGGTGGATGGGCAATTGCAGCCGGGAAAATATGTGCCGGCCGAGTCCGATGAAGCCAAAGCGCGCCGCGCCGGCGAAACGGCGCGATAAATCGACCTTACTGGTATAAATCACTAGACAATTCACAAACGCTTTCGGCCTTCGAGCCATAAATGTCGGCTTTAGATTTGTTAATTTGAACGTTGAACGAACTCTCGAAGGACGTTAAAATCAGCAATGACTATTCCTCCGTTCGTCGACTCAACTTTAATGCCAGCCGCATTCAACATCGTCAGCATTTTGCAAATATAGACATTTGAAACGCCAACATACTTCCCAAACATCGACTGATTAATTGGCAGTTGCAGGCGCGTACTGCCATTGGCGCGTTTTCGTGTCACGAGCACGCGATCCGCCAAGTCCCATAAGGCCGAAGCGACCAAATCGATTCCATGCTTGCAGGCCATGGCGCTTTGCCGCGATTGCGCCCGCATTAATTGATCGAAAATGTCAGATTGTATCGCAACAGAGAGCGACGGCTCTCCGGTAATCATCGATTTCAGCTGCGCGACTTCAAAACGATAAACTTCAACTGCCGTAATCGCAATTGCACTGTAGCAATATTCTCCCGTTTTTTTACATGGGAACCCAAAAAAGCCATATCCGATAAGAAAATCTAAAATATGCTCCTCGCCATCATGTCCCCAAGACTGAAGCCCAACCCAGCCATCCGTCAGCAAGTAAATATGATCACCGCAATCATTTTGTTTAAATATCTCTGTACCACAAGGCACAATTCGGCGGAGGTAATTGATTTTTCGCAAAAATGAATCCAGGGGGCCATCCATCTTATTAAAAGACGCTGCCATCTTTTTTGAGAACCCCGGCACCGAGCGTTGAGCCTTTAGCCAAGGGAGCGGGTCAGGGATCCCACCTAATCCGTCTGATCTAGGTTCAAACAACGACCGAACCCGCGTTACGGGAGCGTCTCCCATGTCTTCAATATTTGAACCGGCCATCGACGCCCCCACAAATTACACGGCCAACTAAACACCCGGACACGCGTCTTTAACTTTGTTCTCGGTCGATTTCCTGATTTGGAGCGACAGGTGGGCAATCCGTCGTGAACGTGCCACTAACCGCTCCGATGACCAACCTCGACAATCACAAAGTGACACCCAATCGTGTCCGCTGTAATTAACACAGCTCAGCGCGCTTGGGTGTTAAACTAGTTTAATGACCGATTGTTGCTAATGCGCCCAGTCTCCGGTCGCGCCGTTCCAGGCGCCGAGGAGACGGACATGCAACGCTGGAGAAAACTCTTGATGGCGGGTGGAGCGCTCGCCGCTTTATTGGCGTCGCCGGCTTTTGCCGACGGCGAGATCACCGCATCGACCTTGCAGACTAAAACCATTACAGTGACGGAAACGATTAATTTTGATGTACAAGTCGATTCCGAACTCACTGTAGTTCTGGAGCCGCAAAAGTTTGCGGAATCGCTAGCGGTCGCCAATCAATCAAATTTTGGCAACAAAGCGTGTGAAAACTGCGCCGAAAAGCAAGATATTATTATCGACTCGGCCAGCGATAATACAGGTATATTGTCGATCAACCAAGCTAGTGGCAATGCCAACAACCAAGGCACTTTGTTCAGTGCGGCGGTTGACGTGGCGCTGCCTGGTTTTGATGAACCCCCGCCGCCGGATGCGCCGCCGCCTGTCGCAGGCGAGTTTGGATTTGCCGAAGCTTCGGCCGCCGTCGATCAACGTAATGGCACGTCGTCGGCAACTGGGCTGGAGGGCGAAGGCAATATCGTGGACACGGTTAATATCCTGTTCCGTGACGCCGCCATATCTGGTTCGTTCAACGGCAATACGGGGCTAGTTTTTGCGAACCAGTCAGCCGGCAATTTTGCCAACCAAGTCAATGTCCTTTCATTGGCGTTTTCCCTGGCGCCCAGCGGCGTTGCATTGGCGGAGGCCGATTTGGGTCAAATCAACGCCCAAAACCAAGTGATGGAGTCAGATACAGAGGTGGACGATGATGCGCCCGCAGCCGTCGGAATTGTCAAAGCTGCGGCTTTGACGGGTTCGTTCAATGGCAATGTCGGCGTTTTCGCAGCCAACCAATCAGTCGGCAACATGTCCAACCAAGCAAACGTGCTGTCGATCGCGGCAGTCGGCGCCAGCTTGCCGACGTTTTAACAGACTCAACTGAAAAGGAAATCAACCTATGAGAAAGCTTCTTCTTGGGGTCGCCATGGCGAGCCTGTTGTCCGGCGTCGCCTATGCCGACAACGAAGTGTTTTTCACGGTCAATAAAACCCGGACTGTGGAAATCACCAAAAATGTCGCAAAAGCCAAAGATGTGTTGATTACGGTCGATTTTGATGCGGACGCAACGGGCGCCGCCTTGACTGACGCCAATGTCAATGCGCGCATCGAGAACAATTCATCCGGCGCCGCCAGCGGCGCGGGCGAAAATGTGACAGCGGACACCGGCGATTTCGGCATCGATCGGTTGTCGGACATTACAGACTCGCTGAGCGACAACACGGGGATTGGTCAATTCAACCAAGATTCCGGTAATTTCAGCAATCAAGGCAACGTGGGCGCGTTTGCGGCAACCTTCGGTGAAGCCAGTGAAACCACCCCGCTGACCGAAGTAACCAATGCGCAAGCCTATGTCGATCAGCGGACGCTGGATAACACCAGCGAGCTCGGCGGCGACCTGACCCAATTGGTGGATTTCGTCACGACCGGCGAAACCGACCCAATGACGCTGGACCGCGACATTGAGGCTAGAATGAGCGGCTCACTGATCGGTAACGAAGGGGTTTTCCAAGTCAATCAGAATGCTGGCACGGGAAACAATCAGCATAACGTTTTGTCGGCGGCGCTTGGCGCCAATTCGATCGAAGCTTTGGCCGATTCCGGTCTTAGCCAGATCACCTCCGGCAATGAAATTACCGATGTCAACACGGTAAAATTGTCGTTGATTACGGGTTCCGCTCTCGGAAATTCTGGGGTCGTTACCTTCAATCAAGCGACTGGCACCTTCAACAGCCAAGCAACGATCATCAACATCTCGGCGATCACCAGCGCCGTAGGGTTGTAATCGGCAAGCCGCCGCTCTCAGCGCCAGGTTGAGGGCGGCGGTCGCGCGGAGCGTTGAACCATGCCATTCCTTTTTGCGCAGCTCCCCACTCTGCCGGCCGGACGCACCATCGCCCGGCCGGGCTTTTCGACCCGACGTCGAGGATGGTCAGGGGATAGTCGACCGGTCGCAGGGGCGTTGCTGGCGCAACTTAGCGTTTTTGCGTCCTGTGCGAATGCCCAAGAGCCGCCATCACTCGATCCCGTCACGGTGGAAACCGTGCATTCTGCACTCCTCGACGGCGAACTCGCTTCAGGGATGGTGCAAACCGAAACCCGTGATCTCAAACGAGGCGCTATCGCCGAAGTCGCCCTAGATCAGCGAACAGAAGGATTACAAATCGATTTGGCCCGCCCAATGCGCGCCTCAACCTTACTGGACCAAGCGGGCAATGGTCATCGCGGGATAGGCCAACTCAATCAAGAAAGCGGAATCGCCAACCAACAGGCCAACTTGCTCGCGCTCGCTGCCCTAAAGGCGTCGCCCTCGACAGAGATCGGCCTGATATCGGCGGCAAGCGTTCAGCAAACCGCAATCAGTAATCGGGTCAATCGCTACGACCTCGACGGAGAAAACCGGATCGACCAAGCTTTCAATGGGGCAAGCGGCGTCGTCCAGGTCAATCAGGCGATCGGTGTTGGCAATTCCCAGGCCAATCTTTTTGCGCTGGCCTTTGCCCCCGCGAGCGCCGAGGCCGACGTATTCGCGCTGAGCGATATCGGCTTGTCTCAGGTCGCTTCAGACAATGAGGCGGCGAATGGTGAGATCGTTATCAATGCTCGCAACACGATTAGCCAGTCCTTCGGAAATTTCTCCGGGGCCGCGCAGGTCAGCCAAACCGCCGGAGCGCTGAACCTTGTCGCCAATGCGATCACCATCAACATCGGGCTGGCGGGGGGCGCGCCATGAAAGCCGCTATACTGTCGCCAGTCGTGATTGCCTCGCTGGTTCTGCTCGCGCCGACGATGGCGCAGACGACGGCTAGCGAAAACCTGCCGCGCGAACGCGTCACATACACGCCGACGGGCCTCGTTCAGACTCGAACGAAGTCTTTTGTTGACATGCGTTTTGAGGGCATCGAGCGCCAGCGACATGATTTAAGTTGCGGCGCCGCCGCCCTCGCGACCTTGTTGCGTCACTATTACGACGCGCCGATCGGCGAGCGCGACATCATCGAGCGAATTTTTGGCGCGGCCGACGAAAAGTCGCTGCGCAAGATCGCCAATGCCGGCTTTTCACTTTTGGAGCTTAAGCAAACCGCTGAGCGGGCTGGATTCGCGGCAGGCGGATTTAGACTGGCCGACTCCTCAAAGCTGTACGACCTCAAGGTACCTGTAATCACTATTATCACTACACGCGGCTACAGTCATTTTGTGGTGGTTAAGCGCGCCGCAGGAGACAAGGTTTATATAGCAGACCCGGCCTTCGGCAACAGAACCGTAAAAATGGCAGAATTTGCGCAAGGGTGGGGAAATATTGTTCTTGTAGTACTTCAAAAAAATGGCGTTCTTGGCAATGCTGACTTTATCATCGATCAAAAATTAGCGCTGACGCAAGAGCGAATGCAGTCGATCTATGCCCTAAACACTGCAATTGTGCCGAAGGGCGTTGACGAGTTTTAAAGGAGCCGGAAAATGAAATTCCACCGTTCATTCAATCGCTGGCTGACGGGACTGTTGGTTTCAGTTTCCGCGCTGTCAGCCTCGGGCGCCGCTGTTGCGGAAGCGGACATTTCAAATGATCTTTTGTTCGCAGCCGCTCTTGGTGGCGCGGCTTCCAGCGCTGCGCCGATGAGCGAGGCGGAACTCGATGAAGCCCGGGGCGGTGCTCGGGGATTGTATTTTGGCTTTGCGTTCTCGGCAGACTACGCGACGGCGTCTGGCGCACAGGCCGGTCAGCTGCCACCAAACGTTGATGTGACCGCGATATCTGAAAGTCAAGTTCAGGTTGTTGGGGCTTTTGGTTCCCTTCCTGGAAATTTTAACGGGGTTCTTCAGACAACGAATGTAGTCGGAAACATGAATGTTGTAAATAATAATCTTGTTATAAACGTATTTATGCTTCCGCCATCTGTCACGGATATATCCGGTATCATCGGATAACAAAAATAATAGGGGGGAGACATGTTCAAGAACACGTTGCGCGCTCTGGTTCTCTCGACCACAATGTGGGTAAATGCAGGGGCGTTCGCCCAAGAGCAGTCATCGGCGCCGATTGATGACCGCCTCCGCGCGATCGAGCAACAATTGGCCACACAGGCCCAGATTATCGCAAACCAAGCCGATCATATCCGCCGACAAGATCGTCAAATCAACGAACAACGCGCCGTCATTCAGTCTCTAATCCAACAACGTGGCCAAACGTCAGCCCCACAAGCCTCTCTCTCCCCGTCGGCCTCGCAATCGGAGAGCGCGGTCGCACCTACGCCTGCGCCCCGCGCGCCGCCGGTCGAGGTTGCGCAAAATGACACCGCGCCTCCAACCACGGGCAGTCAAGCGGGAGCCGACGGCGATCGGTTGCGCAGCGAACGCGCAGCCGATCAGTTATTGGTCGATGTAGGCGGCGTTTTATTGCCAAGGGGGTCCGCGCAGATCGAGCCGAGTTTCGATTTCACCCACGCCTCCAGTGACCGCGTCAACATTGCAGGCTTTACGATTTTCAATGCGATCGTCATCGGCACGATCCGTGTTGATGATCTCGATCGCGATATCTTCTCTGGATCGATGACGGGGCGCATCGGCTTACCCTCCTTTTGTCCGGATTGGCTGGGCGCGTGTTTATGGCCGCACCGCACGCAACTTGAAATGCGGACTTCTGGCGTATTTCGGCAAGATCGCGAGTTACGCGGCATTGGCACGGCCGATGTCCAGGACTTGCTAATCCAAGGGTTGGGGCTGGGCGACACCGATATAACGCTTTCATGGCAGCCGATCCTGGCGGATGGGCCTATTCCGGCCGTTATCGTCCGCGGCCGGGCGCGTTTGCCAAGCGGCGAAAGCGCTTTCGAGATTCCTCAAATCCCATTATCGGATGAACCAGGCGCGCCGACCCGCCTTGCGCGCGCGCCCACCGGCAATGGCTTTTTCGGAGCCGGCGGCGGCGCAACTGCCGTTTGGCAGTATGACCCCGTCGTGTTCTTTTCGTCTATCGGGTACATGGCGAATGTTCGACAAAGTTTTTCTGGCTTTGGTCGGATTGATCCTGGCGATACGCTTGACGCATCAGTTGGATTAAACATCGTACTGAACGACCGTGTGTCTTTCAACGCGTCTCATGTCTATCAAAGATCTTTCCGTAGCTTTGCCGGCGGTCAGGCATTGCTTGGGACGCGCACCACTGATGGGCGATTGGTGTTTGGCGCGTCCGTCAGTTTGAATGATCACCTGACCCTGGTGGTCAACGCCCAAGCGGGCCTTACCGACGCCTCACCCGATTTTGCGCTGTCGGTCGCTATTCCTTTTAGCTTTCGGAATCTGTTTTAGACGGGAGTGCTGCAATGCTGTTCACCTTTACGAGGTCGCCGTCGTTACCCGCAACCAGAAAGGCCAAGCCTTCACCCCTCGGATCGTGGCTCATCTGCCTGATGGTCGGTTTGGGACTTGGCCAATTGCCGGCTTTCACAAAATCTGGCCAAGCGAAAGCGCAGGTCACCGATACTTCCTCGGCGCAAGATGACCCAGCTGTTGCCGCGGCGATCGAGGCTTTTGCCGCTTGGATGAATGCCGTGCTGAGCGGAGCGCGCCCAACTGCAATCGAGTGGGCGCAGCGGGAGGCGCAAATGTGGCGTGACGGGCGCGCGGCGGCCCCCTTCGTCGGTAACATTCGGCAACGTTCCGCAATCGACCAGATGCTGCGATTAGCTTATGCTCGAATAAATGTGCTCGCGGCGGAGATTCCAGCGATCAAGATGCTCACAGCTGCCGAGGCCGAGGCTTTCACGACCGAGCTGCGTGGGATGATTGCCCAGCAGGATGCAGACAATGCCCAATTTCTGCGAATTTCTTTTGCTTCCGGTGAAAGCTGGCCGGCGTTATCTGAGCACGGTGCTGACGTGGCGGGACGGGCGTGGCTGCTGATTGGCCATGCCGTGACGGACCCAGACCTGCAGGCAACCGCGTTAGAGGTCATGACGCCATTATTGGAACTCAATGAGGTCAATCCTGCCAATTATGCGCGGCTCTCCGACAAGGTCGCGTTGGCGCGCGGCCAATTACAGCGATTCGGAACGCAAGGCGTCTGCAAAGACGGCGCGTGGGCGCCGTTCCCGATCGCGGACGCCCAAACCCTTGAACGGGACCGCGCTGCCTTTGGATTGGCGCCCTTTGCTGAGGCGATGACGACTTCCAATCGAGAATGCGCGACGGAGCGGTGAGTCTACTCGCTCGCCAGGCCAACGATCGGCATAGCGCAACATTGGACGTTCGTTCATACACGCCGTGCCGCCGAAGAACGAACCGTCGACTGTGTTGTTTCGCCGCAGCGTTTGTATGCCTGCAAAGTTTTGCAAGGGTTTGAAACGCTTCGACCGCATTCTTACCTCCCCTCAAAGGTCGGGCAACCGGCAACAAAGGCCGCCGCCAGCGCAAAAACTGCCGTTGCGATATGGGAGAGAGGAAAATGGAAAAATTACTTGTGGCGATTGACGGCTCGGCGCCGTCCGAACGCGCGGCCGATCACGCCATTCGCTTAAGCGCCAAATACGGCATGCCGGTGCATTTCGTGACGGTGTTTCCAGAGCCGCTCGTTTATGGCGAAGTCGAAATCTATATGACCAAGGACAAGGCCAAAAAGATTCAAACCGATCGCGGGCTTGAATTTTTGCGTCCGCCGCTAGAACGCGCCCGCGCCGCCGGCGTTGAACCGACGTCCGAGGTCGTGTTCGGCGACATCGCCCCCACCATTGTCGAGACCGGCAAGGCGCATGGCTGCGCCGCCATCATCATCGGCACGCGCGGCATGGGCACGATTGGCAATCTGCTGATGGGATCGGTGGCGAGCAAGGTCGTGCATTTGTCGGATTTGCCGGTGACGCTGATCAAATAAGGTCGAAACAACCGGGCGATTTTTTGAAATCGCCCGGCGTCATGTGCTCAGCCCTAAATCAGCTTGGCCATTTCGACCGCCGTATCGCTCATCCGCGAGGAAAAGCCCCATTCATTGTCATACCACGCCAGAACGCGGATCATCTGACCGCCGTCAATGGCTTGGGTTTGCGGCAGCGCAAAGGTCGCCGAGGCGGCGTCGTGATTGAAATCGCTAGACACGAGCGGCGCATCGGTGACCGCCAGCACGCCCTTGAGCGGCCCGTTGGCGGCGGCAAGGATCGCCGCATTGACCTCCTCGACCGTCGTTGGTCGACCGGGCGTAAACACCAAATCGATCATCGAGACATTCGGCGTTGGCACGCGCACCGATGACCCGTCGAGCTTGCCTTGCAATTCCGGCAGCACCAACCCCAGGGCCTTGGCCGCCCCTGTCGAGGTTGGGATCATCGACTGCGCCGCGGCGCGGGCCCGATAAAGATCCTTGTGCATTTGATCGAGCGTCGGCTGATCATTGGTGTAGGAATGCACCGTCGTCATATAGCCGCGCGCAATGCCCACCGCATCGTTCAGCACTTTGGCGACGGGCGCCAAGCAATTGGTGGTGCAAGAGCCGTTCGAGACGACAAGGTCGCTCGCCGTCAAGCGGTCATGATTGACGCCAAAGACGATGGTCTTGTCGGCGCCGTCGGCGGGGGCCGAGACCAGAACGCGCTTGGCGCCAGCTTCCAAATGGGCGCTGGCTTTGTCTTTCGAGGTAAAAATCCCCGTGCATTCAAAAGCGATGTCAACGCCCAATTCCGCCCAGGGCAGCATTTTCGGATCGCGGATCGCCGTCACCTTGATCGGGCCGCGGCCGACATCCAGCGTGTCGGCCCCCGCCACGACTTGCGCCGGAAAGCGGCCGTGAATGCTGTCATATTGCAGCAAATGCGCATTGGTGGCGGTCGAGCCGAGATCATTGATGGCGACGACTTCGATGTCGCGGCGATCATGCTCGATGATCGAGCGCAGCACCAATCGACCAATACGCCCAAAGCCATTGATGGCGACGCGAACAGCCATGACGGCGCACCCCTTTTATCCAAAACGTGGGCGCGGGGCTTAAAGCAAGCCTTTGGCTTTGTCATCTTTCACGTTCGTTTTCCGCGCGCCTTCAGCAGACGGCTCAAAACGTGCCGTGTAACCGCAGCAAGCCGCCGGTTGAATTTCGCCCCGCGACATGGGCGTCATCGACAACGTGGATGACATTGGCGCTCAACCGCCCAAAGGGCAGATCAAGGCCCATGCCCAATTCGACATCAAGCTCGCGTCCGGTCGGCGACAGACCCAGAAACTGACGGCTGAACACCAAACTACCGTCGGCGGCGACGCTGCTCGCCAAATCCACCGCAAACCCGCCGCTTTCGATTCGCAGCGGCTGGGCGATCCCGGCGCGCAAGGCCACCCCGCCAAAGCGTCGCTCGAGCGAGGCCGCCCAGGCCAGCGACCAGGTTTGCGCCGTCTCGGCGATCGCGGTGAACGGCGCGATCTGGCTTTGCGCGATCTCGGTGCGGACCGCGCCAAACGCGCCAAAGGCGATCGGTCCGCGCCAGCTCAATGCGGTTGAGAGCGATTGCGCCCGCTCTTGCGCGCCGCCAAAGGCGCTGGCGAACGCGCCCAAGGCGGTGGCGCCTTGTTCTTGCACGCGCGATACATCGAGGCGCAGCGCGTGCGCGCCAAACGCGCGCGCGGCATAGGCGCCAAACAGCCCAACTTCTTGCCCAAGACCGGCGTTGAACCCGACCTCCAGCGCGCCAAAGCGCCGACCGATTTCGGTGAACGAGCCGCTTTCGCCAAAGCCTTGCACAAAACTCGAGCGCCAGGCCGATGACAGACCCCGTCCGGCCTCGGCCCCGATTGGCGCGCCGCCCGAGACCGCCGACAACCGCCAGGGGCCAAACGCCGCCTCCACCTCCAGCCGGGGGCTGTCATCGCGCAGCGCGGAAAAGGGCAGCACGTCGTCGAACGAGCGATCGCGATCGGTGAAACTGGCGACGAACCCGGGACCCGAGGCGACCCGCTGCACCACCGGCTCGCGGGCGAGTTGCCCGGCAAGAACGGCGGTGAGGCTCGAACCGGCGGGAGCCTGCGCGGCCAAGGCTGCGCCGAGATCAACGCGGAACGGCCGATCGAAGGCGTCGGTGATGATCGCTGCGTCGAGCGCGGCGCTGGCGGCGATCCAATCCCCCGCCGCGCCGATCGGCCCACTTGGCGCCGGCAGAGGAATGGCGGTCGGTGCGCCACTGACGCTGCGCGCCGCGAGCGTTGCCGTCCCGATCGGCTGGAAAGCGCGGCCGATGTCCAACAGTCCGCGGCCAAACACATTATCGACCCCGGCAATGCCGAGATCCGCCGCCGACAAAAACAGGATTTCCAGCGCCTCCTCCGGCGCCAATTGCGGGAAAGCGTCGAGCAGCAAAGCGAGCGCGCCCGATACATGCGGCGCGGCGAAAGACGTGCCGGATACGAGAAAGAACCGATCGTCGGTTCCGGTGGTGAAGACGCGCGTGCCCGGCGCGACCAGGAAATTGTTCTGGGCGATCCCGGCCATATTGGAAAAGCTTGAGAGATTGCTGTCGGAATCGACCGCGCCAACCGCGACGGCGCGGCCCATGGCCGCCGGGTCATTGGCAAAACTTGACGGCTGCAGCGGATTTGGACCGGAATCGTTCCCGGCTGCGGCGACGATCAGCACGCCGGCATTGACCGCTCGGACCAAGGCTGACCGCAAGAAGGGCGACAGCGCGCCTTCGCCGCCGAGCGAGAGATTGATCACGCGCGCCCCGCTCGCGACCGCGAAATCGACCGCTCGCGCCAGATTGACCGAGGAAAATGAGCATTCTTCCTCCGACGTGCAGGAATCAACCGTTTCGGCCCGGATCGCCAGGATCGTGCTTTCAAAGGCGACGCCGTGGCTGCCGACATTGTTGCGATTGGCGGCGATGATCCCGGCGACAAAGGTGCCATGTCCTTCTTCGTCATTGACGCCGCGGTCTGAGACGATGTCGGTCGAGCGCGGATCAATCCGGCCCGCCAATTCCCGACTGTCAACGTCGATGCCGGTGTCGACAACGGCGACGACAATGCCTTGCCCGGTCGCGCCCGCTTCAAAAGCCGGGATGGCGTTGATCAACCCTAGCCCAAAGCCGCGGCGAAACTCAGCCGTGTCGAATGAGGTCGGCGCTGGCGGTGGCGGCGGCGGCGGTGGTGGCGGGGGAGGAGGAGGAGGAGGCGGCGGCGGTGGAGGCGGCGGCGGCGG